>BDTS01000033.1 GCA_002897915.1 bacterium BMS3Bbin09 | reverse complement strand
TGATCGTGCCGATCGCGATGGAGAAGGAGCTGAGATTCGCAGTAAGGGAAGGCGGCAGGACCGTAGGCGCCGGAGTTGTTACGGAAATAATCGAATAAGAACCTGCCTGCCGGTAGGCAGGCGACGGCAAGCGGAGGATAAATGCAGGACATAATACTTTTACAATGTACAAGCTGTAAGAACAAGAACTATTCGACTACGAAGAACAAGAAGAATAAACCCGAGAAGCTTGTTCTGAAGAAATACTGCAGAAGCTGCAGGAAACACGTTGAGCATAAAGAGACAAAAGCATAAAGCCGAATTAAGCGGTGTGTAATCCGCTTCAATGAGACTTATGCCTGTGGTATAAAATGTAAATTTCAGACACCAGGATGCAATGAATTTGGAATAGGCCAGTAGCTCTAATTGGTAGAGCGTCGGACTCCAAATCCGGGGGTTGGGGGTTCGAATCCCTCCTGGCCTGCCATTTTGCAAGAAATGTCTGGTAAGGGAATAGAAGTGTTTAATAAAATAAATATCTTTTTTAAAGAAGTAAAAAACGAACTGAAAAAAGTCGCATTCCCGTCCAGGGACGAGGTAATAGACTCTACAAGGGTTGTGGTTGTCCTGGTATTGATAATTGCAATATTTTTGGGAGGCATAGATCTGCTGCTTTCCAAACTTGTAGGAATGGTTGTGAGGTAGGAGACACTAATGGCAAATAATTGGTACGTAGTTCACACATATTCGGGGTATGAGGAAAAGGTCAAGTTAAGCATCGAGGACAATGTCCGGAGAAGGAGCCTTGAAGAAAAGGTCGGAGAGATCCTGATCCCGGCGGAAAAAGTCGTGGAGCTTAAGGCAGGAAAGAAAAAAGAGTCCATAAAGAAATTCTATCCCGGATATATTCTCATAAATATGACGCTTGATGATGAAACATGGCACCTCGTCAGCAGTACGCCGAGGGTCACCGGATTCGTCGGCGGTGAAAAGCCGTCCCCGGTACAACAGGAAGAGATAGATGTTATTGTCCAGCAGATTGAGGAAGGTCCCGCGACCCAGGTAATGGCAAAGTTTGACAGGGGCGACCCGGTCAGGATATTAGACGGTGCCTTTGCCAACTTTAACGGGTTTGTGGATGAAATAGACCAGGATCACAATAAGCTGAGGGTTATGGTTACCATATTCGGCAGGCAGACTCCTGTGGAATTGAACTTTATGCAGGTTGAGAAATCGTAATAGATTAAAATAAAAAATTTTAAAAATTAAAAAATATTCAGCAGAACTTATTTTTCAGTTTTGTTATCGGAGGCAGTTATGGCGCAGAAGGAAGTAATGGCATTGGTAAAAATTCAGATACCGGCAGGCAAGGCAAATCCGGCTCCTCCAGTTGGCCCGGCACTTGGACCGCACGGGATCAATATAATGGATTTCTGCAAGGCATTTAATGCGCAGACACAGGCAATGGGAGATACGATCATCCCGGCAGTGCTTTCTATATATAAGGACAGGACCTTTTCGTTTATTCTTAAAACACCGCCGGCGTCAGAGCTTATCAAGAAGGCAGCGGGCGTGATCAAGGGATCGGGCGAACCCAACAAAGAAAAAGTCGGAAAGATAACCGCTGCACAGGTGGAGGAGATCGCCAAGACCAAGATGCCGGACCTTAACGCGTTCAGCATGGAGAGTGCTGTTAAGATAATCGAGGGAACAGCCCGGAGCATGGGGATAGAGGTAAAATAAGAATTATATCTGATCTTTGTGATCAGTTTTTGGAGGAGCTATGAGTAAGAAACACGATAAGGCAAAAGAAAAAGTAGACAAAACCAATCAGTATAATATTGAAGAGGCCGTTACTATGGTCAAGGAACTTGTCCATACAAAATTTGATGAAACGGTTGATCTGGCTATTAATCTCGGAGTAGATCCCAAAAAATCGGACCAGATGATCAGGGGAAGCGTTGTACTGCCCCATGGACTCGGCAAAAAAGTTAGGGTAATTGTTTTTGCCAAGGGCGAAAAAGGGATCGAAGCAACCAACGCTGGGGCGGAAGCTGTAGGAGCCGAGGATCTTGTAGAGAAGATCCAGGGTGGATGGATGGATTTTGACAAGGTAGTGGCGACACCGGACGTTATGGGATTGGTGAGCAAGCTTGGTAAGGTCCTTGGACCGCGTGGGCTTATGCCTAACCCCAAATCAGGTACCGTTACCTTTGACGTTGGAAGGGCGGTTCAGGACATAACCGCTGGTAAGGCCGATTACAGGACTGAAAAAGCGGGTGTTATCCATGTCTCCATAGGTAAAGTATCCTTTGAGAACGACAAACTGATCGATAACGCAAAGACCGTTGTCAAAGCTATTGAAAAGGCAAAACCCTCAACTGCAAAAGGTAAGTATCTCAAGAAGATCTCGATCTCATCCACGATGGGCGCGGGAGTCCCTGTGACTGCTTCGAGTTTGGCATCCGCTTAAGCGGAAGGGTTTAACTATATTTTGTTAGTACCGGTTCTTGGTTTAACTAAGAACTTAGACATAAAATAAGTCAGAGACTGCTGGTACGACCCACGGGGGTTGTTTAAACAGGGCATCAATGGGACCTTGGTCCTAAAGCCAAAAGGCCTGCATAGACTGTGTTAGAAGTGAGAAAATGCAAGTGCTCTTAAGGATTAATAGACCACATCCACCTTTCTCTGCTTTCAACTCAACTAATCTGCATTCTCTGATGTACAAGAGGAGGTGAATGAGCTGAATAAAGAAGATAAAATCCGAGTAGTTTCAGAGCTTCAGGAAAAATTCGCAAAGGCAAAAGGCGTTGTCTTTACCGATTATCGTGGACTTAACGTCGAAGAGATCACAGAACTGCGGAACAGCCTTAGGTCTGCTGAACTTGAGTACAGGGTTATAAAAAATACTCTCGCCAGAAGGGCCGCTGAGGGGACTTCCGTTGATGCTGTAAAAGACATTTTTTTAGGACCGCTTGGTGTTGCCATCGGGTATGATGATCCGGTACTCCTGGTAAAGAAGGTTCTTGCGTTCAGTAAAGCCAATGAAAAGCTGGAGATCAAAGGCGGGGTAGTTGAAGGGAGTGTCTGTGACTTTGAGCAGATGAAGGTCATATCCCTGCTGCCGCCGAGAGATGTCCAACTCGCAATGCTTGCCGGGGCAATGAACGCGCCCGCTACGAAATTTGCCGGCTTACTGAGTGCTACAGTTACAAGATTCGCATACGCATTGGAAGCATTAAAAAACAAAAAAAATGAAAATTAAGAGTTGTTCCGGGATTCCCGGGGGCTTTTATAAGTGCTAAGGAGGAAGAAATGGCAGCTACAAAAGAAGATGTTTTAGAATTTATTGATAAAATGACGATCCTTGAGATGTCCGAGTTCATTAAGGAATTCGAAGAAAGATACGGAGTGAGCGCTGCAGCGCCTGTAGCAGTGGCAGCGGCCGGTGCTCCAGCAGCTGGTGGAGAGGTTGCCGCGGCCGAGAAAACAGAATTTGACGTTGTCCTTTCCGCAATCGGTGACAAGAAGATCCAGGTCATCAAGGCAGTCAGAGAGGTCACAAGCCTGGGACTTAAAGAGGCAAAGGAACTTGTTGATGGTGCTCCTCAGCCTGTTAAGACAGCGGTGCCGAAAGAAGAAGCAGAATCAATAAAGGCAAAACTTGAAGAACAGGGCGCAACAGTAGAACTGAAATAAACTGAGAATAAAGCGCGCAGAGCCTGCCTACCGGCAGGCAGGCAAGGGAGTATGGATCGAAGTCGCAGGGTCTGTGTTCTGAAATTAGGGTTCTGTGTTCTGAAAAAAGGAGAATTATGGCAGAAGGCTTAAGGGTTAGAAAAAACTTCGGTAAGGTCCCTGAGATTTTGGCAATTCCAAATCTGATCGAGATCCAAAGGCGGTCTTTTGAGCGTTTTATGCAGGAAAATATTCCGGCTGAAAAGCGGGAAGAGAGCGGACTGCAGGCGGCGTTCAAAAGTGTATTCCCTATTATGGATTACAATGAGACCGCTTCAATCGAGTTTATCGAGTACATAATCGGCAATCCGAAATACAGTTTGAGGGAGTGCCTTGATAAGGGTGTAAACTTCTCTTCGCCTTTGAAGATAAGGGTGATGCTGAACCTCTGGGAAAAAGGGGAAGACGGCAAGAAGAGGTTGAAAGAATCAAGAGAACAGGAGGTCTATATAGGGGAACTCCCCTTAATGACCGATACCGGTACTTTTGTCATTAATGGCGTTGAGAGGGTCGTGGTAAGTCAGCTGCACCGCTCACCTGGAATTTTCTTCAGCCATGACAAGGGTAAGTCTCAGGCGGCCGGGGGGAAGGTCATTTTTTCCGCCAGGATCATACCTGCAAGAGGCTCATGGTTCGATTTCGAGTTTGACACAAAAGACACCCTTTATGTACGGATTGACCGCAGGAAGAAACTGCATGCCACGATTATCCTTAAAGCCCTCGGCTATTCAGAAGAAGAAATACTGAAACAGTACTACCCGATAGAAGAGATAAAGATAGAAGGCGGTGCCGGGACACGCGCTGTAAGTGAAGTGCTCCAGGGGCACAGGACCGTCGAGCCCATCATTATTCCGAAGACAAAAGAAGTGATAGTCAAGGAGAACGGCAGGATAACAAAAGCCGCCCTGAAAAAGATGGAGGCCGCGAATATCACCAAGATCGCCATCACCAAAGAAGAACTTATCGGGAGAGTAACATTAAACGATATTATCGACCAGGAGACCGGTGAGGTCATCCTCGAAAGCAACAAAGAGATCACAGAAGAGATCGTTGACGAGATAATGTCAATGAAGATCCCGAATCTGCAACTGATTTTCATAGACGGTATACGCTACCTTCCGTCACTCAGGGCCACCCTCTTGCTTGATAAGGTTGAAAATACGGACGAGGCGCTGGTCGAGATCTACAAAAAGCTCAGGCCGGGCGAGCCGCCTTCGATCGCTGATGCGAGATCGCTCTTTGAAGGGCTCTTCTTTGATCCCAAAAGGTATGACCTTTCGGTGGTCGGAAGGCTCAAGCTTAACAAGCGCCTTGGGGTCGATGTTCCACTAGAAACAAGGGTTCTTACGGACAAGGACATAATAGAGATACTTAGATACCTCTTTAATCTGAGGGCCGGTAAGGGCGAGGTCGATGATATCGACCACCTCGGGAACAGGAGGGTAAGGGCGGTCGGTGAACTTCTCGAGAACCAGTTCAGGATCGGTCTCGTGAGGATGGAGCGCGCCATTAAAGAGAAGATGACGCTTACGGAGCTTGAGACCGCAATGCCGCATGACATTATAAACGCAAAGCCTGTTATAGCAGTTATAAAAGAATTCTTCGGATCGAGCCAGTTGAGCCAGTTTATGGACCAGACGAACCCGATGTCCGAGATCACACATAAGAGAAGGCTGAGCGCCCTCGGGCCCGGAGGTCTTACAAGGGAAAGGGCGGGATTCGAAGTAAGGGATGTTCATCCTACCCATTACGGACGTATCTGTCCTGTAGAGACACCTGAAGGTCCGAACATCGGTCTGATCACTTCTCTTGCCACTTACGCAAGGGTCAATGATTTCGGGTTTATCGAGTCGCCGTACAGGAAGGTAACGAACGGAGTTGCTACCGGAGAGATAGAGTACCTTTCCGCGATCGATGGAGAAAAACATATCATAGCCCAGGCAACGACGCCTTTAGGGGCGGACGGTACCCTGATAGGTGATTCTATCTCGGTTAGGGCCGGAGGTGACTTCAGGCTGGTTACTACGGACGAGGTCAAATATATGGATGTCTCGCCGAAACAGATAGTGAGTATCTCCGCCGCGCTTATTCCATTCCTCGAAAACGATGATGCCAACAGGGCTTTGATGGGATCGAACATGCAGAGGCAGGCTGTACCGCTTCTTCATACGGATGCCCCGAGAGTCGGTACCGGTATGGAGTCTGTGGCTGCACGGGACTCGGGTGTTTTGATCATAGCAAAGAGGCCGGGAGTGATCGAGGCCGTTGATGCCACGAGGATACTGGTCAGGTGCGATGACGGAGGCGTAGATGTATATAATCTGATCAAGTTCTACAGGTCGAACCAGGCGACATGCATCAATCAGAAGGTTATTGTCAAATCAGGCGACAGGGTCAAGAAGAACCAGGTGATCGCGGACGGCCCCGCCACTGACATGGGAGAGCTTGCTCTCGGCAGGAACCCGCTCGTTGCATTTATGCCGTGGGGCGGGTATAACTTTGAGGACGCCATTGTCATCAGTGAGAGGCTCGTCAAGGAAGACGTATATACATCGATACATATTGAAGATTTTATGATAGAGGCAAGAGAGACGAAGCTCGGGCCTGAAGAGATAACAAGAGATATCCCCAATATCGGTGAAGAGGCCCTGCAGGACCTTGATGAAAGCGGAATTATCAGGACCGGGGCAAAGATCAAACCCGGCGATATCCTTGTCGGAAAGGTCACTCCAAAGAGCGAGACGCAGCTTACACCCGAGGAAAAACTGTTGAGGGCGATCTTCGGGGAGAAGGCCGAAGAGGTCAGGGAAAACTGTCTCTATGTCCCGCCCGGAATAGAGGGCACGGTCCTGGATGTTAAGGTCTTCACCAGAAAAGGTGCCGCAAAAGACGCCAGGACAAAGAGTATCGAAGAAGACAAGACAATACACATGCAGCGTGACCTTGAAGATGAAGTAAGGATACTTGGTGAGAATACCTACGCTAAAATAAGAAGTGCTTTTGTCGGAGAAAAGGTAACCGAGGATGTAAAGGTGACCGGTATCAAGGGCGCGGTATGCGCCAAAGACAAAAAGCTTACCGAGCAAAACCTTGCCGATATTCCTGATAAATCCCTCCGCAAGATAAAGATCGCGGACGAGGCAAAGCAGGGCATGCTTAAGGAGATGGAAGAAGAGACGCTGGCAAAAATAAAGGCGCTTGAAAGCGCTTTCAATAAAAAGATCGAGCAGTTCAAAAAAGGCGATGAGCTTCCTCCGGGCGTTCTCAAGGTTGTAAAGGTATATATTGCCATGAAGAGAAAGATCCAGGTCGGAGACAAGATGGCGGGTAGACACGGTAACAAGGGTGTTATCTCGATCGTCGTTCCCGAAGAGGACATGCCTTACCTTCCTGACGGCAGACCTGTTGATGTGGTGCTGAACCCCCTTGGTGTTCCTTCACGAATGAATGTCGGGCAGATACTCGAGATTCATCTCGGATGGGCCGCAAAGGAGCTTGGTATTTATATCTCGACGCCTGTATTTGAGGGTGCGACAGAAAAAGAGATCAAAGACCTTCTGAAAGAGGCCAATCTTCCCGAAAGCGGGCAGATCACCCTGTACGATGGAAAGACCGGCAAGCCTTTCGAGAAGCCCGTTACAGTTGGGAATATGTACATAATAAAACTTCATCATCTTGTTGAAGATAAGATACATGCTCGTTCTATCGGGCCATACTCGCTTGTTACCCAGCAGCCGCTGGGAGGTAAGGCGCAGTTTGGCGGACAG
>BDTS01000032.1 GCA_002897915.1 bacterium BMS3Bbin09 | reverse complement strand
TTACCAGCTTTACTGTTTCCAACCTGAATTCCTTCGTGTACTTCCCGTATGGGATCTTTTTCATTCTCTCACCTCCATTAAGTTATTTTACTTAATTTTGGTGTCCACTTTTTCTAGCTTACCTCACTTTAAAGAGGGTGCTGAGTATCGTGATATGCAACGGCAGAAGACAATAGAACATTACGGTTTCACTTTTTTGCGTTTTACGAACAAAGAAATCAGTGAGAATCTGGATGGAATTATATTCAAAATAGAGCGACGCATTAAAGAGTTAAAGCAATGACCTCCCCGCCCCCCTCCTTGCAAAGCCCCCGCGTCTTAGATTTGCGAAGCAAATCTGCAGGGGGGTAAGGAGGGGATAAGCTTTAATTCTCCCCTTTATATGGGGAGACACAGAGGGGTTAAAAAAAGAGAGGATCAAGCAATTGCTCGATCCTCCCCGGTTTGTTCTTCTGTTTGGAAGAGCTTACTTAGCTGTTTTTGCTTCCTTCAGCCAAGCCAGCTTTGAGTAGGTGAGGGCGCATTCGTTCACGGCCTGAATAAGTTCAGCCGGGTTCGCATCGAGACCGGCCTTCTTTTCGAACGGGCTGAGCTTTGCTTCGCTCACCTCATGAGCGTCCTTGATCTCAGCTTTGTGGAGTGACTTACCCATTGCCTTTGAGATATCTATTGCGATGTCCTTATGCTGTTTTGCTTCACCTGCTGTATCAGCGCATTTGTTTACTTCTTTTAATTTGCCGAGGTAGTTGGCCATTGTGCCTTTTGACTCAAGAGCGGTTGCCGCTGGAAGGACGATGTCCGCTTCCCTGGCAAGCCCGTTCATGTACGAGGTTTGCGCTATGATGAAACCTGCCTTCGGCTTTGCGGTCACAGGGAGTTCACCGACTGCCAGGAGAACGTCTGCACCGCCTTCGGCCATTTCTTTGTATGTCTTGCCTTCGGTTGTCATTCCCATTGCTATAACGCCTCTTGCGTTGGCCTCATAAGGAACTGCCGCTACCTTGGTTCTGCCAAGCAGTGAAAGGTTCCTTGCTGCAGAAAAGAGGGATGGTGCACAGAGCACTATTGGATAGGATGCGCCGGCAATAAGCTCTGCCGCGCTTGCAGCCTCTTCAGATACTGTTACTCCTGATACTGCTGTAACGAGGTTTTTGTCTGCTTTGCTGCCTTTATCGATAAGTCCCTTCGCGATCTGCGCGAGCGCAGCCGCCTCATCACCGGCGATAGTGACCTTTGCTGCCGGGATATGTGCGTTACCCAGTACGATGATCCTGGCTCCTCTCGCGGCCATCTTTTTAACTGTTGCGTCAACTGCGGGGAGTATCCTGTCTTGCTGGGATATATTGAGGCCCGCAACGACGATCACATCAGCGCTGTTGATGTCTATTGAATCGGAATGGTTCATCGAATCCGCGTCAGCGTAAAGGCTTACGGTAGTATCGATGTTCTTTGTCTTGATCACATCGGACGCCAGTTTTGAAAGCAGGAACGCGTCCTGGTTGAGTATCCCTGCTGTGCTGATGATGCCAGCATTGGCGCCGGCCGCCTTTAGTTTGTCCGCTGCTATGCCTATGGCTTCCTTCCAGGATATTTTCTCGAACTTGCCCTTCACCTTTTTCAACGGGGTGGTGATCCTTGCGTCGGATGAGGCTGATTCAAATCCGAACCTGCCGATAGCACAGATGTATTTGTCAGCGGAACCGTCCTCCGCGCCGGAATTTATCTTTATAACATTGTTATCAGATGAGCTTACTTTTATGTCACAGCCGCTCCCGCATGAAAGGCATACTGAATTGGTCTTGTCGTATTCCCACTCACGTCCCTTTCTCCATCTGTCCGCTTCGAGCAGGGCGTTTACCGGGCATACGTCCACGCAGCTTCCGCAGAATGTGCACTCTGATTCCTGAAGGGGTTTGTCCTGCGCAGTTCCAACCTTGGCGCCGACCCCCCTGCCCATGAACTCCAGGACTTCTGTTCCCTGTTCCTTACATACACGTATACACCTGCCGCAGAGCACGCAGTAGTCAGGGTCCCTCTTGATGAACGGGTTTGCTTCATCAACAGGGTAGCCGAAGCTCTTTCTTGTGAGGCTCGACTCCTTTATCTCGAAATCGTAGGCGTATTGCTGAAGGTTACATGCTCCCGCTTTTGTACAGGTCATGCAATCCAGCGGATGCATGGATACGATAAGGTCAATGATAAATTTTCTGGTCTTCTGGATGTCATCAGTAACTGTGGTGACGGCCATTCCTTCTTTGACCTTTGCGATACATCCCGGAACAGGCCCTTTGCCGCCCTCTACTTCTATAAGGCAAAGTCTGCAGGCTCCGACCCCTTTCATACCCTTCATATAACAAAGATTGGGGATGTGGATACCGACTGAATCAGCGGCATCGATAAGGTTGGTCCCCTCGGGAACTTTTACCTCTTTTCCGTCTATTGTTAATGTAACTATGTTGGACATTTAAGACCCCCTATATTAATTAAATTTCTGTTCTATCTCAGGTAGGGGCGTATCGCGATACGCCCCTACAGGTTCTTCGGCCATCTCTTTGGTTTTCATTGTCTTGACAGCGTTATCCTTGCAGACTTTAATACATTCGCCGCATTTTGTGCATCTTTTCTGTGCTATCTCAAATGGCATGTATCCGGACATAAATGGCTTTACCTTCTCACCAATTATCGCGTTGTCTTTGCATGCTTCAAGGCAGTCGCCGCACATTGTGCAGTTTTCCGGGATAATGTGATATGAAGTGAAAGCATTGCATTCACCGGTTTTGCAGGTCCCTGTGATATGATCTCTCAAATCAGCTGATTTCATCTGTTCGAGTATGTACGTTCCGGTATCCTTGCCCTTCTTGCATCTGGATGCTGTCAGCATGTGAGACATAATAGTTTGTACTGTTTCAATGTCTTCATCCGAAGCGGACCCATCGATCATTTTATTGACCCTGATCCTGGTCTCGTAGCTTCCCATTGCGCAGGGAAAGCACTTCCCGCACATGGGTTCAGCGAGAAACTCTTCGATGAATACCAGTGATCTTTGTACAGGGCAGTTTTTCTCGTCGGCTTTAGCCTGAACATCTTCCATCTTTACCGGGTTCTTTTTATCCTTTTCAGTCATATTTACTCCTGAATCTGTCTTTTTCTATTTAAAGGGTTAATGCGGCGCCCCGTTCCGTACGGGCACGGCATGCCGTGCCCCTACTGCTTTACTTGTTGTCTTTTATGTTTCTCTACCTTAACTGCCTCTGTGGGACAGACAGAAACGCAGGCCTTGCACTTGGTGCAATAGTCCTGATCAATGTAGAAACTCTTTCTCGTTTCCCTGATTGCCCCGAATGCGCATGCCTTGACACAGAGTCCGCAGAGAATGCATTCTGCATTCTCGATCCTGAACTTTCCGAGGCCGCTGCATGCCTTTGCACGGCAGAATTTGTCATATATGTGCTCTTCATATTCTTCCCTGAAATATTTTATAGTTGTGAGGACTGGATTCGGCGCGCTGTTTCCGAGTCCGCAGAGTGCTCCGGCTATGATGTTCTCGCCGAGCTCTTCGAGTTTCTCGATGTCGCCATGCTCTCCCTTGCCGGATGTGATTTTCTCAAGTATGTCGAGCATTGCGGCTGTGCCGATCCTGCAGGGAGGGCACTTGCCGCATGATTCAGATTGACAAAAAGATAGGAAAAACTTTGCTATATCGACCATGCAGGTCTCTTCGTCCATTACGACCATACCGCCTGAACCCATCATGGACCCGACCTCGCGAAGCGAGTCAAAGTCAACAGAGAGGTCAAGGTGTTTTTTGGTTAGACATCCGCCTGAAGGGCCGCCGGTCTGGACGGCCTTGAATTCCTTATCATCCAGTATGCCTCCGCCGATATCATAAATGATCTCTCTGAGTGTTATTCCCATCGGCACCTCAACAAGACCGGTGTTCTTGACCTTGCCGGTAAGCGCGAAGACCTTTGTGCCTGGAGAGTTCTTTGTGCCTATCTTAAGGAACTCGTCAGCTCCGTGTTCAATAATGACGGGAACGCAGGCGTATGTTTCAATGTTATTAAGGTTGGCAGGGTATCCCCATGGTCCGCCGCCATTTTCTGAAAGCCTCGGGGGCCTTGCCCTCGGGAAACCCCTCTCACCCTCGACAGATGCGATAAGCGCGGTTGATTCACCGCAGACAAATGCCCCGGCGCCTTCCCTGATATTCATGGTCAGATTAAAACCGGTGCCGAGTATGTTTTTGCCGAGGAGACCGAACTCTTCAGCCTGCGCAATAGCTATCTTGAGGTTCTTAACTGCTAATGGATATTCATGCCTTACATATATGATGCCGTATTCAGCTCCTATTGCGTATGCGCAGAGGGCCATACCTTCCAGGAGACTGTGCGGGTCACCTTCCATAATGGACCTGTCCATAAATGCTCCGGGGTCTCCTTCGTCACCATTTGCCATAACGAATTTGACGGCGTTCACAGCGCCTTTTGTATGTTTCCATTTTTTACCGGCAGGAAATCCTGCGCCGCCCCTGCCTCTCAGGTTGGCCCTGTCTACTTCATTAAGCACCTCTTCCGGGGTCATTGAGCCAAGCGCCCTTGAGAGTCCGCCGTAGCCGCCTACAGCAAGATAGTGGTTAATGTTATTGGGGTCGACAACACCGTTGTTGCGGAGCGCGAGCCTCTTCTGCTTTTTATAAAAAGGGATCTCGTTCATTTCAGCTATTGGCTCGCTGTGGATATCGTCGCGGTAAAGTCCCTGTCTGTATGGCATGTTGCCGAGCATGGAGTAGTTCATGATCCATGGAACATTCTTTGGCTTTGTCCTCTGGTAGAAGATGTTCATTGGCTCAACTTTCAGAACGGGTCCTTTCTGACAGATACCCTGGCAGCCGGTCTTTACTATTTCAAGTTCAACGCCGCTTTTGGCGGATTCCTTCTCGAACCTGTCTATGAGCTTATGCGCGCCTGTTGCTGTACATGCGGTGCCGCAGCATACCCTTGCGCGAAGGGTATCGGGCTTGAAGGTCTCTTCCTTCAGTTTTGCCTTTAACTCGTTAAGTTCATTTGCACTGTTAAGTTTTGCCATTTCCTCACCTATTATTTATAGTTTCAGCTTTATTCGTCGTCAGATGTGAGAGCTGTGTCGTTATTTATGTTGTCCACGATCAGGTCGAGTTTTTTAGCGTCTATCTCGCCGACTATGTTTTCGTTAACTGTTGCAACCGGCGCCAGGCCGCAGCAGCCGATGCATCCGACTGTTTCGAGCGTCATTGAAAGGTCGGCCGTTGTTTCGCCTTCCTTGACATTGAACTCGTCCTCAAGACTATGAAGCACCTTGTCCGCACCTCTCACATGGCAGGCAGTTCCTGTGCATATCCTCAGGATCTTCTTGCCGCGCGGGGTGAAGTAGAACTGTTTGTAAAAGGTCGCTGTGCTGAATATGAATGACATCGGCAGATCGAGTTCCTTTGAGAGCTTCTCGATCTCTTCCTGAGGAAGGTAGTTATGCTCCTCCTGTATCTGCTGAAAGGCATGTATCAATATTCCGCGCTGTTTCTGCTCTTCGCTCAGGACCTCGCCGATCCCGCCGAAGACCTCATTAAGATTCAGACTCATTTATACCTCCAACTCCCGCATGGGCCGCGCCTTTGATCTGCCTTCTGTCGGCCATGTCCATCAGCACTCTTTCGGCGCCGAATTTTCCGGGTTCGTATTTTCTGAGTTTGAGATGTTCCCTTGCCTTGTCAATGTAATCAAGCGCCATGGCGAGTATTTTTTCAGGGTCCGGCTCAAAGTGGAGCGCTCCCATATATCTCTCCATCCAAACTTCCGTCATTATCTTTGTGAGTTCCTTACTTGCTCCAACAGGTGATTCTCCGCCGAAGATACAAGGCACGCCCGAAGCTGCAAAGTAGCAGCCGATCGCTATCGCTTTCTCGGACATCCATTCAGGGGCGATACCTACAGCAGGCATGCCCGCGATCTCATCTGAAAGGCCGCCGGCAGCAGCCATGTTGGTTGCGATCGTCAGGATCCTTGAATTATCGACACAGGCGCCCAGATGGAGAATAGGGGGAATGCCTATGGCCTCACACACTTCTTTTAATCCGGGGCCGGCGTTTTCCAGCGCCATTTCGGGTGTTAGATACCCTTCGGTCGCGCATGCAGCGGAACCGCAGCCGGTTGATACGATGAGGACATCGTTCTTGATGAGCTCTCTTACAAGGAATTTATGTATACCAGTTGCAGCGACTCTCGGGTTGTCACATCCCGCGAGACCGACAACACCGCGTATTCTGCCTGCCATTATGGCGTCATTTAAGGGCCTGTATGAACCGCGCCATCTTCCGCCCTGCATATATTCAATATATTCATCTGAAAAACCGCCGATCAGCGGTGACTTCTTTGTGATGTGGCTTCCCTTTTTTGTCCTGTTCGGGAAATTGTCACATGCAAGCTTCAGGATCGTTTCCGCAGTTTTATTCGGATGGTGGTCATCGTGTTCAATGTGTGTGGCGCCATAAAGCTTTGCTTTAGGGCTGGTGGTAATGATCTTTGTATGGAATTGTTTCGCAACTTCAGTGATGGCTGGCATGATGCACTGAACATCTACTGAAAGCGCGTCAATGAGTCCGGTCATAATGCCGAGCTCCTGATTTGTGAAACCTCCGGCAGTCGGTATCCCGTGTCTCATAAG
>BDTS01000031.1 GCA_002897915.1 bacterium BMS3Bbin09 | reverse complement strand
ATCCAGGTCATCAACAGCGGCATATATCTCGACCCTGTTGCAGGTCGAAAGAATGATATGTTCTTTAATAGAGGTGTAGCCATTCAATTTGTTCAGGGCCTCGTTGAGCTTCGGTCCGTCGAATGCTATTTTTTCCCTTACCTCTATGGGTGCTGTTTTATGATTAAGTCCGACAACTAAAGTATCCATGAATTATGATTTAGTTGATGATCGTCACATGAAAACATGACGTCCTTTCAGTATCAGAGTTACGCCGAAAAATGTGAAAATAACTATCGCAAAGCCAATAATGGAGAGTATCGCCGCCTTCTTGCCGCGCCACCCCAGTGAGAGCCTCAGATGAAGCACGAGTGCGTAAATGAACCATGTAATGAGCGACCATACTTCTTTGGGGTCCCATTTCCAGTAAGTCCCCCACGCAGTGTTGGCCCATATTACCCCGGTTATTATCGCGAGTGAGAGGAGCGGAAAGCCGAGGGTTATGAGATGGTAATTAATATCGTCCAGCACCTGGAGGCTCGGCAGCTTCAGAAAGAGACTGTTGATACGCTTTGATTTTACGTGTCTCTCCTGAATAAGATACATGATGCCTATGCCGCAGGCCATTGAGAAGGCCGCGTCAGCCAGGAAGGCCAGGGCCACATGAATGCCGAACCAGTAGCTTTTAAGCACAGGGCTTATGATGCCGATCTCTCTCGGGAACACGGCTGATGAGAACATAATAATAAATACAAGGGGCAGTATAAAAGAGCTCAAAAGTCCCGGTTTGTATCGGTATTCATAAGTAAAGAAGAGTATGACGATGCACCATGCGAAGAACGAGGAGGCCTCATGCATGTTCGTGACCGGAATATGTCCGCCCTGTATGTACCTGGCGATAATATTCGCGGTATGAAAGAGGAACCCGATCACAGAAAGATAAAGTACTGCTTTTGATGTGCTCTTTTTCTTTTTGAATATCTCTACTACACCCGCTATCGTGGCCAGCAGATAAAAAGTAAGGGCTAGTTCGAAAAGTAATATATTAGCTTCCATTTGCAATATCAGAGCTCCTTAAAATGATCTTTAACAGCTGGTTAACCAGTAATTATACCCATAGGGCATAAGTTTCGTACGAATAGATAAAATAAACATTTCACTATTCAACTCAGCTTTATAACTGTAAATCAATTAATATATTGTTAACATGAGCAACTAATTTGTCAATCTCTCCCTCTTTTTTGGCCAGGTCGATCCGGAAGACCTCTCTCTTTTCCTGTAGCACGGAATCTGGTAAGGTAGAGTTTTTAATGTCCTTAGAGGAACTTATTATTATGATGTCTGCCTTTTTGCTTGATTCCATGGCAGAGGGCTTGATCTGTCCGTCTTCTCCGACGATGAATACAATTAGATCGGGCTCCATATAGTCGACCGGGCTGTTGCCTTCAACAATGACGCCTTTGAGCCCCGCCATCATGCCCATGGCGATATTCAGGGGGTCTTCCAGCTTATTAAAGGGACTCTGGATCCATATGACCTTTTCAGCCCCTGCTTCTGACATTATCCCTGTATCCGTATCTTTTTGCGTTATTATTGCCGGGTCATCTACAACTTTTGCATAAAGAGATGTCTTGGTGAACTTGATCGCGCCGAAGCCCTTCAGATTCTTCAGCAGGATCGAACAAAGCGTTGTCTTTCCTACCTTGCTGTGGGCCCCGGTAACGGAAATTATCCTGAATTTCGGCATAGATAAAGGATACAGGATGAGGGGGGGGAGGTGCAAGAAGGTTGTTCCCCTTTTCATTCCCTGTCAGTAATAACAGGTGACAATCAGGAGCGTATCCTATAGTTTTGGGGAGGCGATATGATGAATATTATTATTTTGAAAAAGTGCTGACCACTGCAGTTTCCCTCATCTGCGGCCTAATTGCATTCAATTTCTTTCCCTTTTTCCCTTTATCACTTTCCATGGTATGTTTTTGCTTAACGCTCTCCCTGTTTATCAAATACCGTGAGGAGAGAACGCGGGTATTCCTGATCATATTCATGTTTATCTTTGGTATCTTCTACAGTTTTATATCTTACAAAGCACTCCCTGAAATAAGTTTTCCGGACGAAGAGGTCTTTGTTGAGGGTATCATCGCTGACGTGCCTGAGATGTCGGAGGGCAAGCTGCGCTTCACTCTCAGTGATGTTAAGGTGAATGAAAAGGAACTGCGGGGGAAGGTCAGGCTCTATATATTTCAGGAGAAGTTCGGGGAGAGGGTCACGGAATACCTGCTTTCTCCGGGTGACAGGGTAGGTGCTGTATCAATACTGAAGGAGCCTGTCCCTTTCAGAAACCCCGGTGTCTTCTCTTATGACCTCAAGAAAGACGGAATAATTGCTATCGGATACATAAGTAATATGCGTTTTTCGAGTAGCGGCAGTCGGTTGGCGGACCGGTTATATAAAAAGCGTCAAATGCTGGGGAGGATTATCGACAACAGCCTCTCAAAGAAAAGTGCGGGCCTGCACAAGGCCATTGTCCCCGGACTTAAGAGGAGCATAGCCCCCGGGACGAGGGAGGCTTTTAGTGCGGTGGGACTCGCGCACCTCCTCAGTATATCAGGGACGCATTTCGGGCTGCTCGCATTTATAATTTTCGGGTCTGTCAGGCGGCTCGTTAAATGTTTGCCAGCGCCAGCGCTTACGAAAATGACCCTCTATATAACACCTTCCCAGATAGCTGTCATAACAACACTGCCAATTCTCTTACTCTATGCATTGATATCAGGAGCGAGCATTCCGACGGTCCGTTCATTGATCATGGTCGTTATATATATGCTCGCGCTCTTTCTCGGGCGGAAGGGACAGTGGCTCAATTCACTCTCGATAGCCGCTGTTATTATCCTGCTCTGGCAGCCGGATGCGGTACTTGAACTCTCCTTCCAGCTTTCGTTTATCGCAGTACTTTCGATAGGGTATGTTTTAGAGGCGAGAGAAAAGACAACTGACGAAAAAACAGAAACAACGAATAAAAGAGAACTGATAAAGAATATATATGAAAAGGTAAAGACAGGGATATTGATGACATCTGCCGCAGTAATGGGGACTGCGCCTGTTGTGGCCCTGGTCTTCAAGCAGTTTCCGCTGATCGCACCCGTCACAAATCTCCTTGTAACGCCGCTTGTCTGTTTTGTGATACTGCCGCTCGGATTCTTTACAGGTTTCAGCGCACTGCTTTTAAATCTGCCTTCAATGCCCCTGAATGGAATAACTGAGTCTGTGACTGGGTTTACATTATGGCTTGTCACACTCTTCTCACGCTTGCCGTATGCAAATTTTCATATTCATAACCCTTCGGTTTTGATGACAGTCTGCTATTACATTGCGCTGTTTCTGATATTTAAAAGAGGGCTGCGGAGCAGATCCAAATGGGAATTATTGCCTTTGACCCTTGTTATTATCTGGTATTTGAGTGTTCCTTATCTAAACGGGAATAACTTTAAGGTTACGTTCCTGGATGTGGGGCAGGGAGAGTCCGCCCAGATTGACCTGCCGGACAATAAAATAATGCTTATTGACGGGGGGACCGAAAGGCCCGATATAGGCAGGATGGTCATTGCTCCGTTCTTGTGGTCCAGGGGCATAAAAAGGATCGACTACGTTGTCCTGACCCACCAGCATGCCGACCATGCCGGGGGTCTTAAATACATACTGGATAATTTCGATGTCGGGGAGGTATGGCTGAATGGCAGACCAGCCTTTGAGGCAGAGGAGCTTTTCGTGAAGATAAAAAAATACGGTATCCCTTTCAGAATTATAAAGAGGGGGGATGTGCTTGAAGCGGAAAAATACACTGTCCAGGTCTTCCATCCTTATAATGAATTTCATGCGAACTCAGCGAGGGGAAATTTTTCGGATGAGAATAGTGATTCTCTGGTTATGCGGATCGAGTCGAACGGGCTCTCGGTCCTTTTTGACGGGGACATTGAAGAAGAGGCCGAATGGGACCTGGTGCATCTGGGCAAATGGCTCAGGAGCGATGTTATCAAGGTTCCGCATCACGGCGGCAGGACATCGAGTTCCAGGGATTTCATCGATGTTGTTAAGCCCGATATAGCGGTGATCAGTGTTGGCAGGAACAACCGCTTCGGTCATCCCAATCAAGAAACGCTCAATAGATATAAGAGTGCGGGTACAAAGGTATACAGGACAGACATTGACGGTGCTGTCACAATAACTCCCGGGAACGGCTCACCAGAGGTAACGACCTATAAGGACACTCAATTCAAAAAAGTCGATAACTGGCATGATGAAGTGCGGAATTTGAGGCTTTTGCTTTAGGTGCAAAGATCCACCCACTGTTTATTTCAAGGAGGGAGTCAATGAAAAATAAGGGGTGGATTATATAAAGGTCAGAAACTGGGTGCAATGGTGCTTTCCAGCTTGACCGAATGTCTTACATAGTGCCAGTTGTTCTTAGTCAGCGTATATTCAGCTATTCCTGTAATTGGGACAACGGTCCCCTTTTTTAGCTCCTTTTTAAAGTTAATTTGCCCAATTTTGTTTGTCATGAAGTATGATCTGTAACCATAGTTGCCGTAATAGTAAATCGTATCTTGCAGTTCGACCACCCCTTTGAACTGTATCTGAAAAGAGCCTTTTCTCGTTTCAATGGCAGAGATCATCTCACAATTGAGCATTTTATAAAGATCACTTAACTTTTCATGCTCTCTGCTGTAATTGGTTATTACTTTCTGCATTGAATGGAACAGGTCGTTATGCAGCTGTTCAATATCTGGAAAATTCTGCTTGCCTGAAAATCTGGGAAAAAATACTGGAACAAATTTCATTCTTACCTCTTTATTTGCTGTTGCTGGTTAAGTCTTATATATAATATAGCAATGATCATGCCAATTACTTTTTGATTTTAGCGGTGATATTTGCTGATTCGGAGGCGTATTTTATTGTAATATTTTTTTACGAATAATACCGTGACAAGTAATTTTTTAGGGGTTGTGTAATTCTCAATAAACCAAATAGTTAAAATATGCAAATGATCTCGAATTTAAGTGCAGATTTTTTTGTGGGTATGAAATTAGATTTTAAAGTATTAAATAGTTTTACACAATGTGGGGAAATGATTGGTCCTGCCTACCGGCAGGCAGGCTTGATCTGGCAGCAGGTACTGCGTAAAATTACGTACAACCGCTTATTTCACACAGCTTACTTCTTACATTTGATCTTGGCATCAAGGTCTATTGCGAAGTCCTTGTCGAGCTTCATTAGGGTGTTCTGCTGTTTTCTTGCGGATGTCATATACTGCTTACTTAATCCGATATATGCGATACCGAGGTTGTAGCGTGCCTCGGCATTTTTTGAATTTATCTTCAGGACACGCTTATAAGTATTCGCCGCATCTTGATACTGTTCGAGTTCAAGGTAGATATTGCCGAGCTTCATATACGCATTCACATGTTTAGGATCCATATTTAGAGCTTTCTTGAGTGCGGCGATGGCCTCTTTGTTGTTACCGAGCATGTATGAGATCACCCCGAAGGAAAAGTGGGCGTCCACCAGCTTCGGGCCGTACTTGACGGCGTTCTTGTACGCGTTGTATGCCTCATCATACCTGTGAAGGCTGAAATATGCCCGCCCCAGGTGATAGTATGCCTTGGCGTAATCAGGCTTTAGTTCGATGGCGCGTTTGAACTCATCGATCGCTTCCGAGAAATCAGCCTTTTTGTTATTAGTTATCCCTATCTCAAGGAATGTCTTGGCAGTAGGTGGCTCAGCATAAGCTGTTAGCGGCAGAAGTGTGATTGAGAGGAATAGTGCCAGAAAAATTTTATGTATAGTTTTATAATGCATTTCAGAAAGTGTAGCAAAAATGAAATTCTTTGTAAACAAGAAAAATTCGGGCCTAACCGCCTATCTTTGACATTGTCTTTATGAGGTTTTGCGAGGATTTGTTCTCGTTCAGTCTATGTCTTTGCGGTTTTATTTCTATTGCCCTGCGGAAGAGGTCTTCGATATCTTTATCCGTGGCCCCGTTCCTCATCGGGGCCTTTATATCGATCTTTTCGTTCGAAAAGAGGCAGGGCCGTATATTCCCGTTGGCAGTGAGCCGCAGCCTGTTGCAGAATTCGCAGAAATGGTCGCTTATCGGGCTTATGACACCGATGACCCCTTTGGTCCCCTTGATCCTGTAATTTCTTGAAGGGCCCTTGCCCCGGAACTCGAACTGCTCCAGCTCCCCGAGGGCCGAGATCTTCTTGAGGATATCAGCCGAGTTGATGCATTTCTCTTTTTTCCACATACCGCTGCAAGTCGCGGGCATGAACTCGATGAATCTTATGTGATAGTCGTTTTTAAATGTAAGTTCGGCAAAAGAGAGTATCTCATCGTCGTTAATTCCCCTGATCGGGACCATATTTATCTTTATTGGGGCGAGTCCCGCCTTTTCAGCTGTTTTTATTGATGCGAGCACAAGGTTGATATCTCCGCCCTTGGTGATCTCCGTGTATCTTTTGGGGTCAAGGGTGTCGAGGCTGATGTTTACGCGGTCAAGGCCCGCCTTTTTCAACTCATGCGCGTGTTCCGCTAATTTGATCCCGTTGGTCGTGAGTCCCAGCTCTCGTATGCCAGTTTCTTTTATCGATGAGATCAGTCCGGTTATGTTCTTCCGTATCAGCGGCTCTCCGCCGGTTATTCTCACTTTACTTAATCCATGTTTGCGTGCGATGCGCACGAACCTGACTATTTCGTCGTCGGTCAGGACTTCGGCCTGCGCGAAGGGCTTTACGCCCTTTTCGGGCATACAGTATATGCACCTGAGGTTGCACTTGTCTGTTATGGATATGCGCAAATAATCTATAGTGCGGTTGTAATTGTCTGTAAGTGACTGAGTGTTTTTCATATTATTTCCCAAACGGGCAGATCGGGTATCTGCATTTTTTGCATTTCAGGCAGAGCCCTCCGTGACCGAGTTCGGCTATCTCTTTTCTTCCTATTTTTTCCCCTGAAAGTACCCTCGGTAGTAGCAGATCGAATACGGTTATGCTCGCGTACATCCCGCATGCCGGAATCCCGAGGATCGGGATATTGTTTACATATGCAACCAGGAACATTGAACCGGGCAGCACCGGAGATCCGTAATGGAGCTCTTCGACACCTATGTTCCTGATCGCGAATCTCGTGACATCGTCAGGGTCAACGGACATGCCGCCAGTTGTTATGATCAGATCCGCGCTGTTGTCGATCAGTTCTTTTATCCGGGCCTCTATGGTCCCGGCATCGTCCGGGGCAAAATGCAGGCCAACGACCTCGCCGCCCAGTTCTTCTATCTTCTTTCTGATGACCGGCTCGAACGCGTCCTTTATTTTGCCGTGATAGACTTCGTTGCCTGTTATCACAACACCAGCCTTCGGTTTCCTGATCTCTTTTAGGCTTAGAATTTTACCCGCGTCTTCGGCTATCTTTACTGCCTTTTCGACGATGGACCTCTTTACCACGAGCGGTATCGCCCTGGTCCCGGCCAGTAGCTGTCCCTTTTTAACGACAGTGTTGCTGTGTATAGTAGCGCACGCGACCTCGCCGAGCATGTTGAAGCTGAGGAGGGCCTCCCGGTTGACCTTCAGTAACCCGTCTATTTCAGCGACAAGGTTGATCTTCCCTTCGTTCGCTTCTCCGCTCAGTCCGACCCCTTCTCCGGCAAGGGCGTTTGCCATTGCATCGGCAGCGTCGTTCTCATGCATCTCGTCATCCTTTATCTCGAGGATATAGAGGTGTTCTTTACCGATCCTCTGGAGGTGTTCGATGTCCTCTTCCCGGATTATATGTCCCTTTTTGAAGGCCCTGCCCTTGAACTCACCCGGCCTTATTTCTGTAATGTCATGGGAGAGCACTGTTCCTACTGCCTCGTTCACCGGAATCGTCTTTGTCCCGATTCCGCTATTATTTTCCTGTTCCTTGATGTCACACATATCTTTTTCTCCTCATTATTATCAGAGTACAAATATTTTATTACCCAGGAATATGATCGCTACTATTATTACACCTCCCAGTACCCTTTCCATGGTCCTTGGTGAAAATTTACAGGATCCCATAAACGAGCCGATCGTTCCCCCTAAAAAGACCGCTGCAATGAACGGTACGTAAGCCGTCAGGTCGATCGAATTGTACTGGAACCTGGATATCAGGCCGGAGAGGGAGTTGAGCCAGATGAAGATCGAGCCGCACGCTGCTGCTTCTTTCCCGGTGCCCAGTCCCAGGATCATTATTAAGGGCACAAGGTAGATGCCGCCGCCGATGCCTACTATGCCGGCGACCAGGCCGAGTATTGAACCTGCGATCAATGAAATTATCATTTTACCCTTTTTATCTATATCCAATTTAATAGCGGTACTCTGCCAGAAATATATGCGTATTGCGACAAAGACAAGGGATATGAAGAGTATCCAGTAGAAGACCTCTTTCGGCAGTTTCAGCGATCCGCCAAGGTATGCCATCGGGATCGAAGTGATCAAAAAGGGCAGGATCAGATTTATCCTGGCATGCCTGTTTCTTATGAAATTAAAACTCCCGATAGAAGTGACGCATAAATTAAGTGTGAGAGAAACCATGGGTATTACCAGCGTGCTCACCCCGAAGACGGCCATTAACGCGGTATATGAAGAACCGCCTCCCAGCCCCACGGAAGAGTAGGCAAGGGCAACGATAAAAAAGAGTACAACCAGAATGTCTGTTGATACGCTAAATTCCAAAGTCTTATCTCCTTTGTTTAGCTAACTCCATAAAGCTATTTTTTTGTTATGGTAAGTTTGCGCAATGTAAGCAAAAAAACATTAACCGCTGCTTTGGCCGTTTCCGAATACCTCGCTGAACTTTCTGTCAATCATTTCGTTCACGCCTTCTTCGAGCATCTCGTATTTCTGCATGAACTCTCTGGCGTCATCCGTAAGTGAGGCCCCGCCGCCGTTCAGGCCTCCGGTCTGTCTCTCGACAAGTTTCTTGCCGAGCCGCTGTTCCATTAGCTGTATATAACTCAGGGCCTTTCTGTACGATATGTTTATGTCCCTGGCGGCCTTGTTAATAGACCCGAGCCTGTCGATCGCCTTAAAGAGTGCTTCCCTCCCGCTACCGAAAACTGTTTCGCCATCGACTGCGAGCCATATCTTTGATCTAACTTCCATATACCGTTATAACATACTTGCACAACGCCTGTCTATAAAGCTGAGTTGAATAGATGAAATTGATGATTTCATATATTCTTACGAAACTTATGCCTGTGGTATAAAAAATAAATAGATCATAAGAGCCGCCTCTTATTATCTATTGCTCCGTTAAACTCTGTAGTTTTTCTTCGAATTCCTTTGTTTTGCTCTCGAGTTCGGTGTGTAGAAGATCAAGTTCTGAGAAGAGTGATTCGATCATTGCACTTGACTCATGAACTGTCTTTGAGAGGGTCTTGATGATCTCACCGTCACCCCTTTTCGATGCTTCCAGGAGATCATTGTTATCACGGTCCGTCTGTTTTTCCAGGCGCATTATTTCATTTTCAATATCGTCAATCTTTGTCTGTAGTGCTCCGAGTGTCCTGGACTTCTCATTGATCAGTTCACCGCGGACGCGCCGGAGATCTTTTTTGTCTGTTCCGGAGATAGCTGGATTAGTTTTGGGCTGAATTGGCCCGGCCTCGCTTTTCCATCCCACGCGGTCCAGAAAATCCTGATAGGTTCCCTCAAAGAGGGTCACCTTCCTGTCATTGAATACTATCAGCCGTGTTGCGAGTGTATGCAGTATCATCTCGCTGTGTGTAACTATCATCAGCGCACCGCTGAACTCGTCGATCGCTTCAACGAGTGATTCGGTTGATTCCATGTCGAGATGATTGGTGGGCTCGTCCAGCAGCAGCATATTGGTCGGGCTGACGAGCAGTTTGCCGAGCAGCACCCGGCTCCTTTCTCCGCCTGAAAGCACGCTGACCTTCTTTAATGCCTGGTCACCCGGGAACATCATGGCGCCGCATATGGCCCGGGCCTTTCCCCTGCTGTGTATCGGGTGGACATCCATGATCTCTTCTTCGACAGTTTTCTCCGGGTTCAGCCTGTCTATATTCGTCTGACCGAAATACGCGAGTTTCAGGTCCCGGTGTAAATGGAGATTCCCGCCAGTGGGTGAGAGTTCCCCGGCAAGAAGGCTTAGAAGTGTTGTCTTGCCCTTGCCGTTCTTGCCTATTATGGCGATGCGGTCATTCTTCCCGACATAGAAGCTTAGATCTTTGATCAATAGCGTTGTTTCAGGGTCGAACCCGAAAGAGAGGTCCTTGACCTCCATCAACTGTTTTCCTGTGAAGGGCGCTGAATTGAATGTGAACTCAAGATCTTTGGCTGCAGCAAGTTTTTCGAGTCGATCCGTTTTCTGGAGGGCCTTTATCCTTGACTGGACGGCCTTTGCCTTTGTCGCCTTTGCCCTGAAGCGGTTTATGAACTGCTCTACTTCTTTTCGTTTTTTATCGTCGTTAATGCGTGTCTGTTCGTATATTTCCTCTTCCTGCAGGAGACGGCTGTATATCTTTTCAGTGGGCCCCGGTTCTTTCCTGACCCCGCAGCGGTGTATGATCATGGTGTGCGTGGTGACACTGTCCATGAATACCCGGTCATGGGTGATGATAATAAGTTCTTTTTTCCAGGTTCGCAAAAACCTGCCGAGCCATCTCATGGATACGATATCGAGATAGTTCGTCGGCTCGTCAAGCAGGAGCAGGTTGGGGTCCGACACAAGTACCTTTGCGAGGTTGAGCCTGACCTGGAAGCCGCCCGAAAGCTCCATAGGATCTTGACTGAGGTCCTCTATTGAAAATCCGAGCCCCATAAGGATGGTCTCTGCCTTATATGTCTCGTCCATTACGTCCTCTGTCTTGGGAAGGCTCAGACACGCTTCTTGCAGTACGCTGTTTTCCGTAAACCTGATGTGCTGTGAAAGATGTCCCAGGATATAGTTATTGGGGATCTTTATGGTCCCGGAGTCCGGATGTTCCTGTCCGAGGATCATCCGGAGGAGGGTTGTCTTCCCATATCCGTTCCTGCCCGCAAGTCCCAGACGCTCGCCCGGATCGAGGGTAAAACTGACATTATCTAAAATAACCTGCTGACCGTATGACTTATTTAAATTGTTGACCTGGATCATATGAGAATCATTTGGAGCGCCGGAATAGTATAAACCATGAAGTCCGGGCAGTTGAATTCATGTTCACTTTGAGCAATAGTTAAAAATTATGATAGTTCAAATGGAATGGTTAGCTTAGGCTGACTCGGCTTCTTTCTTATACGTAAGGAGCGGCTTTTCATTTTTGGTGATCACATCAGCGGTAATAACACACTCTTCTATATCCGTCCGTGAAGGTATCTCGTACATGATGTCGAGCATGGCGTTCTCGAGGATGGCCCTCAGTCCGCGTGCGCCGGTCTTGCGTTTCAGGGCTTTTTTTGCGATTATAATGTAGGCATCGTCAGTGAACTTCAGTTTTACGTTATCAAAGGAAAGCAGCTGCTGGTACTGCTTTATGAGCGCATTCTTCGGCTCTGTCAGTATTCTTACAAGTGTTTCTTCCTTGAGCTCGTCCAGCGGAGCTATAACCGGTATCCTTCCCACGAATTCAGGGATAAGACCGTATTTGATCAGGTCCTGCGGCTGTACTGTCTTGAGTATTTCGCCTATGCTCTTCTTGTTCTTTTCATGGAGCTTGGCACCGAAACCGACCATCTTCTTGCCTGCCCTGTCCGTAATTGTCTTTTCTATCCCGGTGAACGCGCCGCCGCATATAAAGAGGATGTTAGTCGTATCCACCTGTATGAATTCCTGTTGCGGATGTTTCCTGCCACCCTGGGGCGGGATGTTGGCCACCGTGCCTTCTATGATCTTCAGGAGCGCCTGCTGGACGCCTTCTCCTGACACGTCCCTTGTTATTGATACGTTCTCTGTCTTGCGGCCTATCTTGTCTATTTCATCTATATAGATTATGCCTCTCTGCGCCTTCTCTACATCATAGTCCGCGGCCTGCACGAGTTTCAGTATGATGTTCTCGACGTCTTCGCCGACATACCCGGCCTCGGTTAGGGTCGTTGCGTCCGCTATCGTGAACGGTACATTGAGCATCTTCGCGAGTGTCTGCGCCAAGATGGTCTTGCCGGTCCCTGTGGGCCCGATAAGGACGATGTTGCTTTTCTGGAGCTCAATATCGGACTTTTTCGGCTGGTTTATCCTTTTGTAATGGTTATGCACAGCAACGGCAAGGACTTTTTTGGCGAGGTCCTGCTCGATCACATATTCATCAAGGAACTCTTTGATCTCTTTCGGTGTCGGGAGCTTCTGTGATGCATTGATGTCAAATGAGGTCTCGAACTCCTCGCCCATTATTTCGTCGCAGAGGGTTACGCATTCATCGCAGATAAAGACCGTTGGGCCCGCTATCAGTTTCCTGACCTCTTTCTGGCTCTTCCCGCAGAAGGAGCACTTCAGGGCCGTTTCAGAATTATTTGTGCTGTTTTCGTTGCTCATATTCTTACCGTTATTTCTTTATATTTTCTATTACTTCGTCAACTATGCCGTATTCCTTGGCTTCCTTGCCGGACATGAAGTAGTCCCTCTCGGTATCAACGTGGATCTTTTCGAGGGGTTGTCCGGTATGTTTGGCAAGTATCTGGTTCAGGTTGTCCTTCATTTTCAGTATTTCCTTTGCGTGGATCTCAACGTCTGTGGCCTGGCCGTGAAAGCCGCCCATCGGCTGATGTATCATTACCCGGGAGTTCGGGAGCACCTGGCGCTTGCCCTTGGCGCCCGCTGCAAGCAGCAGCGCGCCCATGCTTGCCGCCTGTCCAAGGCAGTAAGTGGCTATGTCGGGCTTGATATACTGCATCGTGTCGTAGATGGCAAGGCCTGAGGTAACAACGCCGCCAGGAGAATTTATATATATATTAATGTCTTTTTCAGGGTCCTCTGTCTGGAGAAAGAGAAGCTGGGCAATTACTGTGTTGGCGAGGTTGTCTTCTATCTGGCTCCCTATAAATATGATCCTGTCCTTTAAGAGCCTTGAATATATGTCATAAGCCCTTTCGCCCCTGCTGGTCTGTTCTACTACCATTGGAATTAAACTCATGTCTTCTCCTTATAAATAAGTTAAAAGTTAAAAGAGTAAGGTGTCAAGCTTAATAAACGTAAGGCTGAGTTGAATAGATGAAATTATATAATTTCATCTATTCTTACGAAACTTATGCCCTGGTATAATATCTTTATTGAACCTGAACTCTTTGACTTTTAACTTTAATATTAACTCTCGATCGTGGATTTTTCGAGTATGAAATCCATCACCTTATCGGCAAACAGCCTGCTTTTCATTGCGTCGAGAGAACCTTCACGCGCCCCGTAGAGCTTCATGAGCTCCTCTATCTTGAGGTTGTTGCGCGAAGCTATCTCTTCCATTGCTTTCTTGACATCATCGTCGGTTACTTCGATGTTGTCTTTTTTACCGACGGTTTCAAGGATCAGTACGCTCCTGATGTTGTCCTTCGCAGTCGTCTTAAGTTCCTTTGCGAGTTCCTCGTCTGATTTGAGCGTCTCATTCCGTCTCATCGCATCCTCTTTTGTCTGATCGACAAGTGAATCGATCTCTCCCTTAACCATTGAGTCCGGGACATCAAAATCATGTCTCTTGAGAAGTTCGTTTATGATTTCCTGCTTGTATTCAAGGTTTGTCTGGCTGTCTTTCCTGTCTTTCAGGCTGTCATGCATTTTCTTCTTGAGCTCTCCAATGGTCTTGCACCCGGCGTCTTCTATGCTTTCCGCGAACTCATTGTCCAGCGGCGGCAGGTTCTTCTTTTTCCCGTCTGTGATCTTGACCTTGCATAACAGTGTCTTACCTTTAAGCGCGTCGTTTGGCATGTCTTCATCGAACTTTATCTTTACTTCAACCTCGTCACCTTTTTTCTTGCCTTTCAGCGCGGTGCTGAATTCCTCAGGCATCTCTTTTGATCCTATGACAAGGGGGTAGTCCTTATGGCTGAATTCATTCTTTGGCTCGCCGTCGATAAAGGCATCACTGTTAATGATGGCCATATCGCTTTCCTCAAGCGCATCTTCGGTTGCGGAATAGAGGGCCTTGCCTTCGCGGAGCGATTCAATTGCCTTGTCTACTTCGGAGTCTTCCACTTCGGAGGTTTTCCCTTTAAGGACAATGCCTTCATAGTTGATCTCCTTGATCTCGGGTTTGATCTCCACAGTGACCGTAAATGAAAGGGGTTCGCCCGGCTTAATAAATATCTTGTCCTCTACGTTGGGGTAGTTAACCGGCTCTATATTTGCTTCCTTGACCGCCTCCATATAAAATCTGGGGACGATCTTTTCTATGATCTCGGTCTCGACATTTTTACTGAACTTTTTCTCGAGAATGGACTGCGGCACCTTACCGGCCCTGAATCCGGGAATCTTGGCGGTTACCTGCAGTTGGTTGTATATAGTGTTGCTCTCGGACTGGATAACGTCAGCAGGGACATTTATCGTAAGTTTTCTTGTTGTTGGTGTTAGTTCTTCGATTTCCTGCAGCATATGTACCTCTTATTTCTATTTGATTTTATACCAAAGGCATAAGTTTCGTACGAATAGGTGAAATAAAATATCACTATTCAACTCAGCTTTACTTGTAAACTTTGGAACTATAATATTAGAACTATACAAAATAATTTGTCAATCGGTGGTATCGGGCGGTTAGTACGAGACTACTAAGTTTTGTATCTATAATATTAAATGATATACTATCATACATTAAATGAATAGCACATCCAAGCAAGCCTTAGTGGCTGGGAATATATATTGATCATGGAAAAACGTATATCCATTGTTATCCCGAACTTTAATATGGCCGCGACCATCGGGAAGTGCCTTGAGGCTGCTTTTGCTTCTAAATACAGTAACTTTGAGGTGATTGTTGTTGATGACTATTCGGATGACAGCTCGATCGAGATCATAGAGAAGCACCCCTGCAAGCTGATCCGCCTCAAAAAAAGGTCCGGGACCTCTATTGCGAGAAATACAGGCGCGAATAACAGCAGCGGCGACCTGATCTTCTTTATTGACGCAGACTGCCTTGTCCTGGAGGACACCCTCTCTATTATAAATAGTACCTTCTCCGGCCTCGAGCCAGGGATCGTGATAGGCGGTACGTATACGAGAATGCCATATGATAAAAGGTTTTGCAGCATCTTCCAGTCGGTCTTTGTAAATTACTTCGAGACCAAGAGGCTCGAAGACGTTGATTATATAGCTGCCCACGCAATGGTTATTGACGCCCTGAAGTTCAGGGAGAGCGGAGGTTATCCGGACTTCTACCTGCCGATCATAGAGGATGTAGCGTATGGGCATAAATTAAGGGCCATGAGCTGCAGGCTTGTCATGAACCCTAAAATACAGGTGCGGCATATATTTAATTTCAGTATCCCGGGCTCGATCAGGAACGCGTTCAGGAAATCCTACTACTGGTGCCTTTACTCGCTAAAGGCAAAGGATATGTTCGCTGACTCGGGCTGCGCCTCTTTTGAGCTCAAGGCCGATGTTGCTCTGAACTTTCTGTCTATACTCTTTCTGCTCCTCTGGGCGCTTACGCAAAACACCCTCTTACTGACTTTTCTGCCTGCTTTTTTTATCCTGAATGTCTTTATGAACAAGGGATTGATAAAGGCGTTTCAGAGGACAAAGGGGACCGTGTTCGCGGTAAAGGCCTTTTTGTATTATTCAATGATATATCCGCTCCCGATAGGAGTTGCCACGATCACGGCTATACTGAAGCATCTTTTCGGTAAAAATGGATCAGGTAGTCAATGCTCCCCATTTACGGTTCCGGGCTCAACCTTTGACTGCAAGGATAACCGCGTATAGACGGGTACTTAATGTCCTATTCACCTTTTCGCCATATAGGTTCAATATTCTGGAAGCGCAGGCCGGTCCACTATACCTTTTTTCTCACAAAGAGGTGCAACGCGAAATGCCCGTTCTGTTTCTACCTTTCAGAAACAGATGAGCCGGACGATGTCCGGGAAGAGCTATCCCTTGATGAGATCCGCCGTGTATCATCTTCGCTGGGTGATCTCCTGTGGCTCGCGTTCTCCGGGGGTGAGATATTCCTGCGGGACGACTTGGTCGAGATAACAAAGGTCTTTTACAGAATTAACAGGCCCGCAATAATCCTTCTTCCTACAAACGGGCTGATGCCGGATGTGATAAGGAAAAAGGTAGGCATGATACTTGAAGTCTGCCCTGAAAGTACGATAGTCGTGAAGCTTTCCCTTGAGGGTCCGGAAAGTATAAACGACTCGATCAGGGGAGAGGGTAGTTTTAAAAAGACCATGGAGACCTACAACGTGCTTGGGGAATTGCTTGATGAATATCCGAATTTTGAGCTCGGGATAAACACGGTGTTCTGTTCCAAAAACCAGGAAAGTATGGATGAACTTATTGAACTTGTGAACGGGCTGGAAAAGATACAGACTCATACGGTGTCGCTTATCCGGGGCAATGTTACGGACGAGGGACTTAAAGATATTGATATGGAAAAATATTATGAGACGGTCGACAAAATGGCCGTGAACCTGCGGGACAGGACATCGAGTATGTACCGCTTCAAGGGGGCGAAGCTCAAGGCTGCCCAGGACATACTGCAGCGCCGTCTTATATACGAGACAAATACCCTGAACAGGCGGATGGTCCCGTGCCATGCAGGCAGGCTGAACCTTGTTGTATCCGAAACAGGGGATGTCTATCCCTGTGAACTGCTCGATAAAAAGCTCGGCAACATAAGGGAAATAGGATATAACATGAAAAAACTTTTAAAAAGCCGGCAGGCGGGGGATGTGATCCGTTCCATCCGGAAAGATAAGTGTTTCTGTACTCATGAATGTAATTTCATGACAAATATACTTTTCAGTCCCCGCGCGTATCCGGCGTTATTAAAGGAATACATGAAATTGTGAGGGGCACTTTCTTGGGTGATGATGAGTAAAGTTTGAGGGAGAAATATTTTAATGGAGAGATAAGATATAAAAGATGTATAATTTGTTAAACATTTAGAGCTGGTTTAAGTTTGAAGATAGGGACAGGACAATGTGAGGTAAGCTAGAAAAAGTGGACACCAAAATTAAGTAAAATAACTTAATGGAGGTGAGAGAATGAAAAAGATCCCATACGGGAAGTACACGAAGGAATTCAGGTTGGAAACAGTAAAGCTGGTAACAGATGGAGGGTTAAGCATCCCTGAGGCAAGCAGACGGTTATCGTTGGCCCCGTCAACATTAACCAACTGGGTAAAAGCGTATAAAGCAGGGAAGCTGGAAGAAGTGGGAAAGAATTATCGGCAATTGAATGACAAGGAAATGGAGTTGATGCTGTTGAAGCGTGAGTTGGCAGAGGTAAAGATGGAGCGTGACATATTAAAAAAAGCAACAGCGTACTTCGCGAAGGGGTCTCTGTGAGGTGCGCTATGATTAGTCAGATGAGGCCCGGTTATCCATTGCCGTTTCTAAGGCGTGTATTTAATGTAGCATCAAGCAGTTACTATGCATGGCTGAACCGTAAGCCATCTAAGCGTTCACTGGAGGATGCGAGGTTGGAAGTAGAAATCAAAGCGGCCCATAAGCGAACAAAGGAAACATGTGGTCCTGAGCGGCTGCAA
>BDTS01000030.1 GCA_002897915.1 bacterium BMS3Bbin09 | reverse complement strand
ATCTTTCCTGTGTTTTTTCAGGCGCTCTCTTGCAGTAATTCAGCTCACCGTTCTGGCGGCCGAAGTCCCGGAGAAAAGTCTCGGCAACGTCCTTTGCAACATCATTAACAGGTCTGCCTTCGAACTCAATTTCGAGAATACCGGCGACCTTATAGAGTTTCTTAACATCCTTGATCCGGAAGTCCTTTGTTTTGCCGGTTGCGACCTCAAGGAGGGTATTCGCCATGTCCCTGGAATGGTCTGAGTGGGCCGCTGTTCCGGCGGCGATCATCCTGAGAAAATTCCTTGCGGTAACTGTAGGAAGGGTAGCGCCGCAAACGCCTCTGGCCTCTTCCTCTGCGTTCTTGCCAACGAGCCTGCACGGTCCCATGTGGCATACTCTACAGCACGCGCCTGTTTCACCGATAGGGCAGGGCTTCATTTTTTCCACCCGGTCAAAACAGGTCTCAATGCTATGGGCCTTACCCCATTTAATAATTTCTTCTGCAGATGTTCCTGCGCTTTTAAGCGGTTTATTCATCATATCCTCCTCAGAAGCTGTCAGCATTCAGCTGTCAGCGATCAGTTTATATAATCAATCTGGCCTTAGCTGTCAGCCGAACGCTGAGAGCTGAAAGCTTCTTTTAAAACATCGGGTCCATTTCGAGCGCCGGGTGTCCGACATTCGCAAGATGCTCCATAAGTTTTTCTGAGTCTTCACAAGTTGTTTCATCAGCGATCATGTCGATGAGGTTGGGCACGCCTTCCTCCTCGCACCTCTTCTGCAGATCTTCAGCGAGCCTCTCTTTAAGGTTCTTTGTCATCCAGACTATTCTCTTTAATCCTCCGTCAGCAAAGAGGAATTTATGACTTGTGATGAAGTTGACGCCGATACCCATAAATCCAGGGCTCTGCATACCGCCGCCTACAGTTCCGGCAAGAGTAGAGAACTTCATTCCCGCGGGTGTCATTCCTGTATGACCCCTCTGGACTAGCATTACCCCGTTTGCCTCGGGAACGATCGCGACGATACACTCGAAACATCCGCAGGATGTCATCGGGTTGTCCATAATAGTGTATAAATTAAGTGATTCAACTGCGCCTGCTGTTGCTGCTTTCAGATATTTGTCTACACCACCGAATCTACCGGCATTTGCGTCGACGATCTCCCCCTTTTCGATAGGCTGGTTGCCGCCTGTAGGATCGATCTCAAACGCTGCCTTACAGTCAAGCCAGTTGTACGCGCCGCAGAGTCCGAGACGCTCGGGGCTGACAACGCATACATGTGAAGGCGCGAACGACTGGCAGAGAAGGCATGAATAATACGTATCTACCGCTTCGTCAGTTAAACCTTCAACTCTTTTATCTCTTTCTTTATAAGAAACTCTTGCCTGATCCTGCAGTTCAAGGACATCTTTTTCGTCAACATAGATAGTGCACTGTACCTTGTCCACTATGGACTTGAACCTGCTCTTGGTCATTGTGCTTAGTATGATCCCGTAGTGCTCCAGGGTGATCCCGTCCTTAAACGCGTTATTGCTTATACGCATCCATACGATATCGCGCTGTCCCATGTGCCATAGGCCCTGGGCTTCGTTGATATTGTGGTGAAATTTTCTTTCAAGTATTGATTCGAAGTCCTTCTGCATTTTTCTGCCCGCGACATCCAGGACCAATGCTATTGGCATCAATCCGCCTGCCTTGAACCTCTCTTGTATATTAGTGCCGATTATGGTTACCTTGCCGTCTTCGACTTCTTCAAGCTCTTTTGTCCTGACCCACTCAAAAGCTGGAGAGCGGTTTCCTCCGAACTCGATGAACATGTCCTCTTTTCTGATTCTCTCACCCTCGAATGCAGGACCATATGCAACAGGGATCGGGGGTTTCTCGACAGTTACCTTGAGGCCTCTGACCTCGAAGGCCCTCTGGACTATCCTGGAGTGATCGAGTTCTTTCTCGACTTCTTCATAAGTGCAAACACCTGTTGGGTGTATTACCGGTACTTCGCTGTCGCATATTGCAGGGTATCCCATAACAATGGCACCTGCTCCTGTTGACCAGATTATGTCCGTCAACTCGCCGAGTACCATCGCGAAAGCGAAGACCCTGTCTTTACAGTATTTTAGATGTGCTTTATAATCGCCAGGCTTGTTCCCGCCGAAGATCATTGACGCCCTGATCGACCAGTCGGCCGCATAGAGTGTGTGCTCTACATCAGGTCCGAGCGGAACAATATATGTATCCCAGCCGAGCTCTACTTTCCTTCTGAGTAGCTGCTGGGTAACGTTGGTTACGTTGCCGTCCTTGTCCTTTGAGGTCCCGGAAAGGAAGGAAAGGATGTTTTTCTCCTGAAGTTCCCTGACGATCTTTTCAGCTGTCTCATCGTCAGGTGCGGCCCCGATTATACATGCGAAACCGGGCATCCTTCCGTCAACGAGCTGTATGCCGAGGTTTCTCTGGATCGTGTCTGAAATGAATCCGTTATATACGTAACCTGTTTCAGGGTCTGTTGCAGGCTCTTCGCCGTTTACGTATTTCAGTGCGAGGAGGATCTCTTCAATAAAGAGGGTGGCCATTCCTGAATCAAGGGCCTCTCCAAGATAAGGTTTCCAGAGTTTGTCATCCGGTACGTCCTGGAGCATTTCTCTGGTCATTTCAAGGGCGACCTTCATATCAGCCAAAGTCTCGACCTTGAAAGCCGTCATAGCATAAATCTGTGGAAGAAAAAACGCGGTATCTGGAAATTCGAAAACAAAGTCCTTACCTTTCTCTGCAATCGCCTTTTCAAGCGTTTCCTCTGCTCTTTTAAAAAGAGTATGTGAAGCCCTGATCGCTGCAGAGGCTATAAGTTTTGACATCTCTACCTCCTAATGTATTGTTGAATTCGATTTATGTTCGTAAACTGCTAAAAGCGCTGAAACCTTAATTCTAAAGGGTGCGTCTGAAATTTATTTATTGCACTTACTGCAAATACCGTAAAACTCAATGCTATTGCCTAATACGTCAAAGCCTTCAGTCATCTCATCAGGAAGAGACAAGTTGAAGTCCTTGTGTATATCTATAATATTCTTACATTTATTGCATATTAAATGATGATGTATCGTGCTGTCCGGGTCGTATCTCTTTTTTGCATGGTCGATTTTGAGTTCCTGGACAGAACCCTTGTTCTTCAGCGCCTCAAGCGTGTTATAGACCGTGGCGAATGACATTGTCGGAAACTGCCCCTGAACAGCCTTGTAAATATCTTCTGCAGACGGATGAGACGTGTTGCCGTTCAGATAGCTCAATATCGCAAGCCGCTGCGGTGTCAGCTTTATATGCAAATTCCTGTATTTTTCCATCATCATAAAGTATTACTTCATTCTATCTGAAAAGATTATCATTCAAGAATGATTCTTGTCAAATCGTTTTGATAATATACATCAAAAAATACCTGCTATCTTATTAATTAATCAGGATATTTTAAGATACTTTGCTTTTAAGAAAAGTTGGTATTGCATTAGCTTCCCTTGGACCAACAGTTATTGTCCAACCCTCGAGCTTGTCTTCCAATGCACCACTAAGGATCGCAACCTGTCCGGGAAGTATAAGTTCTTTATGGCTTAGCTTGTCTTCAATGCCGCTTTCTTTAATGTACTGCGCGATCTTTGTGGCAGTGAACTTGCCTGCTGCCCATGCAGTGAGAACTGAAAGACCTTCACAATCCATAACCGCGAGGCGGCTCGGGACCTTGCTGTTCTCAACCTCGCCCGATACGATGAAGTATGTAAGCGAGAAGTTGGTCGTGATCATAAACGGAGAATCAGCGGTCGGCTCTGCCATTTCATATATATTCTGCTCTACCTGCATTGGCACCTGCGGGTCCGTGTAGATGTTTTGTCTCTGCGTGAAGAGCGCCAGTGTTTTCCATTTTTCGATACTGCTTATAACGACTATCGATGCGTATTTGGCAATTGCAACAGAAGCTATTGATGCTTCGAGAATTGCATCGTCCCTGATGGCTGAGTTGATCACAGGGTATCCAAGCGGCTTGAAGCTCTTCTTGAGTGCCGCGCGTCTTGCCTGTGTGTTGTGCTCGACTATATCTTTCGCAGTCCTGGCACCTGAATCAAGTACGATGTCTTCGACACCGAAACCTTTGATCTTTTCGGTGAGTGCGCTCAGTGCATCGAGTCCGTTAGCTGAAGCAACGATCGGACAGCCGTTTGCCTTGGCGATGTCAGCCATTGCCTCGGCATTGCCGTCAGTGGTTCCGTTGATGAGGGGTTTTCTGTCCGCAACTGCCTTTACAGCAGCTTCAATTGTTCCGGCATCTTTACAATTTAATATAAGGGCCGTTTCAGGCGCTTTTTCAGCGACGAGCTTTACAGCAGCTTCGTATTTCGCGCTGTCACCAGAAACGCATTCTATTGAAATAGCATCGACACGGAGCTTCTGGCCTACACGGTCGATCTCGGAGTTAGCTACTGCTTCTGCCATGGCAGAGATAGCGTCATCACCCGCGTCGTCCTTTATGTTAACTGCGATGGCGCATGGGTTGACGAACTTCTTATCATGTCTGAACATTACGTTCTCAGCGCCCATCTTTACAGCCTTGTCGCCTGTACCCAGGGCAAATGACCTTATCGGCGGGGCTGATGCCTCTCCAAGAGTTGCTTTTGTCTCATCAGAAACGTCCGGGCATGCCGAGATCTCTACGCCGCCCGCTGCGAGCTTCATCGCAAAGGCAAGGCAGGTCGGGAACCCGCATTTCTTGCAGTTTGTCTTTGGTAGAAGTTTAAATATCTGTATTCCGGTTAATGCCATCTTAATCCTCCATTTTTATCTTAATCAATAATTTGTGGTCAATAATTATTAAATCAGTTCGTCTATGGTCTTTTTAACGTTCTCTACAGCCTTCGGGTGCCTCATGATCAGCAGGTTCGTCCCGGCCAGTATCATTGAGGTCGCGGTCACTGTCTCCCACGCTATCCCTCTCTCTTCGATTGAACCCCAGTCGGGCACATCGGCTTCCGGAGCGATGGTCTCTTTGATCTTCCATACGTACATACCGACGTCGCCCAGGATCGGCGGCTGCATGGTCTGGTCGTTCTGTGCGAGGCCTGCGAGCCTGATCCTCTCCATAACGGAGTATGTATACTCAAGACCGTAACCGAGTGCGGCGCACATCGGGTCGGTTATCAGTTTCGTTTTGTCAAAACCCATCTGGGTTATAAGGATATTCAACTGCTTCGCGAGGTTGATGTCCAGCTCGGACATTGCGATCAGTTTATGGTTATGCGCGAGTGCGGCTGCAACAATGGTTTTATAGTTGCCTTCCTGCGCTTTTCCGATTATGCAGTTGTTGCCGCTTGAGGCCTCTGCTGCTGCAACAAGAACGTTTGCATCTTTTTCAATGTGGTTAGATCCGAGAATTATAAGAGGGACATTGATCGCCGCAAGCACGTCCTTGACTGTCTGAGCCGTGTCTTCGGCGGAACGGTCATCTCTGTCCGGATGGGTGCTAATGAGCCTGAGCGCTATTGCATCTGCCTTCAGTTCGTCCTGGCAGTATTTTGCCCATGTAACGGTGTCGCTGCTTACATCTTTATATACGTTCAGGACAGTTTCGGGCCAGTCATCCGGGGGACAGTCCTGTATCTCGTATGCTATTGCAGGCTTGTTCGGGCATTCACCTTCAAATGAGAGGAAGGGGAGGGTGTTTTCACCGCCTATTGTGATCTTCTTGTCGTCTTTACCGAAATCAACTGCTAACACTTTACCGCTGAATGTTTCTTTAGGCACTACAAATGACATGTTAACCTCCTAAGAAAGCTGTCAGCTTTCAGCGGTCAGCTTTTTAATCTTTAGCTGATAGCTGATTGCTGTAAGCTCATAGCTTTAATTTTTACATTTCCAGATATGAATGTGCGTACAGTGTCTTGTTAAGGAACAGTTCAGTTGTCTTTATCACATCCATAAGTCCTTTATCAAGAGGGTTTGCAATGGCTGCTGTCAGCCCCGCATTCATTAAAAATATTAAATAAGTCCTGTCTATAAGGCTTCTCATCTCTTTCGGGACACCGTTAGAAATATTACTGAGTCCGACAACGGTCTTCATTGGAGGATCGTTCAGTTCCTGGAACATCTCTACGGCCTTTATTGAATGCATTGCCTGGTCCTGGGTCGTGCAGACCTGGAGGATCAACGGATCGAGATAAATATCTTCCATCGGCACACCGTACTCGGCTGCTCTTCCCATGATCTCTGCGGCTATTCCGCATCTCTCTTCTGCGTCTGCAGGCAGACCGCGATTGCCGACTGTGAGGGCAATGATCTCTGAGTTGTACTTAGCAGCCAGTTCGAGGATCGGAAATCTTTCCGGGTCGTTTGAAGTTGAATTGATAACTGCTTTTCCCCATTCGTTGTTGTGTACCTTAAGTCCGGCTTCAAGGGCTGATGCGTTGGTAGTATCGAGGCAGAGCGGGGCCTGAACTACCTGCTGAATGCTCTCGACCATCCATTTCATCATGTCTTCGCCGCCGTCTTCTGCAGGTCCGATATTGACGTCAATGATGTTAGCGCCTGCTTTCCACTGTTCCAAAGCAAGATCCTGTATGGGTTTTGGATCACGGGCGTTCATTGCCTCTCTGACTTTCTTTGCGATAATGCTGATCTTTTCGCCGATAATAATCATGCTTTATATCTCCTTTTGAAAATAATATAGATTGCACTATTGAGTAACTTCAGATAAATAAC
>BDTS01000029.1 GCA_002897915.1 bacterium BMS3Bbin09 | reverse complement strand
CAGAGCCTTTCCTATCATGACGCAATTGAGAAATACGGGAGCGACAAGCCGGATCTGAGGTTTGGGCTCGAGCTGAAGAATGTAAGCGATATAATAAAGGACTCCTCATTCAAGGTATTCCTCGACACTGTCGCGAACAACGGCATAGTCAAGGGCCTCAACGCAAAGGGGCTTGCCGGTTATTCAAGAAAGGACCTGGACGACCTCACAAAGGATGTTCAGGGATTCGGCGCCAAGGGCCTCGCATGGATGAAGGTCAAGGAAAAAATAGAGTCCCCCATTGCGAAATTCTTCCCTGAAGAGACATTAAAGGCCTTAAGAGAAAGGTTCGAAGCCGAAGAAGGCGACCTTCTTCTCTTTGTTGCTGACAGGCCGAATGTTGCAAATGAGTGTCTCTCCAAGCTCAGAAATGAAATGGCCAGGAGGCTCGGACTCATTAATAATAATGAATATAAACTCGCATGGATAACTGACTTTCCCCTCTTTGAGTGGAACGAGGACGGAAAAAGGTACGAGGCCATGCACCATCCCTTTACGAGCCCGATGATAGAAGATATGGATAGATTCATTTCGATAGATCCCGTACGGGCGATTCGCGAATCGCCCGTACAGAATCCGGATTCAGGGCTTTTATCCCTTCGAGCACGGGCATATGACCTTGTCCTTAACGGGTATGAGATAGGCGGAGGGAGCATACGTATACATCAAAAGAAGGTCCAGGACAGGATGTTCAGCCTCCTGAATATCAGCCCTGAAGATGCTGACGCGAAATTCGGGTTCCTCCTTGAAGCGCTTGAATACGGCGCGCCCCCGCACGGCGGGATTGCACTCGGCCTTGACAGGCTCGTCATGATACTTACCGGTGCGAACTCAATAAGGGACGTGATTGCCTTTCCAAAGACCCAGAAGGCTGTCTGCCCGCTCAGTAACGCACCGTCCGAAGTGGACGCCAACCAGCTGAAAGATCTGAGTATAAAGCTCGACATAGTCGAATAACTATTAGAAAACAAAGGCAAATAAAGATTCGCTGCTGTTTTTTGCCCTGTTTATTGATTAGATTCATTTGTTAGTTAAATATTTATATAAGCTGTCTGGATGAGCATATGTCCATTAGACAGCTAACCTCTTGAAATATAAGCATTTCAAGCTAAATCCTTACGAAAATAAGGAATCATTATAAACTAATTTAAATTTTTGTATTGACTCATTTTCAAACTATTTATATTATAACAACTCATTAGTCCTTCTTCCTGTAATTATTGGGTTTTTTTTGGAACTGGTGAATCCCTATCAGATTTGACATATACGGGTGATTTGCCATCTAACATAGATAAGTAGTTTATCTTTACATTTTAATTTCAAAGGAGATGCGCATGAGAATAGTATTATTGGGAGCCCCTGGAGCAGGAAAAGGGACACAGGCCAAAAAGCTTATTGAAAAATATAACATTCCCCAGATCTCTACCGGAGATATCCTCAGAAAAGCCGTTGCAGACGGCACCCCGCTTGGAAAAGAAGCCAAAGTTATTATGGACAAAGGTGATCTTGTTACTGACGAGATCGTTATAGGACTCGTAAAAGAGAGACTCGCTCAGGATGACTGCAAGAACGGTTATATCCTTGACGGTTTCCCGAGGACAACACCTCAGGCTGAAGAGCTCGACAATGTGCTTACGACTATGGGTTCTCCGCTTGATGTTGCCCTTAGTGTTGATGTTGCTATGAGCGAGCTCATGCAGAGACTCACCGGCAGAAGGACATGCGCCGGCTGCCAGCAGATGTACAATGTTCACTTCTCCGCACCCGCCAAAGAGGGTGTTTGCGACAAGTGCGGCGGCGAACTCCAGCAGAGGGACGATGACAAGGAAGCAACCATTAAAAACAGGCTCGATATTTACGAAAAATCGACTGCGCCTCTTATAGATTACTACGGGAATAAAGGTATCCTGAAATCCGTAGCAGGCGTTGGAAGCATTGACGATATCTTCAATAATATCTGTTCAGTGCTCGGTTCTTAAAATAGATCAAATAATTTAATAAGGAGGAAGAAATGGCATTAATTAAACCACATGGTTCAGATGAACTGAATCCACTATATGTATATGACACTGCTGAAAATGAGGCCCTGCAGCACGAAGCTAAAGGTCTGGCTTCTATTGTTGTAAGCTCAGCTACTGCGGCTAATGCAGTCATGATGGGGGCCGGTTACTTCAACCCGTTAACAGGCTACATGAATAAAGCCGATGCTCTGTCTGTTGCTACAGATATGAAAACAACATCCGGTCTGTTCTGGCCTACCCCGGTTTTAAACCTGGTTAAAGATGCAGACGGGATCAAAGCTGGTGACCGTATTGCACTGAAAGATCCAAACGTTGAAGGTAATCCTATATTAGCTGTTATGGATGTCAAAGCGGTTGAAGAATTCAGTGATGAAGAGATGGCGCTTATGTCTGAAAAAGTTTATGCGCCAGCCGCTGGCGAAGCTCATCCTGGTGTTGATTCATTCAATGCTCAAGGTAAGGTCTGTCTTTCTGGTTCAATCAAAGTATTAAACTTCTCTTATTTCCAGGATGAATTCCCGGACACTTTCCGTACCGCAGTTGAAATTCGTAACGAGATCAAGGAGCATGGCTGGAAGAAGGTTGTTGCTTTTCAGACTCGTAACCCCATGCATCTTGCTCATGAAGAACTTTGCCATATGGCAATGGACCGTTTAGGCTGCGATGGCCTGGTTATTCACATGTTACTTGGTAAATTGAAAAAAGGGGATATCCCCGCACCTGTTCGTGATGCTGCTATCCGTAAAATGGTTGAGCTGTACTTCCCGCCAAACAGCGCAATGGTTACCGGTTACGGGTTTGATATGCTTTATGCCGGTCCGCGCGAAGGGGTACTGCATGCTGTATTCCGTCAGAACATGGGCGCAACTCACTTCATCGTTGGTCGTGACCATGCTGGTGTTGGTGATCACTACGGTGCCTTTGATGCTCAAACTATCTTTGATAATGAAGTCCCTGCCGGCGCACTTGAAATTGAGATCTTTAAGGCTGACCACACTGCTTACTCGAAGAAACTGGACAAGGTTGTAATGATGTGTGAAGCCCCTGATCATGTAAAGGAAGATTTTGTTCTGCTTTCGGGTACAAAGGTTCGTGAAATGTTAGGTAGAGGTGAAGCGCCGCCTAAAGAATTCTCACGTCCAGAAGTGGCTGATATTCTGATTTCTTATTATCAGAGTCTTGACAAATAAACAGTTTTTTTCACCGTAAACAGGTGTTGATCATAGATTGTAATGCAACTATATTTAGTTGCAAAAAATTATATAGCTTAATTTAAGCTGTAAAAACAAAAAAAGGAGGTATTACAATGCCAAGTTTTGTAATCGCGGAAAAATGTGACGGTTGTAAAGCTCAGGACAAGACTGCATGTCAGTATATCTGTCCTAACGACCTCATGGCTCTCGACAGAGATCTCATGAAAGCTTTCAACCAGGAGCCCGATCAGTGCTGGGAGTGCTACAACTGTGTAAAGATCTGCCCTCAGCAGGCTATCGAGGTCAGGGGTTATGCAGACTTTGTACCGCTCCATGGTAGTGTTATCCCGATGAGGGGAACAGATTCCATTATGTGGACGGTCAAGTTCAGGAACGGAACACTCAAAAGGTTCAAGTTTCCGATCAGGACAACAGAAGAAGATTCAATTAACCCTTATGATGGCAAGCCTGAAGCAGACATGTCTAAGGTAAAAGAGTCCGGGTTCTTTAACACCCCGGCCCGTGCTGAATAAATTAAAGGAGGAGGAAAGACAATGGAAAAAGAAACATGTACATTTTCGTACTGTGAAAAACCCGAAATTGTTGAGCATGAGACTGATCTGCTCCTTATCGGCGGTGGCATGGCTTGTTGCGGCGCTGCTTATGAAGGTGTCAGATGGGCCGAAGCCAGTAAATTAAAGATCACGATGGTTGACAAAGCTGCAGCAGACAGAAGCGGCGCGGTCGCAATGGGTCTCTCAGCCATCAATACTTATATGGGTGAGAACAAGGTCGAAGACTATGTCAGATACGTAAGGAACGACCTTATGGGTATCACAAGGGAAGACCTTGTATATGACCTCGGCAGACACGTTGACGACAGCGTTAAATTGTTTGAAGAGTGGGGCCTGCCTATCTGGAAAAAAGGCGACGACGGTTTCTCACTTGACGGACACCAGGCAAGAGATGCCGGTAAAACCTCATTAAGAGATGGCGGCACACCTGTTAGATCAGGTAAATGGCAGATCATGATCAATGGTGAGTCTTACAAGGCGATCGTTGCAGAAGCTGCAAAGAAAGCCCTTGAGTTAAACAGGACAGCAACAGGCGTTGACCAGAACCTCTTTGAAAGGGTTTTCATTGTAAGGCTCTTCAAAGATACTAACGATCCCAAGAGGGTTGCAGCAGCAGTTGGCCTCAGCGTCAGAGAGAACAAGATGTACATCTTCAAGGCCAAAGGGATAGTCCTGGCAGCAGGCGGAGCGGTTAACTGCTTCAGGCCCAGATCAGTTAAAGAAGGTCAGGGACGTGCATGGTACCCAATATGGAACTCGGGTTCCGGTTACGCGCTCGGCATGCAGGCTGGTGCTGAACTGGTCCTCATGGAAAACAGGATGGTCCCCGCAAGGTTCAAAGACGGTTACGGACCTGTAGGCGCATGGTTCCTCTTTTTCAAGGCAAAAGCAACGGACAGCCTCGGTAATGACTACTGCGCGAACGAAGACTATCTTAAAGATGCAAGGGAAAAATACGGCGCGAAGTATGTCGACAAGCTGGGTACAACTATCAGGAACCACATGATGATAAATGCCATGAAAGAAGGCAAAGGTCCTATCCTCATGAGGACTGATTTGGCCATGGCCAAAATCAACGAGACCTTCATCGAGAAGCTCGGTGAAAAAGAAGGCAAAAAGAAAGTCAAACACCTCGAAGCAGAGGCATGGGAAGACTTCCTCGATATGTGTATCGGCCAGGCCGGACTCTGGGCAGGCAAGAACGTTGAGCCTGATAAGGTATACTCGGAGATAATGCCCACAGAGCCGTATCTCCTCGGTTCACATGCAGGCTGCGCGGGATTCTGGGTCTCAGGCCCCAGCGATATTCCTGGCACACCGGATCACTACCACTGGGGTTACAACAGGATGTCAACAGTACCGGGCCTCTTCATGGCCGGTGACATCTGTGGCGCTTCAGGACACAAGTTCTCCTCCGGTTCACACGCTGAAGGAAGGATCGCGGCAAAGGCTTGCATAGCTTTCATCCTCGACAATCCTGACTTTGCACCGAAACCGAGGAAGACAGCTGATGAGATGGCAGCAGAACTTTACCTGCCGTTCGAGATCTATGAGAAGAACAAAACCTACTCAACAGATCCGTCAGTCAACCCGTTTTACATTAAGCCGGACATGCTCCAGGCAAGACTGCAGAAGATCGGTGACGAGTACTTCGGCGGTATCTCAACATGGTACATGACATCAAAGACCATGCTTGAAGAAGGTTTGAAGCAGCTTGCATTGCTCAAGGAAGACTCCGGTCAGATGGGAGCAGCTAATCTGCACGAGCTCATGAGATGCTGGGAGAACTTTCACAGGATACTCTCACTTGAGGCACATGCCCGCCACATTCTCTACAGAGAAGAGAGCAGGTACCCTGGCTACTACTACAGGGGTGACTTCAACCTGATCGATGACGATAAGTGGAAATTATTCACTTGCTCAACATACGATATGACATCAGGTGAGTTTACCATGTCAAAAAGGGATTACAAAGAGATATGGGCTGATTAATCAGCAAGATTGTATTTAATTTCTCCGGGCGGTCGTTACGACCGCCCGGAGAGTTATTTAAGTTATTAAGTGATTAGAATTTCTAATTGATCTTCCTCAAAAAACTGTTGTCAGGCGTGGTTATTTTGTAGTAAAGTAAATGCCATTCACCCTGACAGCCCTGTCTGACTGTAGATAGGTGTCAGGTGATCTTAATGACTTAAATAACTCTACTGAAATGGAGGCTTAGTATGTCAGAACATGAAAGCAATATTATAGTAATAGGTGGCGGCATAAGCGGCCTTACTACCGCGACCGAAGCGGCAGAAGCCGGATATACCGTTACTATTCTCGAAAGAGAACCTTTTCTTGGAGGAAGAGTATCAAGGATGAACAAGTACTTCCCGAAACTCTGCCCCCCGACCTGCGGACTTGAGATCAACTACCGCAGAGTGAAGCTGAACGACCGCATCTCGGTCTACACAATGTCAGAGGTTGAGAAGATCTCGGGACAGGCCGGAAGCTACGAAGTGGACGTGAAGCTGAAACCCCGTTATATAAATGACAAATGCACGGGATGCAACGCGTGCACAGAGGCGTGTCCGGTTGAGATACCCAATGATTTCAACGCTGGCCTGGACAAAAAGAAGGCCGCGTTCATCCCGACCTCACAGGCATTCCCTTACCAGTATGTAATAGATAAATCAGCATGTAAGAGCGACTGCGGCGCCAAGTGCAAGGAAGCATGCAAGTATGACGCGGTTGACCTTGAGATGCAGCCCGAAACACTGAAGCTGAAAGCTGCATCGATCGTACTTGCCACAGGCTGGAAGCCTTATGACGCAAAGAAGATCGACAACCTCGGATTCGGCACCAGCCCGAGCATCATCACGAACGCGATGATGGAGAGGATCGCATCCGGCAACGGACCTACTGGCGGCAAGATCACAAGGCCCGGCGACGGCAAAGAGGCCAAGAAGGTCGCATTCGTACAGTGCGCCGGCTCCCGTGACGAGAATCACCTCGCATACTGCTCCGCGGTTTGCTGCATGGCATCACTGAAGCAGATCACCTATGTGACCGATCAGTATCCGGACGCAGAGGTCTATATGTTCTATATAGACATTCGCACACCGGGAACTTCATATGAGAAGTTCTACAACACTATCAAGGACAATGAGAACGTTAAACTGATAAAAGGAAAGGTCGCCAGTGTGACCGCAGAATCCAACGGCGATGTAACCGTAGAGGCCGAAGACATCCTTGCCGGCGAAAAGATCAAGGTCACGGTCGACATGGTTGTTCTCGCAACAGGCATGCAGCCCGAGGTCGCGGACCTGAAACTTCCTTCAGACATAAAGATAAATGAAAATGGTTTTGCGGTTATCGGCAAAGACCAAAAAGGCATTTATGCCGTTGGCTGCGCCAAGGACCCTATGGATGTCGCCAAGTCCGTACAGGGGGCTACAGGGGCTGCCCTTAAAGCCATTCAGACAGTCGGGAGGTTATCCTAATGGAAAAGAAATACGGAGTTTACATTTGTAAAGGCTGCGACATAGCAGAGACAGTTAAAATAGAGGGCCTGGAAGAGGTCGCTACAAAAGAAAAGCAGATCCCAATTTGCAAATCTCATAACGCGCTCTGCAGTCCTGAAGGTCTCGACCTTATCAAGGGTGATATAAGCGGAGAAGGGGTCAACATTGTTGTAGTAGCGGCATGTTCCCCCCGCGCAAAGCATAGAGAGTTTAAATTCGACGGATGCATCGTCGAGAGGATCAACCTCAGGGAATTCGTGGCATGGAGCCAGGAGCCCAATACCGAAGATACCCAGGCTCTGGCGGACGACTATATGAGGATTGGGATCATTAAGGCCCAGAACACGGACCTTCCCGAACCCTTCTTTCTGGAAGAGCTGGACAAGACCGTGCTTGTTATCGGCGGCGGTGTCTCAGGAATGTCCTCGGCGCTTGGAGCGGCCGAAGCCGGATACAATGTCCTCCTCGTTGAGAAACAGGCGGAACTTGGCGGTTGGGCAGCCAGGATGCACAAGCAGCTCCCGCAGAGCTATCCCTTCGAAGCTATTGAAGAAAACAGCGTGCAGTCCACAATTGATAAAGTCACATCAAATTCGAATATCAAGGTATACATGTCATCCGAGATCGAGAAGATCGCCGGTGTTCCGGGGATGTATGATGTATCCATTAAGACAAACGGGGGCAGCGAGCAGGCAAAGGCCGGTGCAGTTGTCATGGCCGCTGGATGGAGGCCTTATGACGCGAACAAGCTTCCGCATCTCGGCTACGGCGCGAACCCGAACGTAATTACCAATGTACAGATGGAAGAGATCGCCAAAAGCGGCAAGATCACCAGGCCGTCCGACGGTAAGGAAGCCAAGAGAGTAGCCTTCATACAGTGCGCCGGTTCAAGGGACCCCGAGCACCTTCCGTACTGTTCATCTTACTGCTGCCTCACTTCTCTGAAGCAGGCCGCGTATGTAAGGGAGAAGAACCCCGACGCGATGGCATATATCCTTTATAAAGATGTCAGGACCCCTGGCCAGTACGAGCTCTTTTACAAGAGCATGCAGGACGATCCCGGCGTGATGCTCACAAAGGGTGTGGTCACAGGCGTTAGCGAGGGACCCGACGGAGACCTCAATGTAGAAGTAAGTGATACATTCCTCGGCGAAAAGATCATAATCGAGGCGGACATGGTCGTCCTTGCGACAGGCATGGTCCCGAACTCGAGGATCGATGCTGAGGACCTTGCCAAATGGAAGGTCAAGTTCGACGAGATTGCAGTGGCAAAGGGCGGCAAGCCCGACCCGAACGCGCCGCTCGAACCGCACAAGATACCGAACATACTCAATCTTGAATACAAGCAGGGACCTGAGCTTCCGGTCCTTGACGAGGCGTACGGATTCAATGATTCAAATTATATCTGTTTCCAGTATGAGACCAGCAGGACCGGTATCTACGCCGCAGGAAGCATAAGGCAGCCGATGCATATGCTCGGCAGCATAGAAGACGGATTGGGCGCGAGCCTCAAGGCCATACAGTGTATGGAAGCCACGGAAAAAGGTTTTGCTGTACACCCAAGGGCTTATGACCAGACCTATCCGGAAGTTAATCTCCAGAAATGTACATCATGTAAGAGATGTACTGAGGAGTGTCCTTTCAGCGCCATCGAAGAGGATGACAAGGGAACACCGTTCCACAAGATGAGCCGTTGCCGCAGGTGCGGTACCTGTCTCGGTTCATGTCCTGAGAGGGTCATTAACTTCAAGGACTTCAGTATCAAGATGATGTCGAACATGTTCAAGGGAATGGATATTCCGGACGAGGGGCTCAGGCTTATCGGGCTTGTTTGTGAGAACGATGCCTACCCCGCACTGGACATGGCAGCGCTTAACCGCTCAAAGTGGTCAAACGCTATAAGGTTCATCCCGGTCAGGTGCCTTGGCAACCTGAACCTTGCATGGATCGCTGATGCGCTCTCCGTAGGTGTTGACGGCATGATACTGATCGGATGCAAGTTCGGCGAGAATTATCAGTGCCACTTTGTGAAGGGCAGTGAGCTTGCAAACGAAAGGCTCGGAAAACTCCAGGAGACACTCGGCAGGCTGCAGCTGGAACCTGAAAGAGTTGAGCTGGTTCAGCTTTCGATCAATGACTATGATAAGCTGCCGCAGATACTGGCGGACTATGTAGAGAAATTGGACGAGATGGAACCGAACCCGTTTAAAGAATTCTAATATGCGCGGAAGAGCGAATGTAGGGGCACGGCACGCCGTACCCTTACAGCACAACCGCACTTGTAAATGGAGGTTATAAATGGCAGAAGCAATAGTAGTGAAACCCGATCTGGATTTTGTAAAAGGTGTCATAGCCGCCGGGGGGAGTTCCCTTAAAAAGTGCTACCAGTGTGCAACGTGTACTGTTGTATGCAAAGTAACACCGGACAAGAACCCATTCCCGAGAAAAGAAATGGTCTGGGCCCAGTGGGGACTGAAGGAGAAGTTCCAGGGCAACCCCGACATCTGGCTTTGCCATCAGTGCAGCGACTGTACGGCATACTGCCCGAGAGGAGCGAATCCTGCTGAGGTGCTCGGTGCGATAAGAAAGCAGACCATCAAGCAGTATTCCGCGCCTGCCGCCCTTGTTGACATAGTGAACAACAAGGCGATGATGCCTTTGGTCCTATTGGCTCCGGCGGTCCTTCTCGCTGTCCTTCTTTCGATTGCCGGTACGTTCGGTATACCGGACGGAGAGGTCATATTCTCCAAATTCGCTTCAACTCTCTTTCTCCAGATCGTCTTTACCCCTGCCCTGATATTCGGGGCCGTGGTAGGTGTGCTCGGAGTGAAAAATTTCTGGGGCGACATGAAGACAGCCAACAACGTCTCATCAGGAGACCTTAAGGGGAGCATAATAAAAACAGCCAAAGAGGTCGCGGGACACGAGAAGTTCAAGACCTGCGATGTGAGCGCTGACAGGTACACTTCACATTTACTTGTTTTCTATGGTTTTGTCGCAGCGGCCATTGCTACGGCCATTGGTGTTCTTTACATTGATGTACTCCACATGGATTCACCTTTCAGCCTGGGCTACGGGACACCTGTCAAGATCTTCGGCAATATCGGCGCTATCGGTATTATTGTTGGTATAGGAATGATGATGAGTAACAGGTTCAAGAAGGCCGAGCAGCTTGGCGGAGTGGGAAGCTACTTTGACTGGCTCCTGATCGCTATCATCGGTATCGTCGGGCTTTCCGGGTTCCTTGCACAGCTTCTGAGGATAGCCGGTGTCGCACCTATAGCGTACCCGATGTATTTTATACACCTTGTATTTGTATTCTCACTTTTTATATATCTTCCGTTCTCGAAGCTCGCCCACATGTTCTACAGGGGCGCGGCGATGTGCTTCAACAAGTACTCAGGAAGAGAGGCCGTAGCGGATGCGGATAATTCCATTGTTGTGACAGGTCCGGAAGACGCATCTGAAGAAGATACAAAACCCGATCCTGAAGAACCTACGGTCCCTGCGGACGAAGTAGGATCAGGCGAGGAAAAACAATAAATTCAGGAACTTTTAAATTCAACTAAAGGAGGTTAAATTATGAGTGGTACTATTTTATTCGCACTCATCTGCGGAGTAGCAGGCGTTGTATACGCGCTGATGACCGCTGGATGGATCACAAAGCAGGATGCTGGAAATGAGAAGATGCAGGAGATCTCAAACGCAATCAAGGAAGGTGCAATAGCATTTCTTGCGCGTGAATACAAGGCAGTTGCATATGTTGCGGCAGCTTTATTTGTCCTTTTGTTTTTCCTCGGCAAATGGATCGCTTTTGGATTTATAATCGGAGTAGCCGGATCAGCGCTTGCGGGCTATATCGGGATGATGGTTTCGGTCCGCGCAAACGTACGTACGGCACAGGCCGCGCACGGCGGCATTCAGCCTGCGCTTTCAGTTGCCTTTAAAGGCGGCTCTGTTACCGGTGTAATGGTTGTTGGTCTCGGCCTTTTAGGTCTTGCCGGCTACTATTATATAGCCAACACATATGCCGGCGATGATGTGTTTCATGCACTTATCGGACTCGGCTTCGGCTGTTCGCTAATGAGTGTGTTCGCACGTATCGCCGGAGGTATCTACACAAAGGCCGCTGACGTAGGCGCTGACATCGTTGGTAAGGTTGAGGCGGGAATCCCCGAGGATGACCCGAGGAACCCGGCTGTTATCGCTGACAACGTTGGTGACAATGTTGGTGACTGCGCAGGAATGGCAGCCGATCTTTATGAAACATATACAGTTACACTTGTTGCGGCAATGCTTCTCGCAAAGACAGTCTTCGGTGTAGATAGCCCTTGGATCGAATTCCCTCTTATGCTCGGCGGTGTTGCGATCATTGCATCGATCGTCGGGACATTCTTTGTCAAGCTCGGTGAGAAGCAGTACATCATGGGCGCGCTTTACAAGGGCCTCGCTGTCTCGGGTATTCTGGCAGCGATCGCGTTCTATGTTGTATCCGCATCTTTTATTGGCGGCCTCACACCTGAAGAGGCGGGCGGATTCACCGCAGGCAGCGTATTCGGCTCTGCATTGATCGGACTGATCCTGACCGGATTGATCGTATGGATAACCGAGTACTTTACTTCCACAAGCCATGATCCTGTTAAACACATTGCAGCGGCCAGCCAGACCGGCGCCGGTACAAATGTTATAGCAGGTCTTGCAGTAAGCATGAAATCAACAGCTATGCCTGTACTTGTTATAGTCGCAGCAATACTCGGCTCCTACTCACTCGGCGGCGGTTTTGACGGTAATGTGAACGGCGGACTTTTTTCAATTGCCCTTGCAGCGGTCTCAATGCTTTCAATGACCGGAATAATTGTGGCCATTGACTCTTACGGCCCGATCACTGACAACGCGGGTGGTATCGCTGAGATGGCGGGACTTCCTGAAGAGATCCGTAACATAACCGATCCTCTTGATGCGGTTGGTAACACAACAAAGGCTGTTACAAAGGGTTATGCTATCGGTTCAGCTGCTCTTGCAGCACTGGTTCTCTTTGCTGAATACTCAAGGTCTTTCGTAGATCCTGTAACTCACGAGGTTATTAAAATAGCGTTTGATCTTTCAAACCCGATGGTCCTTGCAGGTCTCTTTATCGGCGGAATTCTTACTTATTACTACGGCGCGCTCCTTATGGAAGCTGTTGGTAAGGCAGCCGGTGGTGTTGTTGAAGAAGTAAGACGCCAGTTCAGAGAGATTCCCGGTATCATGGAAGGCACAGCAAAACCGGAATACGGCAAGTGTGTTGACATTGTTACACAATCTGCTATCAAGCAGATGATGCTTCCTGCGTTGATACCTGTAGTTGCACCGATACTTGTTGGAGTGCTTCTCGGCAGAGAGGCCCTTGGCGGATTACTGATCGGGGTTATTGTTACAGGTCTGTTCCAGGCTATAGCAATGACAAGCGGCGGCGGCGCATGGGACAATGCCAAGAAGTACATTGAAGATGGTATTTACGGTGGTAAGGGTTCAGATGCCCACATGGCTGCAGTTACCGGCGACACAGTCGGTGACCCGTACAAAGATACGGCTGGCCCGGCTATTAACCCGATGATCAAGGTCATCAACATCGTTGCACTCTTGATCGTTCCTCTAATCTAATTGTAGGGGCATATTGCAATATGCCCGTACTGTAAGCAGATACAGAGGGCCCCGGATTTCCGGGGCCCTTTTTTTATGTAGGGGCGGGGTGACCCCGCCCCTACGATTGTTATATAATGAATACCTATGAACGAGAAAGCGACCGAAAAAAAACCGATGCCTAAAGGCGTATGGCTGCTTTTTTCCTTTGAAGGGCGGATTAGCAGGAAGACATTCTGGATATTCAATGGCTTTGTCTTCCTGGGTGGAATGCTGCTTGGGATGATCACCAACCCTGTTACTGATATCAACGATATAGGCCCCGCATACACATTCTTTATGTTCTGGATGCTCTGGCCCAATATAGCGATACAGGCCAAGCGGTGGCATGATCAGGACAGATCAGCCCTCTGGCTGCTACTTAATCTTATGCCGATCTTTGAACCGGTTATGGGACTTCTTTGCATGGCCGGACCAATCTGGGCCTTTATTCAAAACGGTATTACTCCCGGCACTCCCGGGCCCAACCGGTTCGGGCCGGATCCGATGGAAGTGCAGAAGTGCAATAGTACAAAAGGGCGATAGGCCACCCCGTAACGTTCCGCCAGGGCGAAACGTAAGATCACGGGGCAAGTAGGCTATAGGTTTTTCCCCATCGCCCCTTACCCCTTGCCTTTTATGACTTATATCGCATATATTATCTGAATCATGAGACATTTATTTATCATAATTTTTACTTTAAGTCTGCTCTGTCCATCGACCTTTGTACAGGCCGAAGAGATGCTTCTGTCCAGTGTCCAGGGACAGGCTAAGGATATTCAACCGACCAACTTAAAAGCTAATCTGGTGGTTGTAGAAAAGGCCGCGAGGCGACTGACCCTGTTTGATGGCCGTAGACCAATAAAGACGTATAAAATAGCGCTCGGCAAGAGCCCGATCGGCGCGAAATATAAACAGGGCGACCGCAGGACGCCTGAAGGTTTTTATACGATCGACAGCCGCGACCCTGAGAGCCGATTCCACCGCTCTCTCCATATTTCATATCCAAATGAAAAAGACATCGAAATAGCCGGATTGCTGAGGGTCCCTGCGGGCAGCGGCATCCTGATCCATGGCGTTACTAAGGATTACGAATGGATGGGCAGGTACCATGCGTCTCTCAACTGGACCAACGGCTGTATAGCTGTCACGAATGAAGAGATTGAGGAGATCTGGGAGCTTGTCCCTGACGGGACAGAGGTACAGATAAAGCCTTAATGAGATTACTTCAATTACTTATATCCTGCCTGTTTGTTACCTGTCTTATTACAGGTGCATATGGTAAAGATATCACTCCCCCCAAATGCCTTGGCGGTGTCTGTCTCCTTCAGACTATCGATGAAATAGATAACAAGGTATATGGTTATGGAAAACAGGTCTTCGGAACCATTGCATTCCTGAAAGACAACGGCCGGTTTGCAACTACCGGCGCCCAAAAAATAGAGACCTTGAATTGGGTCTCGCTGACTTCCTGTGAATCAGAGAAGGTAGTAAAGAGCATCCATCGTGTTATTAAAGATGAACAGGGCAAGGAGTTTGATAGTTTATTTAGTGAATATGAATTAAAGTACGGTGTTGGTGAAGATCTTGGTTATCTGCCTTCAGATCAAAAATCGGCTCAGTGGAGATGGAAAAACCCCGGGACGGACCTGACCCTGATCTGGAACGGCAGGCTCAATATTGTTTCGATAGATCTTAACAGTTATGATTCCATTGCTAATGATATTAAATGCCAAAAGCAGGCAAATTTAAACGACAAGTAGCATATCCCCCCTCACTGTAAAATATTAATTAATTTTATTTTTTTCTGTCAAATTTGTTATCATAAGTTAGATATCAGATATTTGCAGAGGCATAGAACACAATCCCGGCATAAAATCTAGTGACGATAGACCTTGAAAAGTACTTAAATCCAACATGTTATAACAGATACATAAAATACGTTGTGCTGGTATATTATTTGCATCTATATATTTAATCTCTCAGCAATATTCGGAGTTACAATGTTTAAAAAATTTTCTACCACAGGCATAAGTCTCATTGAAGCGGATGCTATGCACCGCTTAATTCGGCTTTATTTTCACAACGTAACACTTATAATTTATATGGCATCAGCCATTCTGTTCACTGCCTCTCCACAGGTTTTTGCCAGGGTGAGCGGGGTTTGCTCGGGTTGTCATACAATGCACAACAGCCAGAACGGTGCAGCTGTTGACTCAAGCGGCCCAAGTGATAATTTGATAGTGAGCGGTTGTGTCGGTTGTCACAGCAATACGTTATCTGAAACAGTGTCGAGTATAGGCACAAGTAACCTGCCGATCGTCTACAACTCACAGCCACCCACCGCCCCGCTTGCGGGTGGGAATTTTTACTGGATGGTAAACCAGTCAGACGATTCGAAGGGTCATAACGTCAGCGGGATAGCCGGCAAGGACAGCAATATTGATTTTGTTATCGGCAGACATATTGGAAGCAATTATACCCTTTCGATCACGGACTGTATTAATTGCCACAGCTTCGGATTTCCCCCCGGGTATCCGGGCATTCCCTTTACAATTGATAGAACAGGGGACGTACTGATCTGTGAGGACTGCCATACGCAGCCCAGGCATCATGCCGATGATTCAGCTACGGTAGTTGACGGAACCGGAGGATGGTACCGTTTTCTTTACGAAGTGAAGGGGATCGAAGACGATGACTGGCAGAAGACTGTCAGCGCCGCGGACCATAATGAGTATCAGGGAGAAACATCCGCATTTGCTGGATCGATCAGTGATTCGGGCTGCGGGTGCCACGGCGATCTTCACGCCCTCAAGAATCCGACAGGTGTCGGGTCAGGCTCTCCGTGGCTGAGGCACCCGGTTGATATCGCCCTGCCGAATTCAGGAGAGTACGCCGCATACACGACGTATAACCCGATAGCCCCGGTTGCGCGGCCTGACCTTTCCGGCTACGGAGGACCGACTTCTTTGGTCACGCCCGGTGTTGATCAGATTATGTGCATTTCATGCCACAGGGCACATGGTTCTCCCTGGTCCGATCTGCTGAGATGGAACTATGATACTATGGTTACAGGTAATAACAACGGAAGCGGTTGTTTTATTTGTCATACAGACAAAGACAATCCTTAGTAGAATGTAGTAGCCCGTAGTCCTTAGCCTTTTGTTATTCTTACTTACCCACTTTCTCACTTCCCCACTTTTCACTTCCCATCGCCTCTGGCCAGAACATTCCTTTATCCTGTTAATAATGACAGTATTGCTGATAGCTGCTTGAATGCTATAATCCAGAACTTCCAATTTATAATTTTCAGGTGTCACTTGTAACGTTGCACGTTACATGATATAATGAAAGGTAATATAGGTGATCAGATCATTCAGGCATAAAGGCCTTGAGACATTTTTCTATGATGGTGACCTTAGGGGTGTAAATACTCAACATGCTTCAAGGCTGGGCAGAATACTTGACCGTTTGGACGGGGCTACTGGGCCCGAGGATATGGACTTGCCAGGATACAAATTACATGAACTTAAGGGGAGAGAAAAAGGAACATGGTCGGTATGGGTCAGCGGGAACTGGCGGGTCACTTTCCGTTTTGACGGCAATGACGCTGTAGCCATTGATTACCTGGATTATCATTGAAAGAGGAGTGTATTAAAATGATCGGAAAAAGAAAGCCTACACATCCCGGTGAAGTTTTGAGGGAAGATATCATAAAGCCATTAGGAATTACAGTTACGGAAGCAGCCGGCTGTCTGGGTGTTACAAGAAAAACATTGTCTGCATTAATAAACTGTAAAGCGGCTTTAAGTCCTGAGATGGCTGTCAGGGTTGGGAAAGCAACCAAGACCAGTCCTGAAAGCTGGTTGTTCATGCAGGCGAAACTGGATCTCTGGAACGCGTCCCGAAAATTTCCCAAGGTTAAAGAATTGAAGGCGGTTGCTGTATAACTGTCTGAGATTCTTAATTTCCAATATTTTGTTATTGCCTCTGGGACTACCACCAGCTATAGTGCCACTATAAGTTAGAGTTTTTCAGCAAAATCCTCTTCTTCTAAGAAGCAGCAAAAAAAATCGGGGCCTCCATTCACATGAAAGCCCCGAACGTGTAGATCTTAATCACGCAGCCCCCACGCACGGCCCCCGTGTCTTAGTTTTCGTAAGAAAACTACGGGGGTCCTAGATTTGACCCGATAGGGCAAATCTGTGGGGGGAATACTTACTACCCCTCGCGGCCAATGCCTTCTTTGGCCTTGACGAAAGTATCTTTGTACATATCAGTGCCTGTACCGGCCGGGATAAGTCTTCCCATGATAATATTCTCTTTAAGCCCTTTCAGGTCATCCCGAGCACCGTTGATGGCCGCCTCTGTGAGTACCCTTGTGGTCTCCTGGAACGACGCAGCCGAAATAAAGCTGTCAGTAGAGAGCGAGGCCTTTGTGATACCTAAAAGTATGGGCTTTGCCTGTGCGGGCTTGCCTTTCTTCTTGAGCACCTTATTGTTCTCCTCTTCAAAGACCCTCTTATCGATCTGCTCGCCAACAAGGAAGTACGTATCGCCGGAATCCTCGATCTTTACCTTCTTCATCATCTGCCTTACAACAACTTCAATGTGCTTATCGTTTATCGCAACACCCTGGAGCCTATAGACCTTCTGCACTTCGTCAACAAGGTACCTCTGGAGTTCGTTGGGCCCCAGAATCTCAAGTATGTCATGCGGATTGATAGAGCCGTCCATCAGCGCCTCACCGGCCTTTAACCAGTCGCCTTCATGCACGCTAAGGTGTTTGCCTTTCGGGATGTTATACTCCCTGACATCCGTGGCACCCTTAACATTTACGACCCTCATACCTTTATGGAACCCTTTAAACTCTACGACACCGTCTATCTCACTGACGATAGCCTGTTCTTTGGGCTTTCTTGCTTCAAAGAGTTCTGCAACCCTCGGGAGACCGCCCGTGATGTCCTTGGTCTTTGATGTCTCCCTGGGGATCTTCGCGATAATATCACCCGGGTGGACAATGGTACCCTTGTCAACAAGGACGTGACAACCTGCAGGCAGCAGGTAACGCGCCAGGTTATTGGTACCCGGTATCCTCAAAGTGGCCTTGCCGTGCTCGTCCTTGACCGAGACCCTCGGCCTCATGTTGGACGGGTAATCGATAATGACCTTGTGGGCGAGTCCTGTGACTTCATCAACCTCTTCCTTAACAGATACACCCTCGACCAGGTCGCCCATCGCGATCCTTCCTCCGAGTTCTGTAATGATCGGGAGCGAGTAGGGGTCCCACTCAACGAGCAGATGCCCGGCTTCAACCTTCTGGTTCTTCTTGACCTTAAGTTTCGCCCCGTAAACAACCGAGTACTTTTCTCTCTCTCTTCCTTTATCGTCTACAACGGAAATACTTCCGTTACGGTTCATAACAATTAACGCGCCTTCCCGGTCTTTAACCGTCGAAAGGTCGATAAATTTAATTGTTCCTTTATTCTTTGCCTCAAGCACGGTCTGTGCAGCCATCCTTGTAGCCGTACCTCCGATATGGAATGTTCTCATCGTCAGCTGCGTCCCAGGCTCACCGATGGACTGTGCCGCTATAATACCAACAGCCTCACCGGTCTCGACCGATCCGCCCCTGCCGAGGTCCTTGCCGTAGCATTTCTTGCAAACGCCGGTTACTGATTCACATGTCAGGACCGAACGGATTATTACCCTGTCAATACCAGCGGCAACAATCTTCTGCGCGAGTTCATCATTGATCTCCTGCCCGGCTTGTACTATTACTTTATTGGTAACAGGATCCAGTATCTTTCCAGCAGCGGTCCTGCCGTATATCCTCTCATCGAGCTGTTCGATTATCTCACCGCTCTCAACAAGGCTTATCAGAGGAATGCCATCACTCGTACCGCAGTCATCCTCCCTGATGATAACGTCCTGCGTAACATCAACGAGTCTCCTGGTAAGGTATCCGGAGTTAGCAGTCTTAAGCGCGGTATCAGCCAGACCCTTCCTCGCACCGTGTGTCGAGATGAAATACTGGAGAGGCGTCAGCCCCTCCCTGAAATTCGCCGTGATCGGAGTCTCAATAATTTCACCGGAAGGCTTTGCCATAAGGCCCCTCATCCCGGCCAGCTGTCTCAGCTGTGCCGCGGAACCCCGGGCCCCGGAATCCGCCATCATGAAGATGTTGTTAAAGGAACGTTTCTCCTGAAGGTCCTCTTTCGATATTTTGGTAAGGTCCTCGCCCTCGGAGCCAAGTTCTTTCATCATCGCGTCAGCAACTGTCTCCGTGATCTCGGCCCAGATATCAACAACCTTGTTGTAGCGCTCACCGTTGGTGATAAGACCGTCAGCGTACTGCCGCTGAACATCGAGCACTTCCTTCTCGGCCTCGGCAATGAGCCCGTTCTTCTTGTCCGGTATATGCATATCATCTATACAGATGGAGATCCCTGATTCCATCGCACTTCTAAAACCGAGCTTTTCAATATCGTCAAGTAAGATGACCGTCTCCTGTCTGCCGAGCTTCTTATAACAGAACTCGATCAGTTTACCGGTCTCCTTCTTTGTCATTACCTTATTGATCATAGAGAATGCGATGCCTTCGGGCAGTATCTCACCGAGAAGGATACGGCCGACCGTTGTATCAACGAACTTATCGTTCATCCTCACCCTGATCTTCGCGTGTTCTTCGATCACATCCGCGTCATACGCAATCCTTACTTCTTCGGGACCGGAGAATACCTTCCCTTCTCCTTTGCCATGCAATTTCTCTTTTGTAATATAGTAAATACCCAAAACCATGTCCTGGGTCGGGGTAGCAATTGGCTTGCCGTTGGCGGGGCTAAGGATATTGTTAACAGACATCATAAGCACCCTTGCCTCAACCTGTGCCTCTATCGAAAGCGGGACATGCACCGCCATCTGGTCACCATCGAAGTCCGCGTTGAACGCGGTACAGACGAGCGGGTGAAGCTTGATGGCCTTGCCCTCTACGAGTACGGGGTCAAACGCCTGCATACCAAGACGATGCAGGGTAGGGGCCCTGTTCAGGAGTACAGGGTGCTCCTGGATCACCTCATCGAGGCAGTCCCAGATTATCTCCTCTCCCTTTTCAACTATCTTCTTTGCAGCTTTAATAGTAGTAACGTAACCCTTCTCTTCAAGCTTGCTGAATATATACGGCTTAAAGAGTTCAAGCGCCATGGTCTTGGGAAGACCGCACTGATGCAGCTTCAGTTCAGGTCCGACAACAATAACTGAACGGCCGGAGTAATCAACCCTCTTACCGAGAAGATTCTGCCTGAAACGACCCTGTTTGCCCTTGATCATATCACTCAGTGATTTAAGCGGCCTTTTGGTCGCAGCCTTAAGTACCCTGCTTCTCCTCCCATTATCAAGCAGCGCGTCAACCGCTTCCTGGAGCATCCTCTTCTCGTTACGGATAATAACGCTCGGGGCATTGAGCTCCATAAGCCTTTTCAATCTATTGTTCCTGTTTATAACTCTTCTATAGAGATCATTCAGATCCGAAGTAGCAAACCTGCCGCCTTCAAGCGGAACCAGGGGACGCAGGTCAGGGGGAAGCACCGGGATAACGTCCATAATCATCCATTCGGGCTTGTTCCCGGACTTTCTGAAGGCCTCAACAACCCTGAGCCTCTTTGTTAGTTTTCTCTTTACACCGAGAGACGAAGACGCCTGTATCTTTGCCCTCAGTTCCTTTGCCAGGGCATCAAGGTCGATGTTCCTGAGGAGCTCTTTGATCGCCTCTGCGCCAATACCCGCCCTGAACTTGTCGCCATATTCCTGGACATTCTTTCTGTACTCCTCGTCACTGAGAAGTTCTTTGGGCTTCAGTTTCGTCTCGCCCGGATCAACGACAATATAGCTTTCAAAATAGAGCACCTTTTCAAGCAGACGCATGGTCATGTCAAGAAGTGTGCCTATTCTTGACGGTATACCTTTTAAAAACCATATATGCGCAACAGGTGTTGCGAGTTCTATGTGTCCCAGCCTCTCTCTTCTGGACTTTGACTGTATGACCTCAACTCCGCACTTGTCACAGACAACTCCCCTGTGCTTCATTCTCTTGTACTTGCCGCATATACATTCCCAGTCCTTTACCGGTCCGAATATCTTGGCACAGAAAAGTCCGTCCCTTTCAGGTTTAAAGGTACGATAATTAATGGTCTCCGGCTTTTTCACCTCACCGTAGGACCATGCCCTGATCTTCTCAGGAGAAGCG
>BDTS01000028.1 GCA_002897915.1 bacterium BMS3Bbin09 | reverse complement strand
GCTTTAACGGCATTTCCCTCTTTGATTCGGTATACAGCTCTTGGGTATCTTTCCCCGGTATCATATGAGCTGGAGGCTATGGTGGTCTAACCTAACTATGTGTCCGAGAAATCGGGGGAACTTCATCCCCCCTCTTCCCGATCTCATCATACACCTTCTTCCTATGGATGATCCCGAGAATGCGGACTTCGTTTTTCACTATCTTGAATACCACCCGGTAATCCCCGACCCGGAGTTTCCAGTATCCCTTCAGGGTCTTTCTCAAAGGTTCACCATACATGTGCGGTTCTGTGGTCAGGCGGGCCTCGATGGCTTTTTTAATGCGGTTTTTGATCCTTTTATTCAAGACAGGGATATCAACGTCTTTTACATCTGGATGATATCTGAGTTTGAATGGCAACGCTACCAGACCTCATCATGTATTAAGGCCTTTGATTTACGAAAGGTTTTTTCTCTGGCACCAGCAAAAGAAGTGAGAGCTATATCTTCCTGGATCTCAAGAGCTTCCCTGATCAGGTCACGGGCCTTCAGCGACAGGGATACACCGTCACGTTCGGCCAGTGCCTCAACGGTCTTATAAAGGGGTTCTTCCAGAATAATATTTATTCTTGGTTTCGTTGTCGGCATGCCATCCTCCTTTTTAAGAGTGTAACACATATGACACACCTAATGCAAGCCGGGTCTATAGCGGTTAAAGTATCCGTTCATGATCCGGAATTATAGCATTCGCCTGATTGTAATCAATACTGTTAATTTTAACAGGGGCACAGAGAAGGAAAGCCAGATGGGTCTGCAAACAAGGTCAGGGATATTGCCTATAATCCACGAATTCCGCTTTGGACTTGGCTTTGAGATACTTCCTGCAGCTTCTGTATGCCGGAGAAGAAATTTGGAGGAAAAGGGTATAGAGTATCTTTACAGAAACAATAGTAAAGACCGCCCCGAAGAGACTGCCGAGGAAGCACCCGAAGAAAAGAAAGAATAATACTTTTTCATAGAGACCATTCGAAATATACAGGCTGATAATACATCCTGTAAGTATGCCGACTGCTGACGCTATCCCGAAGGTGTAATTCCGTATCAGATCCTTCTTTGCGTAAATGGCCTCGCACTCTTTTTCCGTAACTCCAAACTGCTCGAACTCAGGTTTTGTCATCCGATTGCCCGTATTTTTTAATTTCTTGTCAGATGCCTGTACTTGATACGGTGGGGCTGATCAGCGGCATCACCGAGACGCTTCTTTCTGTCCGCCTCATACTCCGAATAGTTCCCGTCGAACCAAACGGCTTTACTGTCGCCCTCGAACGCGAGTATATGTGTGGCAATACGATCAAGGAACCACCTGTCATGGCTGATGATGACCGCGCATCCGGCAAAGTTCTCGATCGCCTCTTCGAGAGCGCGCATGGTATTCACGTCAAGGTCATTAGTAGGTTCATCAAGCAGGAGGACATTCGCCTCTTCCTTGAGCATCCTTGCCATGTGCACCCGGTTCCGTTCGCCGCCCGAGAGCATCGATACCTTTTTCTGCTGGTCACTTCCCGAAAAATTAAACCGCGACACATAGGCGCGCGAGTTCATCTCTCTCTTGCCGAGCTGGACAACATCGAGTCCGTCAGATATGACCTCCCAGATAGTCTTGTTCGGATCAAGGTCGTCACGGCTCTGATCAACATACGCGAGCTTCACCGTCTCTCCGGTCTTGAAGGTGCCTGAATCCGGCTGTTCCTGGCCCGTTATCATTCTAAAGAGAGTCGTCTTACCGGCCCCGTTCGGACCGATCACACCGACAATGCCTCCTGGCGGTAGGGAGAATGTGACCTTGTCCATAAGAATATTATCTTCGAATGACTTAGTCACATTATCAGCGCTTATTACCACATCACCAAGACGCGGTCCGGGAGGGATATATATCTCCAGTTCCTTCCCCCTCTTTTCAGCGTCCTGACTGAGGAGTGCCTCATAAGAAGTGATACGCGCCTTTGATTTCGCGTGGCGGCCCTTGGGGCTCATGCGGATCCATTCAAGCTCGCGCTGGAGCGTCTTCTGTCTGTCGCTCTCTGTCTTCTCTTCCTGCGCAAGTCGGTTCTTTTTCTGTTCTAACCATGACGAGTAATTGCCCTTCCATGGGATACCCTGTCCCCTGTCGAGTTCGAGTATCCAGCCCGCTACATTATCGAGAAAATAACGGTCGTGAGTCACCGCAATGATAGTGCCTGCATAGGTTTTAAGATGATGCTCCAGCCATGCAATGGTCTCTGCGTCAAGATGGTTAGTGGGCTCGTCCAAAAGCAGGATGTCCGGCTTCTGCAGCAGCAGCCTGCATAAAGCGACACGCCGCCTTTCCCCGCCTGATACGACCTTTATCGGGGTGTCTCCGGGGGGACAGCGCAAAGCATCCATCGCCATCTCAAGACGGGAATCAAGGTCCCAGGCGTCAAGGGCCTCCAGCTTCTCCTGCACAACTCCCTGCCTCTCGATCAGCTTGCTCATCTCATCGTCGGACATGGGCTCACTGAACTTTTCATTAATAGCATTATATTCGTTAAGGACATCGACCGTCTCCTGCGCACCCTCCTCGACGATCTCGCGCACCGTCTTTGTATCGTCCAGTTTCGGTTCCTGTTCGAGCATTCCTACAGTGTGACCGGGAGAAAGGACAGTCTCGCCCTGAAAATCTTTGTCCTTTCCGGCAAGGATACGGAGAAGCGAACTCTTTCCGGATCCGTTAAGGCCAAGGACGCCTATCTTCGCCCCGTAGAAATATGAGAGATAGATATCCTTCAGTATTGTTTTTTTGTCGTAGTGCTTGCTTACCCCGACCATGGAGTATATGATCTTATTCGGTTCCTCGCTCATTCCATGTTAATTCCTTTCTGTTGGCTATTTTGGTAAGGGCGGGTTTAAAACCCGCCCCTACAATTAAGAAATGGAATTATAACATAGAATTGGTGAGTAGGGGCACGGCATGCCGTGCCCTTACATTGTGTACATTAAAAAGCCTCCTTAACCTTCTCTTTTGCCTTGCGTTCGGAAACAACAAGCCAGCCGTCCCACTGCCCGACAGGCATGACATCGAACTTCATCGACTTCTTGCCGTCATCCTTTACGAGCATCACCCCTACCCGCTCCCACTGGGCCTTCCCTTCGTTCTCGGACTTCTTCCATAACAGATCGAATATCTTGCTCATACTATGTCCCTCCTTTTGAATTATGAATTATCAATAACTCCCCCTATCCCCCTCTTAATCTAAGAGGGGGCACCTTCAGCTTCCCCCTTAAGTTAAGGGGGACAAGAGGGGGTTATCCTGTTAAGTGTTAATCATAATCCTTCAGGCCAAACAGCTCAACTGACAGAAATGACAGTATATTTAGTGTTCGGAAACTGATAGATTGAGGGGTCATGCTCTCTAAAATTCTAAGCGCTACATTGATCGGGATCGACGCTCATATCGTCGAGGTCGAGGTCGACATCACGTCAAAGGGCCTGCCCCATTTCTCGACGGTCGGCCTGCCGGATGCTGCGGTCAAGGAAAGCAAGGACAGGGTAAGAACTGCACTTAAAAATACAGGCTTCAACTTTCCCCTAAAGCAGATAACCGTAAATCTCGCCCCTGCGGACATCAAGAAAGAAGGTTCCGCGTTCGACCTGCCAATCGCCATAGGGATAACAGTCGCTGAGGAAATTATCGATCCGGAATCGATCAAGGGATATATGATATCTGGAGAGCTCTCGCTGGACGGAAAGATAAAATCGATAAAGGGTGCGCTTTCGATGGCACTAAAGGCGCGGGACAAAAATTTAAAGGGCCTTCTGCTGCCAAAACAGAACGAACAAGAGGCTGCGGTGGTCAACGGCATACCGGTATACGGTTTTGAGAGCCTCCCTGAGCTCATAGAGTTTCTGAGAGGAGAGAAGGTAATGGAAGCGGCAAAAGTAGACATAACCTCACTCATGGAGGAGAACTCCCTTTACCAGGATGACTTTTCAGATGTGAAGGGACAGGAACATGTGAAGAGGGCGCTTGAGATCGCGGCAACAGGAGGGCACAATCTATTAATGATCGGGCCTCCAGGTTCCGGAAAGACAATGCTGGCACGGCGCATACCAACCATACTGCCCGAGATGACATTTGAAGAGGCCCTCCAGACAACAAGGATACACAGCTCCGTCGGGCTCCTGAATAACGGAAGGGCCCTTATCGCCACACGCCCTTTCCGTTCTCCGCATCATACATTATCGGACGTGGCAATGGTCGGGGGCGGCACATTTCCAAAACCGGGAGAGGTAAGCCTCACACATAACGGTATCCTTTTTCTGGACGAACTCCCGGAGTTCAAACGCAACGTGCTCGAGGTCCTCAGGCAGCCGCTTGAAGACGGCTATGTGACCATATCAAGGGCGCTTACCTCCGTTACATACCCGGCATCGATCATGCTCATATGCGCCATGAACCCATGCCAATGCGGGTATTCAGGCGATACGCGCCATCAATGTACATGTTCGCCCTATCAGATACAACGTTACAGGCAAAAGGTCTCCGGCCCCCTGCTCGACAGGATCGATATTCACATTGAGGTCCCGGCGGTCCCCTATAAAGACCTCTCAGACGAATACTGCGGTGAGCCTTCAGTAAAAATAAGAAAGAGGCTAAAGGACGCAAGGCAAGTGCAGGTGGAGAGATTTCGAAAGAGCGGAATCTATTCGAATTCCAAGATGCGCTCGAAGCACATAAGAAAGTACTGCGTACTGAATAGTGAGGCACAGCAAATCATCGAGGCCGCAATGCAGAAACTCGGCCTCTCGGCGCGGGCCTACACGAGGATACTAAAGGTCGGCAGAACGATCGCGGACCTCGAAGGTTCGGATAATATCGAAGCGGAACATATCTCGGAGGCAATACAGTACAGGACACTTGACCGGGGGATGTTTTGAAAGTGCAATAGCACACCCGAAACCCCTATTATTATGCTGACTGCAAAAGATAAGGTGTCTGATAAAGTCATCGGCCTTGAAATCGGCGCCGATGATTATGTGGTAAAACCTTTTGAGACAATTAAACTGCTGGCAAGAATAAAGGCATGCCTTCGAAGAGCGTGCCCTTCCATTAAAGAAGAAAAGGTATCTGTTGGAAATATCAAAATTGACTACAAGAAGCACATTGTGACTGTTTCGGGTAACAAAGTTGATCTTACTCCAAAGGAATATGATTTGCTGTGTTTTTTTATACACCACTGCGGCGAAGCGGCAAACCGGGAGACCATAAGGAGAATCGTATGGAAAGACTCGAAAATCTATTCCTGGAGCAGGGTAATAGACGTCCACATCCAGCACCTGAGACACAAGATTGAAAAAGACCCTCAAATCCCAAGTATATCCTGACCGTGCCGGGTGCGGGATACAGATTTGCGGATTAAAAAATATGGAGGGATTTGTGAGAGTTAATTAAGGGCTTGGATTATTCCAAGCCCTTAAGAGTAGTTTATTGAATATATATGTTTAAGTTTAAACGATACTTTTCTTCTTCCTGTTCAACCGGAATCCCAGTGTCGCCCCGCCGATTATAAACAGGGTTGAGCTTATTGGTTCTGGTACAACTGCAACTGCGATATACCCATAATTAGTAGTCCCATCATAGTAATTTCCAACTATAACACCATTGTTATTGATACCTGTGGTGGTGGTAGAAGTTGAACCTGGAACAAATAAGTCGCTCCATGTTCCGTTGTCATACATGTAGCCATTCGTCGTACCGCCGACATCCACATAACTTCCTACAATCAGGCCCATATCATTAATACCTGTTGCGTAAGAGCTTGATGAGCCAGCGTAATCAAAGTTGCTATATGATCCTCCTTCATATGTGAAACCATGAGTAACGTTATTCATTCTGTAAAATCCCACAATTTCCCCTGAATCACTGATACCCATAGCCCTTGTCTGATCCCAACCCGTGCCTCCTGAGCATCCAGACTCATCTGTTCCGGGGTAATCAAGGGTAGTGTAAGTTGAGCCATCATATAAAAAACCATAAGCAGCGCAATAATCTGCGTCCCTGTTCCATCCTACAATCTGTCCTGAATCATTGATGTCTCTGGGATCGGTCCTTGCTGCATCACCGGCTGTTAAAGAGCTCCATGTGCTTCCATCATATTTGAGGCCGGTCCAGGTAGACCCAATATATTCTCCGGTAATATCGCCATTATCATTAATACCAGTGAATCTTGTTGCCGTAGCACCAGGTTTATCGTAGGTAGTGTATGTTGAGCCATCGTACGTAAAACCATGCCAGGGGGAAGAGGAAGTACCATCGGAATACCATCCAACAATCATACCTGAATCGTTGATATCATAGACACGCGTAGAGACAGAGCCTGGAACATAAACAGTTGTATAATTATAGGCTACCGCATCTATAGGGGTAAAAGAGAATAACAGCAGACTTGTTAATAACAAAACAAATAAAATATTCTTCATTTTTAATTCTCCTTTTCTATGTTTTTTCCAATTATCTTTCTAACCCGCTTTTATATGTATCTTAAGAAAGTTTTTACACTTAAGATAAATAATAAGTTGCAAATTAGCTTTTTTTGCTATGCCACTGTATTCCTCTCTTTATAGAAAAAAGAGATTAGTGGATTACATTTAGAATGTATATATTATGATAAAGGAATGATGATAGAATAAGCAAGTTTTTTTTACATAGCAATGCGTTGTATGTAAGAGCAAATTACATGCCAGTTGCTAACTATTTGATTTATCAGTATTTCAAAAAGTTTTAAGTGTGCAAACTGGAATAATGTCACAGCTCATGTCTCACATTTGATGTGCCATTTTTGGCAACCTGACAAGCTGAATCTATTTAATTGTCTTTTAACGATTCTAAATAGAGTCTGTGTATAAATTGACTTTTCTTATTTTTGTCATGCCCGAAGTCAGTAATCGGGCATCCAGAATCTATTGAAAAGACTAGACATAATGGCTGACGGATAGAGAAAAGACTTGCCCCTTGCAGCGTGGGTTATACTGGGATAGAAGTCCAAATACATAGCCACAACCAAGGAGGCAAGTCATGAAAGATTTTATCACAGTCGTAGGGCTTGATGTACACAAAGAATCTATTGAAGTAGTAATGGCGGAGGCATTTGGGAAACAGGAGGTTAGGCATTACGGCAAGATCGGGGGCGATATGACATCATT
>BDTS01000027.1 GCA_002897915.1 bacterium BMS3Bbin09 | reverse complement strand
TTGATCAAACGTCGCCGTATCGGTCCCGTCCCTGCTTATACTCTGGATCATTGTAAATTGATAACCCATATAAAAAGGGCAAGGGCAGTTTATTGCTTGTTGACATTTGTCAGCCATATCGGATTCCGGCTTAAGGACTGCCGGAATGACAGACAGACACATTGAGTTTATATACAGACACTAAATAATCTGCAACTGTTCTGCTCGACAAATTAGGAACAACTATTTCGAGTTTAAAGTTAGTCCTTTTAGGTTATCAAGTTTATAATAGTTGGCCGGAATATCATATTCCAGCGCCTCATGCGGTCTGACTGATAAGAAATCGCTTTTTAAGCCTGTTTTAATTTTAACAGAAAAATCGGCAAGTGAGTAATCTTTTTTTGTATTTTTCGACTTTCCCGAAAATTCTAAGAACCTGTTCTACGAAAATTTGCGGTACGTCCTGATTATGCACTATTAGAAGGGGGTACTGTATTCATCATACTGCCCCATCCATCATCAAACGGCTCTCGCACTACTCCGTTATCTTCAATATAATAGCTCCTTTTCCGGCGGGTCCCGGGACAGCCTATACTCCCAAAGATTCAGATGCTCAAGTATCTGCCGTACTACCGACGCCTCTGTTATAAAACTGGTTATCTTCCCGGAATCGGGTCGTACCGACTTGATACATTCTCGCCAGGTCTTTAAAGGTATTCCTTTTGGCTCATATTCAGATACATCTATTAACACGAGTCCTGTTCCTGTACATTTCATGGACACAGGCCGGTCACTGGCGTGAAGCAACGGAGCCCCCCGGTGATTATGAGGAATATGTGGAAACCGATTCAAACGGAGCATTTGCTCTCAGAGTCAGGGGTGACAGTTCAGACAAAAAAAGAGAGACCATCAATAGATGATCTCTCTTTCGTATTTACTGTAGGATCCAAAGTAATGGGGTCAAGGCACACGGCCAATTAGTACTGGTCAGCTTAATACGTCACCGCACTTACACCTCCAGCCTATCAACGTGGTAGTCTACCACCGACCTTCAGCGTCCCGCCGAAACGGGACAAGGGAGAATTAATCTTGAGGTTGGCTTCCCGCTTAGATGCTTTCAGCGGTTATCCAATCCGAACATAGCTACCCAGCGTTGCCATTGGCATAACAACTGGCACACCAGAGGTTCGTCCATCCCGGTCCTCTCGTACTAAGGACAGCTCCTCTCAATTCTCCAGCGCCTACAACAGATAGGGACCGAACTGTCTCACGACGTTCTGAACCCAGCTCGCGTACCACTTTAATGGGCGAACAGCCCAACCCTTGGGACCGACTTCAGCCCCAGGATGTGATGAGCCGACATCGAGGTGCCAAACAGCATCGTCGATATGAACTCTTGGATGCTATCAGCCTGTTATCCCCGGAGTACCTTTTATCCGTTGAGCGATGACCCTTCCACAAGGAGTCACCGGATCACTAAGACCTGGTTTCCCATCTGCTCGACTTGTTTGTCTCACAGTTAAGCCTGCTTATGCCTTTGCACTCGATGGCTGATTTCCGACCAGCCTGAGCAGACCTTTGTACGCCTCCGTTACTGTTTGGGAGGCGACCGCCCCAGTCAAACTACCCACCAGACAATGTCCTCTCCCCAGATAATGGGGAATAGTTAGAATCTCAAAAAAGCAAGGGTGGTATTTCAAGGTTGGCTCCACCAAAACTAGCGTTTCAGTTTCATAGCCTCCCACCTATCCTACACATGCTTCACCAAAATTCACTGTCAAGTTGTAGTAAAGGTTCACGGGGTCTTTCCGTCTTGTTGCAGGTAACCGGCGTCTTCACCGGTATCTCAAGTTCGCCGAGTCTCTCGCAGAGACAGTGCTCAAATCGTTACGCCATTCGTGCAGGTCGGAACTTACCCGACAAGGAATTTCGCTACCTTAGGACCGTTATAGTTACGGCCGCCGTTTACCGGGGCTTCGATTCAGAGCTTCGGACCGAAGTCCTAACCCCTCCTGTTAACCTTCCGGCACCGGGCAGGCGTCAGTGTCTATACATCCTGTTATCCAGTTAGCAGACACCTGTGTTTTTGCTAAACAGTCGCTTGAGCCTCTTTATTGAAACTTCTTTACAGAAGCACCCCTTCTCCCGAAGTTACGGGGCCATTTTGCCGAGTTCCTTTGCGAGAGTTTACTCGCTCGCCTTGGTATCTTCTACCCACCTACCAGTGTCGGTTTGCGGTACGGTCATCCATGATACTCCCATAGAGGTTTTTCTTGACAGCTTGGAATCAGCCTCTTCTCCCGGAATTACTCGGGATCCACGTAACATTTCGGGTTAATAGTGACCGGATTTGCCTGGCCACTACCCTGATTGCTTGTACCGGGACAACCAACGCCCGGCAGAACCTATCCTCCTGCGTCACCCCATAGGTCAAACGCATCATAGATGGTACTGGAATTTTAACCAGTTGTCCATCGTCTACGCCCTTCGGCCTCGACTTAGGCCCGACTTACCCTGGGAGGACTATCCTTCCCCAGGAAACCTTAGGCTTACGGCGAGTCTGTTTTTCACAGACTTTCACGCTACTTATGCCGACATAGTCTCTTCTAAAATCTCCACCCTGGCTCACGCCAGAGCTTCAGCGATCAATAGAATGCTCCCCTACCCCTTCCGGTAAACCGGAAAGACGTAGCTTCGGTGTAGAACTTAAGCCCCGTTAAATTTTCGGCGCAAGACCACTAGACCAGTGAGCTATTACGCTTTCTTTAAAGGATGGCTGCTTCTAAGCCAACCTCCTGGGTGTTTGTGCGATCTTACATCCTTTCCCACTTAGTTCTATCTTAGGGACCTTAGCTGACGTTCTGGGCTGTTTCCCTCTCGACTACGAATCTTAGCACCCGCAGTCTCACTCCTATGCTTGATCTTAAAGGCATTCGTGGTTTGATTGGGTTTGGTACCCCGTAAAGAGCCCTAGCCCATTCAGTGCCCTACCTCCTCAAGACATACATAAGGCTGTACCTAAATACATTTCGGGGAGAACCAGCTATCACTAGGTTTGATTAGCCTTTCACTCCGACCCACAGTTCATCCGAGCCATTTGCAACTGACAACGGTTCGGGCCTTCATGCCGACTTCTCGGCACTTCACCCTGACCATGGGTAGCTCACCTAGCTTCGGGTCTACTAAACGCAACTAGATCGCCCTGTTAGGACTCGGTTTCCCTACGGCTCCTCCCCTTAAAGGGATTAACCTTGCTACGCTCAGTAACTCGCCGGCTCATTAATCAAAAGGCACGCAGTCATCCCGACAAGTCAGGACTCCTACAGCTTGTAGGCATATGGTTTCAGGTTCTATTTCACTCCCCTCACCGGGGTTCTTTTCATCTTTCCCTCACGGTACTGGTCCACTATCGGTCATCAGATAATATTTAGCCTTGGAGGGTGGTCCCCCCAGATTCCCACGGGATTTCTCGTGTCCCGTGGTACTCAGGATACCGCTTCGGTAACTATAAAATTTCGCTTACAGGCCTATCACCTTCTATGGGAGAGCTTTCCAGCTCATTCAACTATCATATAGTAGTCCTACTCATGCGGTCCTACAACCCCAAACCTACAAGTAGGTTTGGTTTGGGCTATTCCCCATTCGCTCGTCGCTACTAAGGGAATCTCGTTTGATTTATTTTCCTCCGGTTACTGAGATATTTCACTTCGCCGGGTTCGCTTCATATACCTATGTATTCAGTATAAGATACCCAGACATTACTCTAGGTGGGTTTCCCCATTCGGAATCCCACGGATCATAAGATACTTACTCCTCCCCGTGGCTTTTCGCAGTTGGCCGCGTCCTTCATCGCTTTCTGATACCAAGACATCCACCATACGCCCTTACTTCCTTGACCCCTTTACTCTAGATCCTACAGTTTTCAAAGAACACATCCCGACGTGTCGGGATAATCGCAAATTAAAAACGCAAATCACGTTAGTGATGTGCGCAGCCCCCATGTCTTAGATTTGTCCGTAGGACAAATCCATGGGGGAAGAAATTTGAAATTTGAAAAGTAGGCCCGCAAAATTTTTACAAATTTTGTTGCTTTTGGTTGTTACACCTAGCTCCTTAGAAAGGAGGTGATCCAGCCGCAGGTTCCCCTACGGCTACCTTGTTACGACTTCACCCCAATTACCGGCCATACCTTAGGAAGCTGCCTCCATTGCTGGTTGGCTCACCTACTTCGGGTACAACAGACTTTCGTGGTGTGACGGGCGGTGTGTACAAGGCCCGGGAACGTATTCACCGTGGCGTTCTGATCCACGATTACTAGCGATTCCAGGTTCACGGAGTCGAATTGCAGACTCCGATCCCAACTTGGACAGACTTTATGAGATTGGCTCCACCTCGCGGCTTGGCCACCCTTTGTATCTGCCATTGTAGCACGTGTGTAGCCCTGGGCATAAGGGCCATGCGGACTTGACGTCATCCCCACCTTCCTCCAGCTCTTCGCCGGCAGTTTCATCAGAGAGCCCCGTTAAGGGCAACAGATGATGAGGGTTGCGCTCGTTGCGGGACTTAACCCAACACCTCACGGCACGAGCTGACGACAGCCATGCAGCACCTGTGAAAGCTTCCCGATAAATCGGGATCGTTACCCTTTCGGGTTCCTACCACTAACATGTCAAGCCCAGGTAAGGTTCTGCGCGTAGCGTCGAATTAAACCACATGCTCCACCGCTTGTGCGGGCCCCCGTCAATTCATTTGAGTTTCAACCTTGCGGCCGTACTCCCCAGGCGGCGTACTTAATGGTTTCCCTTCGACACGGATGACTATCGCCACCCACACCTAGTACGCACCGTTTAGGGCGTGGACTACCAGGGTATCTAATCCTGTTTGCTACCCACGCTTTCGCGCCTCAGCGTCAGTCATTGCCTAGAGGGCCGTCTTCACCACCGGCCTTCCTCCTGATATCTACGCATTTCACCGCTACACCAGGAATTCCGCCCTCCCTTGCACGACTCAATCCCGACAGTTTCAAATGCACTTCCTGGGTTAAGCCCAGGGCTTCCACATCTGACTGATCGGGACGCCTACACGCCCTTTAAGCCCAGTAAATCCGAACAACGCTTGCCACCTCTGTATTACCGCGGCTGCTGGCACAGAGTTAGCCGTGGCTTATTCTTACGGTACCGTCAGTCGTTGCCGACCTTCTTCCCATACTAAAGGAGTTTACAACCCAAAGGCCTTCTTCCCCCACGCGGCGTCGCTGCGTCAGGCTTTCGCCCATTGCGCAAAATTCCCCACTGCTGCCTCCCGTAGGAGTCTGGACCGTGTCTCAGTTCCAGTGTGGCCGATCGACCTCTCAGTCCGGCTACCCGTCTTAGCCTTGGTGAGCCATTACCTCACCAACAAGCTGATAGGCCACAGGCCCATCCTTAGGCGCCACGATTGCTCGCAGCTTTCATTACAAAACATAATTTTGCAATGATATCCGGTATTGTGCCCGGTTTCCCGGGAGTATCCCAATCCTAAGGGCAGGTTACCTATGTGTTACTCACCCGTCCGCCACTAGGTAACAAAGTGCTTCACACCGAAGTGATCCACTCTAAGTACCCCGTTCGACTTGCATGTGTTAGGCGCGCCGCCAGCGTTCGTTCTGAGCCATGATCAAACTCTCATTTAATTTAAATCTTACTTGCGGGCCTACTTTTCAGTTCTCAAAGATCAGATGAAAATGATAAAAAATTTTATTGCGGCTTTAAGGAAAAAATATAGGCAGTGTCGATACATAGCCTTAGTTAAAAACCTCGTCCGTAAATAAGCTTGATAATTTAACCATAAATCACTTTTGCAGTAAAACCCTGTATTCAGGGGATATCTATGATATTAGCCAGATATGGGTAATTATCGGCTGTTTACTTCCAATTTCCTACAATTGCAATTATTTTCGAATAATTCAATTGACTGCCTGAGCAATATCCCTAATGCCTCGATTTCATTGACTTCCCTTAATAATAATTAAATATACAGAACTGTATATATAAATACATATATACGGCGGCGGCAATAAAAATCCAAATAAATCACTAATTTCTGCATTACAGTGATTCTTGACACATAATAATTTATGTTGCTATATTATTAGCACTCTAAACAAAAGAGTGCTAACAGTATGAGCGAGCTTGATAAACGACACAAAGAAATACTCTGGGCGATAATCCAGGGCCACATTGACCTCAATATACCCATAGGGTCTATTTTAATAACTCAACGCTTTCCCATTGACCTGTCACCTGCGACCATACGCAATATAATGGCAAAGCTTGAAGAGGCCGGATATATCACACAGCCGCACAGATCGGCAGGAAGAATACCTTCTGAAAAGGGTTACAGGTTTTATGTTGATTCTCTCCTGGAAAAACGGACCTTCACCATCAACCCGGCACTGTCCGATAAATTGTCCTGCAGGCTAAGGACCATTACCAAAGACAACAGGACGCTTATCAGGGAAGCCGCGCTGACCCTCTCTTCATTTTCACGCTATCTGGCGATCGCAACACCTCCGAACATGGAAAACATAACATTTCAGCGTATCAAGTTCATTAAATATGAAAACAAAAAGATCCTGACCGTACTGATATCAGAAGGCGGTATGGTAAAGAACAAGATCGTTGAGCTTGATAAAGTTTACTCGCAAAAAGAGCTCGACATGGCGGCCGACAATCTGAACAATACGTTCAGCGGATTGTCGATCAAAAAGGTAAAAGAAAAACTGGCATATCAATTACATAAGGAAAGGACATATTACGACGAACTGATAAATGACCTGATGATCCTTTGCGCGGACATAATGGTCCCGCAAACAGATAGTTTTTCGGACGGGCTCACGGGCACATCGAACCTCCCGGACTTTGCCTCGATGAAACAGATCAAGGAAGTGCTGAAGGCGATCGAGGACAAGGAGTTCATGCTAAAGCTGCTCGCTCATATAAGCGGGGCAAAGACACGGGTACTGGTAGGCATGGAAGACATACTGCCCGCGATGAAAGAGTTCAGCATGGTCATATCACCATACAATGACAGAAACATTATAAGCGGGGTCATCGGTATAATAGGCCCTACAAGAATGAATTATAAAAAACTGATCCCTGTTGTCTACCACACAGCAAAAGAACTGACACAGATATTATCAGAAATATAAAGGGGCATTAAATGACAGAAGGAAAAGAGAACGACCTTACCAAATCCGAAGAAGAGAACGTGCAGGAGCCACAGGAAACAGAAACAGAGAATGAAAATGAAGAGGCCCCTTCGGAAGTCGATGAAAAAGAAGACCTTAAAAAGTCTTTGGGAGAAGCGAACGATAAATATGTCAGGCTGTACGCCGACTTCGAGAACTATAAAAAGATCGCGGCCAGGAACAAGGAAGAACTCCTGAAGTACGCGAATGACGACCTGATGTCAGACGTCCTCACTGTAATAGACCATCTGGAGCTGGCCCTCCAGCACACCGGGAAAAGCAAAGGTCCGAACCCGCTGGCCGAGGGCGTTGAGCTGACTCTGAAAGAGCTGAGGAACATCCTCGATAAGCACGGCCTGGTCACAATAGACTCATTGGGCAAGCCGTTCGATCCCTCAGTGCACCACGCAATGTCGCAGGTCGAGACGGAAGATGCCAAAGAGAACACTGTGGTAAAGGAGTTCAGAAAAGGCTATAAGCTGAAGGACAGGATACTGCGGGCGTCCATGGTAGGTGTCGCAAAAAAACCGGCTGCATCTGAAGAAAAATAAAACAAAGAGAACATTAACAGGAGGTATAAATATATGGGCAGAGTAATAGGCATTGATCTTGGGACAACAAATTCAGTCGTTGCCGTAATGCAGGGCGGAGAGCCGACAGTGATCGCAAACCAGGAAGGGACAAGGACAACCCCTTCAGTAGTGGCATTTACGGACAAGGGAGAAAGACTGGTTGGACAGATCGCCAAGAGACAGGCAATAACAAACCCTGAAAATACCGTCTTCTCCATCAAGAGGCTCATGGGTAGAAAGGCGGATTCCAAGGAAGCGAATGAAGCAAAGCAAAAGCTTCCTTATAAGATAGTACGCGCCTCGAACGGTGACGCTCATGTAGAGTCACACGGAAAGACCTATTCCCCGCCCGAGATCTCGGCTATGGTACTCCAGAAGCTTAAACAGGCCGCGGAGGATTACCTCGGCGAAGACGTGACCGACGCGGTCATAACAGTGCCGGCATATTTTGATGACAGCCAGCGCCAGTCGACAAAAGACGCTGGCAAGATCGCCGGACTGAATGTCCTCAGGATCATCAATGAACCGACAGCCGCGGCACTGGCCTACGGAATGGATAAGAAAAAGGAAGAGAAGATCGCCGTGTATGACCTTGGCGGTGGAACATTTGATATATCCATTCTCGAGATCGGCGAAGGGGTCGTGGAAGTAAAATCAACGAATGGCGACACATTTCTCGGCGGTGATGACTTCGACCTTTTAATAATGGACTGGCTCGCTCAAGAGTTCAAGAAGGATTCGGGCATAGACCTGCACAACGATAACATGGCCCTCCAGAGACTGAAGGAGAGCGCTGAGAAGGCAAAGATTGAACTTTCATCAGCAATGGAAACAGAGATAAACCTTCCGTTCATTACAGCCGACGCAAGCGGGCCCAAGCACCTTGTAACCAAGCTCTCCCGCGCAAAGTTCGAACAGCTGACCGACAACCTTATTCAGAGAACTATCGAACCCTGCAAAAAGGCTCTTGCGGACGCAGGACTGAAGGCTTCGGACATTAATGAAGTATTACTTGTAGGGGGGCAGACCAGGACCCCGAAGGTACAGGAAGTGGTCAAGGCGTTTTTCGGCAAGGAAGCCTCCAAGGGCGTGAACCCGGACGAGGTAGTTGCATCAGGCGCCGCGATACAGGCCGGGGTATTAAAAGGTGAAGTAAAGGACGTCCTTCTTCTCGACGTCACCCCTCTATCTCTCGGTATCGAGACACTGGGGGGCGTATTCACAAAACTTATCGAAAGGAATACGACAATACCGGCAAAGAAGAGCCAGGTCTTTTCGACCGCAGCTGACAATCAACCGGCTGTTTCTATCAAGATCTGCCAGGGCGAAAGGGAGATGGCGAACGACAACAAAGTCCTCGGCAATTTCGAACTCGTCGGAATCCCGGCGGCACCGAGAGGGATACCGCAAGTAGAGGTCACGTTCGATATCGACGCCGACGGAATACTGCATGTATCCGCAAAAGACAAGGGTACCGGAAAAGAGCAGTCGATCAGGATAACCGCGTCGAGCGGACTCTCGGATGAAGAGATAAACAAGATGACCTCTGATGCGGAATCCCATGGGGAAGAAGACAAAAAAAGACGCGAGCTCGCTGAAGCAAAGAACGAAGCGGACACACTCGTATACAGTGTCGAAAAATCCGTAAAGGAATATGGAGATAAGATCTCAGAGGAAGATAAACAGAAGATAGAGACAGCGATCGAGAGCTGCAAGAAACTCAAGGACACCTCTACAGATCCCGCAGAAATAAAGAAAGCAGTAGAAGAACTGACCACAACTTCTCACAAGTTGGCTGAAGAAATATATAAGTCCAAAACAGAAAAAGAAGGCGCCCAGCAGTCCGGTACCGAAGCAGGAGCCGGTACAGAGGAAGAGGGAAAAGACAAAGAAGACGTGGTAGAAGCTGAATTCGAAGAAACAGATAAAGACAATAAGGAATAGGAAAGGAAAGTAGCAAAGAGACAAAGCTACAACGGCACAAAACATAATGGCAAAAGATTACTATGAGATTTTAGAAGTAGACAGGAACGCGACGGATACAGACCTGAAAAAAGCATACAGAAAGCTCGCACTCCAGCACCATCCTGACCGCAACCCCGACAACAAGGCCGCCGAGGAAAAGTTTAAGGAAATTAACGAGGCATATGCATGTCTGAGCGACCCTCAGAAAAAGGCCCATTACGACCAGTTCGGAACAGCCGAAGGCGCGGGTTTCAGCGGAGGCGGCTTCGGGGGAGGCGGCTTCGGAGACATCGGAGATATGTTCGCAGACCTCTTTGGAGGCAGAGGCGGTTTTGGCGGTGGAAGGACACGTCCCGCAAAGGGACATGACCTGCGTTACGACCTTGAGATAAACCTCAATGACGCAGTATTCGGGACTGAAAAAGAGATCAAGATCCCGAGATGGGAAGACTGTTCTACATGCAGCGGTACAGGCTCTAAACCAGGGACAGAACCAACTGTCTGCCGAACCTGCAATGGCACGGGCCAGACAAAGCTCCAGCAGGGTTTCTTCACGATCGCAAGGACCTGCGGCAGCTGCCGGGGCGAAGGTAAAATTATTACCGATCCGTGCACCAAATGTGACGGTCAGGGCAAGACCAGGAGGGAGCGGACCGTATCACTCAAGATACCGGCCGGTGTAGATACCGGCATAAGACTCAGGGTCACGGGTGAGGGAGAGGCCGGAAGCCACGGAGGACCTCCGGGTGACCTTTACGTTATCCTGAATGTCACGCCTCATCCATTCTTCAAGAGAAAGGGCAACGACCTCCTCTGCGAAGTGCCGATATCTTTTGTACAGGCTGCAATGGGCGGCGAGATAGAGGTCCATACCATCGACAGCACATCAACCATCAAGATCCCCGCAGGCACGCCCTCCGGCAAGGTATTCCACCTGAGGGGCAAGGGTGTCCCAAGGCTGCAGGGTTATGGCAAGGGCGACCAGTACATAAGCGTGTTCATAGACGTCCCCAGAAAATTGTCCGCAAGGCAAAAGGAACTGCTCCGGGAATTCGCCGATATAAGCGGCGATGATATCTCAAAGGGCTTCATGGACAAGATAAAGGAGATGTTCACGGAAGCTAAATAAGCCCCATAGATTTGTTCCAAATCTAAGACCCCCGTAGTTTTCTTGCGAAAACTAAGACACGGGGACTTCGCATGGGAACCATGGCTAATTACGAAAAAACCCAATTACCATTCCATTCCAATGGATAATAAATAATCTTGTGCTTTTTTATGTCCCTGTTGCGCAGCTATTTGTAGATCCCGGATAAAAAACTGATCATTATCCAGACTTTTATAAGCAATCCCCCGATAAAAATAGGCATTGGTAAATTGAGGGTCCAGCTTTATGGATCTGTTCAGATTTTCAATTGCCTGTCGGTAATTACCGAGGCTTCCATGAGCAACGCCCAGTTCATAATAATATTTGGCCTCCTGAGGGGCCAGTTCAATCGCCTTTTTTAAATCTTCAATTGCTTTTTGGTGCTGTCCAATTTTTCCATAACCTATCCCACGATTATAATAGATTGCCGGATCTTTTGGATTTATCTCGCCAGCCCTGTTTAAACTATTTATTGCGTCGGCAATCCTTTCATCTCTGGCATAGGCGTTAGCAAGATTTTTATTGCCATTATAACTATCAGGATATATCTTTATCTGGTGATTCCATAAGGCTATTGAATCTTTCCATATCCCTGCCTGCTGTATTGTAAGAATTGATAAAAGAGCTGCAAGAAAAATAGATATAAATAATAAGAAAACGTTTGCAGTATGCTTTTTTGAAATACTCCTGTATATAAATACTATGCCGAGACTGACAAGAACTGTAGGCCCCAAACTCGGCAGATAAGTGTAACGATCAGCCGCTACGAAATTACCGAATCTCATTATACCTAATACGGGCAACAGTGTTACTATGAAATATACCCAGACAACTGACCATACCTTCTGTTTTTTCCAGGAGAAGATACAGAAAGCCGTGATGCCGGACACCACGATAAGTGAACCTGTATATTCCGGTGTCAATAAATCTATTTTTGATGGATATGAATAAAAAGGGACAAGGTCAACCGGCCATAATATCTTACCAAGATAAAAACAGATAGATTTAAGGGCTATGAAGATTTTATCTATAAGATTGACGTGTGATCTTAAAGTTACAATTATCCCCTCAGATTTATAGGACAACAGCGTAACCATTGATAATGTAAGGCTTAACGCAAAAAAAGGTATTTTTTCGGCCAGCACCTTAATATAAGTTTTTAGGCCGGACTTACGTGTCAGCCTCTCAAGAGGATAAATATCTAAAATAACCAGTACGACCGGAAGTGTGACTACTATCGGTTTGCTCATCAAGGCCATTATAAATAAAAAGATACTGAAGGCATAATAAACCCATCTCTCCTTTTTGAGGGCGATCAAGCTAAATTTCAAATAAGAAAGCAGACAGAGAAGTATAAAAAAACCGCTGAGAACATCTTTTCGTTCAGTGACCCACACAACGGATTCCACACGCAGCGGGTGTATTCCAAAAAGAATTCCTGTTAAGCAGGCGGCGATAAGAGTATTTTGTAAAAATGTATTCTCGTTATCTGATGTAGCAGATCGGTTTGCAGGTCTGGTTGTTTTAATTAAACAGAAGATAAGGATGACTACAAGAAAAGTATTGAATCCATGCAAAACAATATTTGTAAGATGATGACCCATTGGATCTAATCCCCATGCAGCATAATCCAATGCATGCGAAAGTCTTGTCATAGGAATCCACATCGTATCTTTAAATGAGAACATGTACTCTAAAAAATTGGAGTCAAGCGAAGTTATAGCAGAATTTTCATATACGTTTACATGATCATCCCAGTTGACAAAGTCATATTGAAGGGCCGGAAGAAATATGAGAAAAGTTAAGAACGCTATGAGTAACGCGGCTACTTTTATTTTAGTATTGCTTCCTGATAACATGATATATATCTCGATTGAAATATGATTTAATTATAATCGGTTATAATTATAACGGATTTTCACACAATCAAGTTAATTAATTAAAGTTGTACTCATTTTAGATCTGTGTTGGCAGTTCCTTGTTTGATATTTAGCATTATAAACAGCATAATATTACAAATCCTTTAATATGCTATTTTTCCTATGAGACGAATATTCCTTCCACCAGAAGATATCACATCAGACATAGTGACCATTACAGGCGACCAGGCACGCCACCTCACGCTTGTGCTCAGGGTCAAACCCAGTGACATGATCAGCGTGATGGCCGGGAACGGATATGAGTACAAATGCAGAATAGTATCCGTCCACAAAAAAGAGATCAGGGCCGAAGTGATCGGCAAGGCCGCCTACTCTGCCGAATCTCCTATCTCTATTACGATCGCGCAGGGAATATCAAAAGGCGAAAGAATGGATATTGCCATCCAGAAATCAACCGAACTCGGCGCTGTCAGGGTCGTTCCGGTCATTACTGAACGCACCCAGATCAAACAGGCGAATAAAACCGAAAGATGGCGCAGGATCGCCCTCTCCGCGGCACAGCAGTCCGGAAGGGACAAAACGCCTGATATTGTTGAGCCTACTAAGCTGGAGGAATTTCTGGATTCTATCGCACCTGGATCTGACGGCATAATCTTTTTTGAAGAAAAGAGAGAAAGAAACCTCAAAGAGGTACTTGCTGGTTTTAAGAAAATAAAAGAAATTACCATCCTTATAGGCCCTGAAGGCGGATTCACCAAAGAGGAAGTAGCCGCTGCAACAGAAAAGGGATTCGTCGTGGCCTCCCTCGGCCCACGCATACTCCGCACCGAGACCGCGCCAATAACAGCCCTGAGCATTATTCAATACGAATTAGGGGATATGGGATAACACCTCTCGCCTGTTGTTATTCTTTATTACTAAGATTATTCACGAATTGCCCGCCAAGCAGGAAGATACACGAAACGTAGTACATCCATAAGAGGAAGAGGATAAAGGTTGTCAGCGAACCGTATATCGTGCCTATATATCCTATGTTCTTTACAACAAATGTGAATAAGTGCTTGGCCAGTTCCAATAGCACCGTAACAAGCAGCGCGCCCGCAAAGGCATCCCTTGCATGCACCTTTACATGCGGAACTATTTTGAATACCGTGGTGAAGGTAAGAAGGATCATTACAAAAGGCGCTACATATTTCAGCAGTATGGCGGCCCGGTATCCAAGCTGCAGGCCCCATACATTCATCGGGTGATCATAAAAAAAGCCCGCCACCGAGCTCACGGTAAACGACATGACCCAGAAGAGAATAACTAGCGTCACTATGAATATGGTCCAGAACAGCGAGAGAAGGAAGTGCCGCTTCTTGGGGACATGAAAGATCACGTCCATGGCGCGTTCAATGGAGTAGAACAGCTGTAGCGCGAGAAAACCGTAGATGAAGAAAGTTATCAGGCTGATCCCTTTATATGTGATGAGGTTACTCAGTTCGCCGGTGATCCCGGAGGTCACGGCAGGAAAAAAACCGACCAGCTTTGCAAGAAGAAAATTATACAGCTCCTGGTTGCCTCCCAGCACATACCCGAACAGGGCGACCAGAAGAAGGCTCAGGGGCACAAGGGATACGATAAGAAAATATGCTATTGAAGCAGCCAGGTAAAAGCACTCGTTTCTGAAAAATGAGGTCACACTTCTGCCAAGAGTTTTGATCAAGTACATATTATTTTTTATTCCCCCTCTGCCTCACATATATATCGATGGGAGTGCCGACAAAACCGAATTTCTCCCTTAGATTTCTTTCAATAAACCTCAAATACTGGGCAGTTATCCCCTCTTTTTGGTTCGTGAATATAGTAAACCCGGGAGGGTTCGTCTTGACCTGTGTTATATAATATATCTTAACCCTCCTCTTGCGGTACAAGACAGGTTCCTTTAGCGCAATAATCTCTTTAAGAAAGAGGTTCAGCTTATTGGTGGTTATCCTTTTGCCAGCTTCGGCTATCACATTATCGATGATCGGAAAGACCTTCGTCATCCTCTGCTTGCTCATCGCGGAAATGGTTATTATAGGGGCATAGCGCATGAACCATAGCTTACGGTATATCGCCTTTTCATAATTCTCGATAGAGAGATCAGTCTTGTCCACAAGGTCCCATTTGTTCATTATGATGATCGAGGGCTTTCTGGCGGAATAAACAAATCCCGCTATCTTCTGGTCTAGTTCCACGGCCCCCTCGGACGCGTCGATGACTATAAGCGCGATATCACTCTCCTCAACGTTTATCATCGTCCTGATATAAGAGTATCTCTCGACTGTCCTGGCCATCTTGCCTTTTCTACGTATCCCGGCTGTGTCCACAAGCGTATATTTCTTTTTGTAGAATGAGCATACCGAGTCGACCGCGTCTCTCGTTGTCCCGGGAATATTGCTTACGATCATTCTGTCCTTGCTGAGCAGGGCGTTCACCAGGGTCGACTTCCCGACATTCGGTTTCCCGACGATCGATACCCTGGGATATTCGGGTTCTTCCTCTCCGCCTTCAGGGAATTGGGCCACGATACTGTCCATAAGCTCCTCGTACCCATTCGCGTTAAGGGCGGAAACAGGCATCAGGTCCACACCGAGCGAGTAAAAATCATACATGGCATCCTCTTTTTTGGGGCCGTCGACCTTGTTGACCGCGTAAAAGACCTTCTTGCTCTGTTTTCTCAGTTCATTAATAAGCTCGATATCCAGCGGGAGAGGCCCGCTGTCCGAATCCATCAGCATAAGGACAACATCGGATTCTTCGACCGCGATCAGCACCTGGTTCTTGACTTCCTGATATATCTCTTCATCAGGCTCATAAAGGAATCCGCCCGTATCCACGACAAGGAATTGCTTGTCTTCCCATACACCGCCACCATACAGCCTGTCGCGTGTAATGCCCGGAACGTCCTCTATAACCGCGCTGCGCTTGCGCACGATCCTGTTAAAGAGTGTGGATTTGCCCACATTCGCCCTTCCAACTATTGCCAGTATTGGTTTACTCATTACCTTCCTGTCTTCTCCTGAATTTATACCACGGGCATAAGTCTCATTGAAGCGGATGCTAAGCACCGCTTAATTCGGCTTTAAAGAAATTTAATTATAGCACAAGGGAACGTTATTATAACCGCCTGTAAAAACGCATGAAATGCGATCCGGAATTGACCGGCGAAGCATACCCATGTTATGATTTTTATATGAGGATAATTCTGATTACATGCATGTTTATCCTTTTTATAACCGCTTTCGGCAATCTCTCCCATGCCAGGATCGTGAAGTATACGGACAGCAAAGGCACCATCCATTATACGAACATACCCGAAGCCAGAGTCCACATAGAGGCACCTTTAGATCACAGGAAAGATTACGACCGTATCATTATCAATAAGTCAAACAAATACCGTCTGGAACCGTCTCTCATAAAGGCAGTTATAACCGCTGAATCAAACTGGGACCCCGGGGCAGTATCGAAAAAAGGCGCTGTCGGGCTGATGCAGCTGATGCCGTCAACAGCAAGGGAGATGAAGATTGATCCCTTCAGCCCTGAAGAAAACATAGAGGGCGGAACCAGGTACCTGAGATACCTGCTGGACAGGTTCAATGACCAACTCGATATAGCGCTTGCGGCCTACAACGCGGGCCCCACGGTTGTCGAAAAGTCCGGAGGGATACCATCAATAGCCGAGACACGGAAATACGTCAGGCAAGTACTCTCAAACTCAAATAGCGTGGTCCGCAAAGGGCCATCACAGATACACAAGCTTTTCCTCAAAGACGGATCGGTCATTTATACGAACACCCCTTCCTTCTATAAAAATCATACCCTTCCAAATTTATAGAAAAAAGTTTAAAATAAACCTCCATGAGCGATATAGAGAACATCCGCGATCAGATACTGAAGCTCAAAAAAGAGAAGAACGCGATCATAATAGCACACAATTACCAGCGTGAAGAGGTGCAGGACATAGCCGACCACACGGGTGATTCACTCGAACTCTCCAGAATAGCATCTACCGAAGACTGCGACGTGATCGTATTCTGCGGGGTCAACTTCATGGCAGAGAGCGCCTCGATACTTTCTCCCGATAAAACAGTTCTTCTGCCTGTAATGGACGCGTGCTGCCCTATGGCTGACATGATAACCACCATCGGACCGAGGAACATGAACAATAAGTTTCCGGGCTTCGAATACGGCGAGGACCGCGTCTACCCGGCGGATTTCACGCTTCAGGACATCAGGGACCGCCATCCCGGCGTGCCGGTAGTGACATATGTGAACACAACCGCGGACGTCAAGGCTGAAAGCGATATATGCTGCACATCCGCTAACGCCGTAAAGATAGTCGAATCCCTCGACACCGACAAGGTCATATGCATACCGGACAAGAACCTCTCGGCATGGATAGCCAAGAACACCGATAAAGAGGTCATATCATGGGACGGCTTCTGTCACGTTCACGAAAGAGTAAGGGCCGAAGACGTTAACAACATAAAGGCCGAGCATCCTGACGCTCTCTTGATCGCGCACCCTGAATGCAGGATGGAGGTCCTTGAAATGGCCGACCATGTGACAAGCACATCAGGTATGCTCAGGTATGCGGCTTCATCCGACGCCAAAGAATTCATAATCGGCACCGAGACAGGGCTTCTTTACAAGCTTAGAAAAGATAATCCTGATAAGACCTTCTATCCCCTGCGCAAAGATATGGTATGCCCGAACATGAAAAAGACTACCCTAAAGACCGTATTGACCTGCCTCGAAGAAATGACCAATGTTATAAAAGTCCCCGAAGATATAAGAGTCAAAGCAAAAGAATCGCTAGATAGGATGTTGGACGTAACGTAGGGATATCCCTCGCAATCTTTTTTATTAGCTAATACGGGAAATAAAGATTATATCCTCTCCTCCACTAATCCATTAATAACAGTTTTAATTTCATCTTTAAGAAGGGGTTTTCTTAAATACTCATCCCTGCCCCCAGCAGCAATAAAATCCATTATCTGTTTCTCAGTTTGTGCAGGATGTCCGGAGACAAACACTACCTGAGTGTCTGGATACATTTCCTTGATTTTCCGGCAGACTTCAACCCCATTCATTTCAGGCATGATCAGATCGGTAAGCACAATATCGGGTTTCTCCTTAGCTGCCGCTTCAACAGCCAATTTCCCGTTTAATGCAGTTATAACTTTGTAGCCTTCAGACTCAAGCTCTTTCTTCCAGGCAAGCAGAATAAGCTCTTCATCATCAGCTATCAATATCTTGATCTTACTATTCATTTCACCTTCCACTTAACTCTGGAGTAACAGCAGGAAGGAGAATTGTGAACGTTGCACCCTTGCCAATTTCGCTTTCCACTTTTATCTCTCCCCTGTGATTTTTTATTATAGCATATGAAACTGAAAGGCCTAGCCCTGTTCCTTTCCCTTGTGGTGTCATAGTAACAAAAGGTTCAAATATTTTCTCAAAGTCCTCTTTTTTAATACCACGGCCATTGTCAATGAATTTCATCCCAACAGTTCTATTATCCGGGGTGATATCTTCATTTATAATTAGCTTGCCGTTGTAAGACATAGAATCAATTGCATTCCTGATAATATTCAAAACAACCTGCTGAAGTTCAGTCTTGTTCCCTTTTACTATATGACGCTTATCCGAATATTCTTTGGTCACAAGAATATTTTTTACTTTCAACTGGTTCATGATCAAAATCAATGAAGATTCAATGACTTCAATTAAGTCAAATTCTATATGCTCAGTTTCCGGTTTTCTGGAAAATGCGTTAAAATCATTAATTATTTGCGACATGTGTTCACATGCTTCAAACATAAGCGACAGATGCCCATATTCATCCGAACCTTTTTTGGCTTTATCCCTGTAATTTTTTATCATTGATATTAATCCTGTCAATGGTGAGTTCAATTCATGTGCTATACCCGCCGCCATTTGTCCTAATGAAGATAGCTTCTCAGCCTGGAACAATTGCCCGTAAGTTGTCTTTAATTCTTCGGTCTTGTCTTTAAACTTTTTCTCCAGCTCCCTGCTCCATTCCTCGATTTCCCTGTGTGCTCTCTTAAGCTCATCTTCAGCTTTCTTACGTTCAACGATCTCCAATGCCATTTCATCACGTTTAACAGTTGTGGTTTTTAAGTCTTCTATCATTTGCTTAAACGCCCTTCCTAATTGACCTATTTCATCATTTGACTTTACTTCAATCTCCATATCAAGGTCCCCCTTGCCTATCCTGACAGTAGCATCTATCAACTTCTTAAATGCTCTTGAGATAGAATTAGAGATGAGAAACCCTATGAATATACCTACCAGTATCACGGTCAGGGAGGCAGTCAATATCTGATATTTTAATCTTGTAACAGGGGCGAATAATTCGTCTGCTCCCTGTCGGACCACAAGTATCCAGTCCTGTTTTATATCTCCCGGTTTCGTCGAATAGGCAGAAACAATGAATATTCCCTTGTCATAACGAACAAGCGTGGCTACGCTTGAATGCTCCTTTTTTAACATTGGACTTTCTTCCGGTAATAAATAGGAAACATCCTTCAGAAAATCCAGGGTCCTGGTCGAATAGATCAGTTTTCCGTCTTTTGTGGTAATCTGATATTCCATTGTCTTATGTTCTTTATGTAAACCAAATGATTTAGTCTTCTCTAATAGATTCAATATGCTTTCAATGTTCACGACCACTTTCATTAGACCGATAGGATTTCCGTTTTCATCATCGATCCTTAGCCCGATATCAACGGAATAAACATCCGCGCTCTCATCATAAGCATCTCCTAAATACAAACCTTCTCTCCTTGCGGTCTGCCACCACTCTTCATCATCCTGCCTGTAGTCAGTTGTCTTCCCTGTCTGAGCAATATTCGCTCCGTATATATTTGTTATAAATACCTCAGGAAAGACTTTATAACCGTTCCTGTCTTCATAAAATCCGGTCTTTTTTCTTATTGTTTTTGATATGTCATTGTTTATGAGGCCCAGCATAAAACCGGTGATTTTCTCTTTCGGCACAGAACGCCATTCCCTGTCTTTATTATCAATATATTCCTGAACATTTTTCATCTTCCTGAATTCTTCATTTGATCTCAAGACCTCTTTCTGTAAAAACGTATCGTAGGAATATTCACGGAATATATTGACTTTGTTATTTAAATCATTCTCTATTTCATCAAAAATTTCGATGGCCAGGGACTCAACGGTTTCTATAAAGGTTTTCTGTAATATTTCTCTGCTGACATCCGCCGAATAATATCCGGTAATTCCGCTTAATAACGAAACCAATAAAAAGCCCATGATCAGTTTATGAATTAATCTCATAGTCTTATGATAAAACAATCATTGGATGGTTTGGGGAAAATCAGTTGAAAATGGAAATGTGTATATAAAGCCGAATTAAGCGGTGCGTAGCATTCGCTTCCATGAGACTTATGCCCTCTGGGTATAATTTAGTCTATTTCTTCTTTGTATCAACAAAACTCAGAAGGTATTCCTTGAACTCAGTCGGGATAAGCCACCTGACCCCGAGCTTCTCGGCCCATTTGATCGCACCGTGGTCAACCGTGACAAGCAGAGCGTCCAGCTCCTTGGCAAGAAATATTAGGTCCACATCTTCCTTACTGAGATCGG
>BDTS01000026.1 GCA_002897915.1 bacterium BMS3Bbin09 | reverse complement strand
AGGCTTTATCCCTGACCGCCCTTCCTTAAGGGCGTCCCAGAACTTTTCCTTGCCTATGCCATTAGGTGCGATCACGCCCAGACCTGTTATTACTATCCCGTTATCCATATTATTAAGCTGAACTCAGTCCACCGTCTATAATTATTGTCTGGCCTGTAATATATTTAGAATCATTGCTTGCCAGGAACTTTACTACCTTTGCAACTTCCACCGATTCACCCAGCCTGCCCAAAGGTATCTTTCTTATCATTTGCTCCATATAATCTTCCTTCAAATCTTTAAGAATATCCGTCTCAATAAAACCAGGGGCAACAGCATTTACTCTGATATTGTACGCGGCAACCTCTTTTGCAAGAGATTTGGAGAACCCGATTATTCCTGATTTCGAGGCCGCATAGTTGGTCTGACGGGCCATGCCCATCACCCCGCTCACGGATGTAATGTTGATGACATTGCCGCTTTTCTGCTTCATAAATATCAAGATTGCCGCCTTCGTGAGATTAAATGTACCGTCAAGATTTGTAGAGATCACTTCTTTCCAGTTATCCGGGCTCATAAGGGCGAGCGCCCCGTCTTTAGTAATACCGGCATTATTCACAACAATATCAAGACCGCCAAACAAACTAACCGTATCAGTAACCCATGACTTGACAGCATCATAGTCCTTTATATCAACCTGAGATCCTTTGACCTTGACCCCCAGCACCTGGATCTCTTTTTCCAGTTCCTTTGCTTCTGATTCACTGCTCCGGAAATTAAAGCTTATATTCGCTCCTTCTCTTGCCAGCTCCATGGCAACGGCCCTGCCTATTCCCCTTGAGCCCCCGCTAACAATAACCGTCTTATCCTTAAGTGATTCTTTTGTCATACCAGTGACACTATCTCCGTTTTGCTTGAAATTATAATATTTACTATCTGAACAGATAACAATAAATATGAAAGGGGAAAAAGAGATAGATAGAAAAGACAAAATCTCTGTGTAGAATTAAATCCTGAAAAAAAACTTCTTTTAAAAACCAGTATGGCCTCCCTTACGTATACAGTATCATAAGTAATAAATAACGCTAAAAGCTTCAGTGTGTAAAAATCACGTGTAAAGGATTTGTATAGTTGTTCTGTTTTTTAACAAATTCGGATATAAAAATCAAGCAAACAACAATAGTTATCACTTCAGGTCCGCAAAAAAAATGCCAAGAATAAGATTCCCCTTCACTTTTTACGATCAATTGTATTATATTAATTAGTTGTTAATTAATACTTATTACTTGGGAGAATATCTATATGTCTCGTGAATCCGGTATGAAATGCAGAGAATGTGAAGGAAAGCTAACTCTGAAAATTGGCTGAAAGAGCGTTGAACTACGCTGCATGGAATGCAGCATGGCCTACTCTTTGGAAGAATATACAAATGACCTTGATGCCAACACTTGGGACCAGTTGTCCCACCGTGCCTGCAACAGGGTATAAAAACAAGTAATTCCTTGTTTTTTTCAAGCAAGCCTTGACAACCAAGCTGACTTTACATTATCATTATAAGCTTAATTATCTGAATGTCTTAGAGAGGAACTATGAAAACTATATTTGCTAAAGATACAGACGTTGAAAGAAAGTGGCATGTTATTGATGCCGACGGCCTGGTTGTTGGAAGGCTTGCCACAAAAGTTGCTGACATACTGAGAGGCAAAAACAAAGCGATCTATACTCCGCACACGGATACAGGAGATTTTGTCGTGATCGTAAACGCAGAAAAGGTCCGGTTTACAGGAAACAAGCTTGAACAGAAAAAGTACTACCATCACACCGGCTATCCGGGAGGGATCAAGATGGCGACTGCCAAAGAGATAATGGAAGAAACTCCCGAAAAGATCATCATATCGGCAGTCAGCGGAATGATGCCGAAGAACAAGCTCGCAAAACAACAGATAAGTAAATTAAAGGTATACAGCGGCCCTGAGCATCCGCATCAAGCCCAGAACCCTGAAACATTAAATCCAGGCAAACAGTAAGGAGTTTTTTAAATATGGCAGATATCCAATACAATGCAACCGGTAGGAGAAAAACATCCATTGCACAGGTATTCATGACCCCCGGAAAAGGAAACATCACGATCAACAAAAAGCCTCTCGATCAGTACTTTCCTTACGAGACAATGAAAATGATCGTTCAGCAGCCCCTTAACCTGGTTGCAGTCATGGGAAAATATGATATAAACATTCGCGTAAAAGGCGGCGGTTTCAGCGGACAGGCCAATGCGATAAGACACGGGATATCAAGGGCGCTCCTGGTCGTAAATTCGGATTTCAGGGGACAACTCAAAAAAGAAGGTTTGTTGACTAGAGATCCGAGAGCAGTAGAACGGAAAAAATACGGCCAGAAAGGTGCAAGGGCCCGTTTCCAGTTTTCGAAGAGATAATTTTACAGAATTACAGTCAGCAAAACATATATGTCAATTCAGAATGCCCAAAACTATTTTAGTTTTGGGCATTGATTTTTATCTCTGGACATATTATCGTAAAGTTGAGTTGAATATATGAAATTATAATTTCATATATTCGTACGAAACTTATGCCCGTGGTATAGACAATTACTAACCGGACAATTTATAAGGGATAATTTCACATGTTAAAAGTCGCCATATTAGGAGGAAGTGGATATACAGGCTGTGAGCTGCTTAGGTTGCTTTTATCCCATCCCAATGTAAAGATCACTGCCGTCACATCGCAAAAGCTGGCTGGAACTCTCGTAACTGACATATTTCTGAATATCAGGAACACCGGACTGAAATTCGAGCTGATGGACTTAAAGAAGCTTGTGAAAAAGGCAGACCTCTTTTTTCTCTGTCTTCCGCACAAGACCTCGCAGGAAACAGTAGCATTCCTTCACAAATCAGGCAAAAAGGTGATCGATCTCTCAGCGGATTTCAGGCTGAAGAGCGCGGCAGTATACAAAAAATGGTATGCGACGCCACACAATTATTCACCCTTACTTAAAAAGGCCGTGTACGGGCTTCCCGAGATAAACAGGGAGAAGATAAGGAAGGCTTCCATACTGGCGAATCCCGGATGTTATCCCACAAGTATAATACTCGGCCTTGCACCTGTGATCGGAAAAGGGTTCATAGATACGGATTCAATAATTGCGGATTCAAAATCCGGAACATCAGGAGCCGGCAGGACACCCACGCAGCCTTTTATGTTCTGTGAAGTAAATGAGTCTGTAAATGCATACGGCATTACCGTCCACCGCCATACGCCGGAGATCGAACAGGAGCTGAGTGCTCTTTCAAAGAAGGACCTGAAGATAATATTCACACCCCATCTCATACCAATGGACAGGGGTATGCTCAGCACTATATATGTAAAGTTGAAAAAGAAAACGGCACTTCCAGCGATCCAGAAGCTCTACAGGGACTTTTACGGGAACGAACCATTCGTAAGGGTCCTTCAGAACGGTGTGCTTCCGGCAACAAAGGCCGTTAAGGGCAGTAATTTCTGTGACATATCGATCTTTCTGGACAGCCGTAGCAGCAAGAAGCCGACACTGATCATAATTAGTACGATCGACAACCTGTTAAAGGGAGCATCCGGTGCCGCTTTGCAGAACATGAACATCATGTATGGCTTTGATGAAACTGCCGGGCTGATGACCCTGCCGCCCTCCCCCTGATGAAGCGTACACCTAATAATAAAAAGATCGTCGTCCCCGGATTCAAATTTTCCGGCATTAAGTCCGGGATAAAGAAATCGGGCGAAATGGATCTCGCGCTGATATTCTCTGAAACTCCCGCAGTAACCGCCGGAGTATTTACGACCAACAGGATCAAGGCCGCGCCGGTAAAACTCGCCATAAAAAAAATAGCTTCGAATAAAGGGCAGTCAATCATAATTAACAGCGGCAATGCCAACGCATGCACCGGTAAACAGGGCGACAAAGACGCAAAAAAAATAAATACGGAACTGGCCAGGAAACTGGGAATCTCTGAAGAGCTGGTCTATGTCTCATCTACAGGCATCATAGGCAGGCCCCTTCCTGTAAATAAGATCGAAAAAGCACTGCCAGAACTTATCAAGAATCTCTCGCCAGCCTCCATGGACAAGGCCGCGGCCGCAATAATGACAACAGACACATTCCCTAAGTTTGCTTCCAGGAAAATAAAGATCAACGGGAAAACCGGAACGATCGCAGGCATTGCCAAAGGCGCTGGTATGATACGCCCGGACATGGCCACCATGCTCTGCTTTTTATTCACGGACATCGCTATAAACGCAAAAGCGCTCGACTCCGCGCTCAGGAAGGCGGTAAACAAGTCCTTAAACAGGCTGACGGTCGACAATGAAACAAGTACTAATGATACCGCAATGATAATGTCGAACGGCAACCTCGGAAACACCCCTCTGACAAAGAGATCGTCCTATTACAAAAAATTCGAAGGCGCATTAAGCGGCGTTACGTATGAACTCTCGAGGATGATCGCGGAAGATGGTGAAGGCGCGACAAAGATAATAGAAGTCGTTGTAAATGGTGCCAGATCCGAATCAGACGCTGAAAAGGCAGCATCGGCAATAGCCAATTCCATGCTCGTCAAAACTGCGGTATACGGAAATGATCCCAACTGGGGCAGGGTCATCTCTGCCGCCGGGGCCTCAGGAGCAAAGCTTATCGAAAACAAGATCGATATTTTTTTCAATAAAGTCAAACTTGTAAGCAAGGGGATCGGAACCGGCAGGGAAAAGACCGCCAGCACACTCCTGGCCGGCAGGGAAATAACGATCACTATCAATTTGGGTGCGGGCAAGCAGTCCACAAAAGTCCTTACCTGCGACCTGACAGAGAAGTATATTGAGATCAACGCACATTATACGACCTGAGATTTGATCTCTCTTCATGCCGATAAGCAGATTGCAGAAATGAGACGGACTTCCGAAAACGCTAAATGCACTTGACACAAACTCAGTATTGCTTTATCTTAACTTAGATGCCTAATTTGAATCATTTTCAAAAAGGACAGGGGAATTAACATGAAAAAAATAATCTTCGCAATTTTATCCTTGATCTTTCTTATTTCAGCAGGCCTTATTATGGATACTATCCAAGGGACAGCAGACGCCAAGGAGAACGCATCAGAAGATTACGTTGTTAAAAAAACGGACAGCTTATGGAGTATTTCAGGCAATAAACTTGAAGACCCGTTCCTTTGGCCCAGGTTATGGAACGTAAACCCGCATATCAGGAACCCGGACCTTATTTATCCAGGAACAAGACTAATTATCCCTTCCAGAGAAGAACTGTTAGCTCTACCACCTGGAAAAATGCCTCTGTCCATATTAAAACGAAAAGCACTGGAGCCGTTGACTAATCTTGTCTTCAAGTTCCCTGCCGAGTCATTGAACAAATATATTATCGACCAAAAAAACTTCATTGCAAGCGGCTGGATAGAACCAGAATTCCCCGGCATAGGTAAATTACTTTTCACGGAAAATGGCAGCCGTTTCGTTGATAGAGGTGACATTGTATACATTGAAACAAGCGGCAGCTCAAAGCCCGGAAGCACCTACTATACGATCAAGTCCGTTAAAAAGGTCCGTCACCCGATTACAGGGGAAAAGATGGGCGAGCAGATAGCAATATCAGGGACACTCGAAATTATCGGATCGGACAACAACGTACTAAAGGCTCGGATAAAGACCACATTCGATGATATTACGGTAGGCGACGGACTCTTGCCTTTCAAAGAGATAGAGCCACCCCTTGTTGTCGATAACCCGAGAACGCCGGACATATCGGGTTACATTATAGAGTCACGTATAAACTCCGAGATATCATCTACAGGGAACATTATATACCTTGATAAAGGCAGTGATGCCGGTGTAGAGGTAGGCGACGTCTTCCAGGCGATCTCCGAGAAACCAATCAGAAGGCCCGTAGGCAAGTTACAGATCATAAAGACCGAGCCGGCCACGTCCACCGCAGTCATCGTGAAAAGTGCCACAGAGATATCAATAGGGGATCTCTGGGGACAGAAGTAGAAGAGATCTCAAACTCAAAAATCAAAAGGGAGAGGTTTTAAAACCTCTCCCTTTTTTAATATATTTTTTTAGCTCTTAAACAGATGCTTTTCCCTTCCAAGACCTTCTGAATCCCAATATTACCAGCCCTATAATAAAGAGAGATGAGCTAACAGGTTCTGGCACCATTGGTATCAAGTCGGAATCCATTGTTCCAGAAACCTCCATAGCAAGGTTTCCTGGAGAATTTACCCAGTTAATCCCCGGGGCAACCCCATCTGCCCATGCAAGTCCATCAATTCCATTGATCGGGTCAAGATTGCCAAATCTCCAGAAAAAATCATTACCATCGGAATGCCCTGTTGTATCACCATAGAATTCAACCCAGTAGTTACCCGTGTCGAGGGCAACAGGGGTATCCAAGGTAAAGGTATATTCAAAGTCTATAGTAGTCGTGCTTCCACCCCACCATTTCTGCTTAACAGTCCCGACATTAGTCCTGATAAAACTGAACGAAGGATCAGCTATAGTTGTCCCAACAGAACCCGCTAAGTCATTATGTAAGACAATGTTAAAGACTTCAGTTGCAGGCGGGGTACTTCCATGCCAGTAACCGCCCCACATCGTAAGCTTGTCTACTGTGCCGGCATTAGGCATCATAAAATTCTCAGCAAGAAGACAAATTCTATTAGTCCCAGAACACTCATTAACGTCGGCATCATCGAAGTAAGAAGCAGGCACACTATCATATGGAGCAGAATCACCAGGCATAACTCTGGTCTGTGACAGTATTGTCGTTGCATCAGCAGATTGTGCGAATGATAAACCTATAAAAAGCACTAAGGAAATAAAGAAACTCAATTGCTTTTTTTTCATTGTTCAAATACCCCCATTTGATACTTTATCGTCATATCTTCATGTTTTCTGAACTCAAAGCAAATATACCGTAAACATATTTTACACTTTATATTAATAAAATACCACGATTTAATTCCAGCGGGGATATAAACTTGCAGAAACGAACTGATCTTATGTACTAACCAGCGCCTTAAGGGCCTTGAGCCTGCTCGGATGCTTCAGCTTCCTGAGGGCCTTTGCCTCGATCTGTCTTACCCTCTCCCTTGTGATCGTCAGGTGCCTGCCAACCTCTTCAAGGGTATGGTCCCTGTCAACACCGATACCGAACCTCATCCTGATGACCTTCTCCTCTTTAGGGGTCAAGGTGCCGAGGACCTTCTTGATATAACCGGATATTTCTTTATTTTCAGCGTCAGTATAAGGTGAAGGGCTGTTCTTGTCACCGATAAAATCTTCAAGCTCGGTGTCTTCATCACCGACCGGTGTCTGAAGCGCGATCGGGTCCTGGATAGCTCTGAAGACCTCTTCGACCTTCCTGGTAGGCACTGTGAGCCTCTTTGCTATCTCTTCGTCAGACGGCTCCCTGCCGAGTTCCTGTGTGAGCTCTCTGGATGCCTTGGTAACCCTGTTATAAAATTCCATCATATGGACCGGCACCCTGATCGTCTTTGTCTGGTCAATAAGCGCCCTTGTTATGGCCTGCCTGATCCACCAGGTTGCATATGTACTGAACTTGAATCCCTTTTCATATTTGAACTTATCGACTGCCTTCATAAGGCCAATGTTTCCTTCCTGGATAAGGTCGAGAAGCGGCAGTCCTCTGCCGACATAATTCTTTGCGATATTTACAACAAGCCTGAGGTTTCTGGTGATCAGTTCATTCTTTGCTTCAAGAACAAAGGACTGTACCTTATTTATCCTTTCCCAGATAAATAACAGTGCTTCGATCTTTATTCCGCTCTCACTCTCGATCCTCCTGAAAGCCTTGTATACCCGGCCGAATAGGTTCTCCATTTCAGCCAGGATTGCTGCCCTGATCCTCTTTTTGCCCTTTTCATTTTTTATGAGGGCCCTGAGTGACTTGACCGTCCCGCCGTAAGAGATGAGCTCCTTGTTTAATATCCGGGACTCTCTAACCATCGCCTCAAGCTGTTCCAGGGTTGTCTCTATCACAAGGGTCAACATTTCTTCATCCAGCATTTCAGCCATGGATTCATCACTGTCGTAAAGCTCTCTGATCCTTATGGTTATTCCGATCGGTCTGATTATCTCCGCGATTATTTCCTTGCCCTCTTCCAGCTTCTTGGCAAGCTCCACTTCCTCATCCTTCGTAAGGATCGAAATATCACCCATTGAATGGAAATAAGCCTGTACAAGGTCCTCTGTCTTTTCATACTCAGGGGCTGCAGCTTCTTCCTTCGGGGCTGCCTCGTCAGCATCAACAATACGCACTCCCATATCATTGAGGAGGTCCATAAGGTCTTCTATCTCGTCAGGTGTAAAAAACTCGGACGGAAGGGCCTCATTTATCTCATCATAAGTGAGTTGTCCCCGCTTTTTCCCAACCTCAATTAGTTCGTCAAATATATCTTTTTCTTTCATATTTTTTCCCGTAAAAACTTAACTTAGAAGTTTAACATAGTATTTTAAAAAATACTACCTCACATATTCGCAAGATATTAATTTCATTTTTACATGTCTGGTTCCGGTAACCTCGCCTGAATAAAAGCTTTTTCTTTTAAAACACTGGGGCGATCCTGTCAAGAAAGCTCCATTTTCGAAAAAAGCCTGCTCAGCTTAGCATAAGTCTTATTCAGATGCTCCGGCATCACCCTCGTCTCAGCGATAATGGGCATACTGTCAGTATCACCGGTCCAGCGGGGAACAATATGCAGATGCATATGGGATTCCATACCAGCGCCGGCAACCTTGCCAAAATTAAGGCCTATATTGAACCCATCGGGACTCAGGGCCTTTTTCAGCAGGTCCGTGGACCTGTTCACTGTCTTTATGAATTCGAACAAGATATCATCTGACAATCCCCCAAAATCAGGGGTATGGAAGTAAGGGACGACCATCAGATGTCCGCTGTTATACGGATAGCGATTCATCAAAACAAAACAGTGCTTTCCCCTGTAAAGTATTAAATTCTTTTTATCTTCCACCTTTTTCTTTCCGGTTTTTGATATATCGCAGAACAGGCAGCTATCATGTTTGTTCTCGTCAAGGATGTACTCCATCCTCCAGGGTGCCCATAACCTCTTCATTTTTCTCCTTAATAATGTACAGATGAAATGTACTTCAGATAAAGATTAAAACGGCCAACACAAATCAAAACTTTAATCCCGGCTGTTCCCGGCGATCTATACCCATTATCCCAGTTTCTTGAGCACCTTCTGCATATCATCCCATGTAAGCCACTTGTCTTTGGGGGTTCTCAGTAGATACGCAGGATGGAACGTCGGCATGACTGGGATATCACTATATTGAAAGAAATTTCCCCTCATCCTGGATATAGGGGTTTTGACCTTGAGCAGTGCCTGCGCCGCGATCCTGCCGAGACATACGATCACCTTCGGTCTGATCATTCCGATCTGCTCCTCTACAAAAGAGCTGCATGATGCGACCTCATCGTCCTCGGGGTTTCTGTTGCCGGGAGGGCGACACTTGACGATGTTAGCAATATAAACATCTTCACGTTTCAGGCCGAGCTTAACTATAAGGTTGGTAAGCAGTTTTCCGGCGTCACCCACAAACGGTCTTGCCTGCAGGTCCTCTTCTCTGCCCGGCCCTTCACCTATGAACATGATGTCCGCATTCGGGGAACCCTCGCCAAAGACAATGTTATTACGGGTCTCCGAAAGTTTACACCTCTTACAGTCGCTTATCTTATCCTTCAACACCTTCAGCCCGTCTGCCTTATTACCCTGCCAAACAGCTGCCTCTTTCTTCAGCTTAGGGGAGGGATAAGCTTCGCGGGCCACGTTCCTTTTCAGAAAACCCTCGACATCATCTTTCTTGAGAGGTAGATATTCAAAACCGAGTTCACGGTATAACTCAATCGCCCTGTAAAGCCTGTTCAACACTTTGTCCTTATTATGCATATTTTATATTTCTGGAAAACAGGGATCACTCGCTCCATTTCAGCTTAGTCCTTAATACCTTGAAATAATCCCTGTCATGCAAGGTAAGAAACCTGGCCTTGTAATCTGCTTTTTTGATCTTTATCCTGTCATTCGTTTCCATAGGGACTCCCACCTGTCCGTCAAGGGTGAGATAGGCATCTTCCCCTCTCTTTATGTGGATCTCGATATTGAGTGTATCCGGCAAAACGATGGGTCTGCTGGTCAGTGTGTGCGGACAGATAGGCGTTATTAAAAAAGTCTCCAGCGTCGGGTATAGGATCGGGCCCCCGGCTGAAAGCGAATGTGCCGTTGAACCGGTGGGGGTCGATATTACTAACCCGTCGGCCCTGAAAGAGCTTACATACTGACCGTCAATATCAAGGTCCAGCTCTAACATCCTTGCCAGGGCGCTTTTATTTAATACGATATCATTAAGCGCGCTCTGCTGCGCTATTTTCTTCCGGCCGCGGTAAACATCGGCCAACAGCATTATTCTCTCCTCAAAGCAGCACTCTTCCGAAAAGACCATGTCTATATTTTCACAGATCTCATCTCTTCCCAACTCAGTAATAAACCCGAGACCGCCCAAATTCACTCCGAGTATCGGAGTCCCTCGGCTCCCGACGAGCCTTGCAACGCCCAACAGTGTGCCGTCGCCGCCGAAGACTATTATAATGTCCGATCTTGCAGGAATATCCTTTACAGGATGTCCTTTGACATTGATCAGCGAAGCCAGTTCACTCTCGATATAGAACTTGAACTCGCGGCCCTTAAGACACTTCAGAAATTCCACTACTGCCTTAACAGCCTCCGGCTCACCCTTCTTTGCGATTATCCCAATCTTCCTCATACTTCCATTCCCCTTATCTCGATCTCCCTGAGATCCTCTTCTTTATGATTAAGTCTAACGCGTATGCTGTCATCAGGGACCTCCCCCTCAGCACGTTCAGCCCATTCAATAACCGATATACCATCCGAACCCAGATATTCATGCAGACCCAGGTCAGGGACCTGCTCAGGTGCTAACCTGTAAAGATCAATATGGTAAAAAGTCACGCCAGCGTTATATTCAGCAATAATGGTATAGCTGGCGCTGGTGATGTCTCTTTCACTGATCCCGAGGGCAGAAGCGATCCCCTTAACCATCGTTGTCTTCCCTGCGCCAAGGTCTCCATAAAGGCAAACCACATTCCCTCGCTTCAGCCTTTTTCCTATTCTACGGCCGATATCCCTGGTCTCCGCCTCACTCTTACTTTGAAGCTTCATTTTGTCATAGACTTGACTATGTCCGCCTTACCTACTATACCAACGACCATTCCGTCCCGGAGAACCGGAAGCAGGTGAATATTCTTTTCCGACATTATGGTCGCAATCTCTTCAAGAGAAGTCTCTTCTGTCAGCGAGACAATCTTCTTATTGCATATTTCATCAACCGTAACAGCTACCATCTTTTTAATTTCATCTTCCATCTTGTTTGAATCCAGCAGAAAGTAGGCATCAAAAAGCCTTACTATCGTCGGAATATGCAGGCGCGCGTTCTTCTTGATAAGATCATTCTCGGTTACTACGCCGATCAGTTGATCATCATCACCTACTACAGGCACACCACTTATCTTATGTTCTATTAAGAGTCTTGCAAGTTCTTCAACTGTAGTTTCAGGTTTTACGGTAAAAACATCCACAGTCATAATATCTTTTGCTTTCAGCATCTTCCCTCCATCAGGACAAAGTTCTTATTTTTATTTTTTCTTTATTGATCTTTTATTTCAATATATTACCACATTCCAATAAATCCGCCCTGCCTCCCCGCATTTTCCTTCGAATACCTGTAGGAATGGTATTTATCCGGATTACAGAAAGTGCACTCCCCGGAAAGCCAGAGATTCTCATGGGGAATACCCGTATCCAGCGCCTGCATCTTATTTGCAAATGCTATATCAACAAAACAATTCCCGTCTTTTTTAATATAATAATCACCGTCACCCGTTGCGTCCAACAGCCTCTTCGTAACCTCTTCTCCTACTTCATAGCAGCACTGTTTTATACTCGGCCCGATCGCCACGGAAATATCTTCAGGTGAAGAAGAGAACTTCTCATGCATCATTTTTATCGTATCAGGCAGGATACGCCCGGCTGTCCCTCTCCAGCCCGCGTGAACAGCGCCTATCACCTCTTTCACTTTGTCATATAGGAGGACGGGAACACAATCGGCCACCAGTACCCCGATCAGAAAGTTCTTCCTGGCAGTGATAACCGCATCAGCAACCACAGGTCCCAATCCTGATTCAAGCAGATGGATCTTGTTTGTATGTTCCTGGACCGGCAGATATATATTATCTTCGGGGATATCGAATTCTTCCGAAAGAAGATTTCTGGAAGGTCTTATCCCTTTACAGACTTTTTTTGTAGTAAAAAAAGCCCTTATACCCTGGTGCTCAATATTCGGTGGTTTTACAAGCAGTTCCATTATCACATTTAACAAGGAAGGTTAAGTTAATCTGAAATTGATCTAAGGGCAACGGGTATAGCCTTTATAATATCCGAAGCCGTCAGTGAACGCCCGCCTTTCTTTACGGCTGCCATATCCCCGGCAAGACCGTGCAGATAAGCTCCGAGGATCGAAGCATGCCCCGCGGTTAATTTCTGTGCAAGCAATGCCGCTATCATCCCGGTCAGCACGTCGCCTGTACCGGCCGTTGCCATTCCGGGATTGCCGGTCGTATTCAGAAATACCCCTCCGACCGGGGTCGCTACAACAGTTGGCACCCCTTTGAGCAAAAGATACGTTCCGGTCCTTTTCGCAAAAGAGACCGCCGTGCCTATCCTGTCCACTTCAACTTCTTGCTTACTCCGCAGGAGCCTCTTCATTTCACCGGGATGCGGCGTGAGAATGATTGGTGCCCTGCTCTTTTTGAGGATGCCTGTCTTTCCAGCGATCGCATTCAACCCGTCGGCATCAATAACAACCGGCTTTTCCAATCCGGTTATTAGGGAGGCAACAAGCCTGGATATTTCATTGTCAACCGACATACCGGGACCGATAGCCATCACGGTCCCGCTTTTTTTCATGAAGTCTATAATGGTATCTGCGGCACTATAAGAAAACGTGCCGTCTCCCCTGTCAGGAAGCGGGAGTATCATCTCTTCAGTGACCCTTGACTGAAATGTATTAACGAGCGTCTCCGGGACACCAATGGTCACAAGACCGGCACCTGTCCTTAAACATGCCCTGGCAGCCATAAGTGCTGCACCAGTCTTCCCCTTTGAGCCCGCCACCAAAAGCACATGTCCGTACGTCCCCTTATGAGAATAATCCGGACGTTCAGGAAGCATCTCAAGTGCGTCGTTTCTCTGGAACATATAGACACCCTTCTTCGCGGACTCTAACAGTTTACCCGGAAACCCTATATCCTCTACGAAGAGGCGGCCTGTATGCTCAGCCCCGGGATAAAGGAGGTGTCCTCTCTTAGGCAGGCCGAAGGTAACAGTCTGTCCGGCCTTCACCGCGCAGCCCATTACCAGCCCGGTGTCAGATGAAATACCTGACGGGATATCTACTGAAACGACCAGAGAACTCATCCTGTTCACTTTATTAATTACTCTGGAAAGCAGTGGTCTTACTTCCTTGCTCAATCCTGTTCCGAGAAGGGCGTCAACAATAATTGTATTTAAAGGGCGTGATCTCAGAAACTTCGGCATGGGATATATCTTTACGCCGAATTTTTTTGCGGCATCATAATTAATCTTCGCGTCCCCCTTTAAACTGCGCGCGCTGACGGTCAGATAAACCTCAACGTCCTCGCCCTGCTCATTGAGCAGCCTCGCGATAACAAAACCATCACCGCCGTTATTCCCGCCTCCGCAGAGAACAATTATCTTTCTTTTGTCTGTGTCCTGAATAAATAATTTATTTATTTTTTCTACTACAGAGAGACCTGCCCTTTCCATCAGGACAAGACCGGAGAGACCGTACTTCTTAATAGTTACGTGGTCTATCCGCTGCATCTCATTTGCGGTCACTACCTTTAACATGCCGCCCCCGCTATATTTATGTCGTTCAGACTTCAAGCACTACTGATGCCACACCGAATTCTTTTTCATGACTGAGAGACAAATGGCACCGGGATATCTTTTTTTCTTCAAAGAATACCTCAAGCTGATTACTAACCTTGATAGAGGGCCTGCCCTTTGTGTCATTTAAAACCTCAATGTCCTTCATCCTGACTGGAACCTCGCCGCCAATGGCCTTTACAAGCGCCTCCTTTGCCGCAAACCGCACCGCAAAAGAAGGATAAGGTTCTTTTTTCCCGTAACAATACGATATCTCTTTAGGCGTGAGGATCTTTTCAATAAAACTGTCGCCCCATTTTTCAGCGGCAAGTTTTATGCGGTCTATTTTTACAATGTCTGTGCCTATACCGTAGATCATATCAAATTTACCGCTTAGCTTTAGAAGCGCTCTTGATAAGCTTCTTCATTTCTCTGACCGCCTTCTCGAGCCCAAGATAAATAGAGTTGGAAATAATGCTGTGTCCGATATAAAGCGCCCTCATGCCCTTGATCGCAGCAATCCTTTTAACGTTAGTATAATCCAATCCATGTCCGGCATTTACAAGAAGTCCCAGATCAAGTGCCTTTTTTACCGACTTCCTGACCCTGTTAAGTTCCGCTGTCTGCTTCTTGCCCTTTGCGTTTGCGTACAGTCCAGTATGTATCTCGATCATTTGAGCGCCGATATCTTTTGATATCTGAATATCTGCCGGAGACGGATCAATAAAGAGGCTGACTGGAATGCCCCTGCCCTGGATAGCATCGATCGCCTTTTTTATTTTCTTGCCGCTCTTATTAAGATCCAGTCCGCCTTCGGTCGTAAGCTCCACTCTTTTTTCAGGCACAAGTGTCACGAGGTCAGGTTTTGTTTTTAAAGCTATCCCTACCATCTCGTCCGTTGCGGCCATTTCGAGGTTAAGCTCTATGGAGACCCTGCGTCTTATCTTCTTCAGGTCACTGTCGCAGATATGTCTCCTGTCCTCTCTCAGATGTATGGTAATACCATCGGCTCCTCCGCGGACCGCAAGATCAGTTGCTATCGCGGGATCAGGTTCAAGTGCTTTCCTCGCCTCTCTTACAGTCGCAACATGGTCAACATTAACTCCAAGAAGCATAATTTAACCTCCTATATCTAAAATCAGGTACTACTTAAGGTCGAGAGCATAGAACGGATATAGGAAATATATCTCTGTTCAATTTATGTTTATACCACAAGCATAAGTCTCATTGAAGCGGATGCTACGCACCGCTTAATTCGGCTATATAAATCATGTGTAAAAGACAGGTGCTTTGTCAAGATAATGTATACTAAAAAAACGATTTGACTTACTGGATATAAATCTGTTAATTTACAACTTATTTAAAATACTACTTTCTATCTAAGGGTGAAACATGGCAAAGAAAGCAAAAGCAAAAGTTAAAGCTGTTAAGAAAAAAACGACAAAAGCCAAGGCAAAGAAATCTGTCTGTAAAACATCTAAAAAGAAATGCGCTACAGCTAAAAAGAAAACGACCGTGAAAAAGAAAACTACTACAGCAAAGAAAAAGCCCGCTACAAAGAAGAAGCCCGTTGTTGCGGCCAAAAAGAAAACCAGAGCAAAAAAACCCCTTACGCTTTCACGAAGAGCAAAGGTAATACACCAGGTCAAACAAAACCTGCTTTCTCAAAGAGCATCCCTTTTGAAAGAGGCTGAGGAGACACTTAGCACACTCCCGGGCGAGATCAATTTTCCCGACATGGGTGATCAGGCAACCGCTGAGACCGACAGGAACTTCATATTAAGGCTCAGGGACAGGGAGCGCATGCTCCTCAAAAAGATCGAAGAGACCATTGAACGCATTGACAGCGCCGATTACGGGATATGTGAAGAGTGCGGTAATAAGATCGGGCTCAAGCGCCTGGAAGCCAGGCCTGTTACCACATACTGTATTGAGTGCAAGACACGCCAGGAAGAAGAAGAACGGATAGCAGAAGGCGCCGGTTAATAAACCATTTCACTATCTCCTTAAAGCCGTTCATTCATAATATTATATATTCATTGAACACCAGACTTCCGTCTTGATCCCGACTCTGACAAATTGTAGAATAGCCGACATCTTGTATTGTATTATATAGAACTTCATCAGGCGCCACTGTAGCTCAGATGGTAGAGCAGTTCACTCGTAATGATCAGGTCAGCGGTTCGATTCCGCTCAGTGGCTTTCACCTGCGAGTCCCACCCTCTTTTTGATTTGAGAAGCAAATCATTTGGGACGATGCCCCCGCGCTATAGATTTGGCACAAATCTGCGGGGGACCCTTACCCCATACTCATTTATTTCTGTTTAAGCAAAGTCAATATGTCCCCCTAAGTGCAACAGGAATATGTCCCCTTGAGGGAGCGGCTGGTTTTGAAGATATATAAACTTGCAAGGCTTCTTTACCATATCGGCGTTGACTGGGTTTTCTGATTTTCCAGGACCTGACAGGTTCTTTCAAAGGGGTGCTTTTATGAGCTGCGATCTTATTATCACCATCCCATACAGTCCATTTACCATCCAGATGTTGTCTTACGAACACCTTCTTTTTAGCGAACGACTTTGTGGGGCTGGGTTCCGGTATATCGATAATGAGTCCACCAAGGCGCACGCAGTTATCGTTTCCAACAACTGCTTCATATGCGTATGAGACTTTAAGGTATATTTCAGGTTTGAAGATTTTTCTAAATGCACTGGTGGAGGATTGGGGTTTTTGGGCAAACCTCCTGTTGTAGCGATGAATGAAAGTCCTCTCAAGACATTTATTGGCTTCTTTCATGTCGGTTATTCCTTCAATGGCCAGTTCAGCGATAAGTCGGTCCTGCAACGTTCCAAAGCCTCTTTCAACACGCCCCTTGGCCTGAGGAGAATATGCCTGTACAGAACATATATTGAGATCTTCAAGAACTCTGCCTATATGTGTCGGGTATTGACGTCCCTGCATCTGCTCCTCTATTGTCCATAGATCGTCGGTACGCACAAAGATGCTATGCCGGTCATGGTAAATGGCCATTGGGATGCCGTGCCGTATCAACAATCTGCTGAGAAGCCGTAAATAACCTTCTGAATTCTCGACAGGTACGAACACTGCTGCAAGCAGTTTGCTGTCTGCATCATCTATGGCATCAAGCAGACAACAGGGCGGCTGATCGTCCCCAAACCATTTATGAGGGCTGCCGTCCCATTGAACCAGCATTCCCTGACTTGCTTTCCTGGGCCTTCGGCTTCGGTGCTTTACAGGCCGTCTTCTCCGCTTTGGTTTTTGCCCACTTGAACGACGGATCCTGCGGATAGTTTCCCTGCTGACATTGATCCCTTCCCGTTCTTCCAGCATCTCCGTAAAATGGCTGTCATTAGTATTTGCATATTTGCCACTTGAAAGATTCATAATGATCTCTTTCTCGGACTCACTAAGAGCATTGGCTGGTCTTCTTCCTCTGTTGTCATGTATCAACCCTACCGGCCCTCTGATGCTGTAACTGGCTTTCAGACGTTTTGACTGCCGGTAGCTCAGCCCCAGATATCCGCTTGCTTCAACTAAACTCAGACCTCCTCCCATTACCTGCTCCATGACCCTAACCCTTTGCAATTCCTTAATACTCATTACTATGTCTCCCATCATTGGCGCTCCCTCCTTGAAAGGGACATTTTACCATTGCAGTTAATGGGGACATAATCCTATTGCTATCACACTCTCACGATTTTGCCCCGCGAATCGGGTCGTAGACTTGCCTTAGGCTAGTACTTCTGCTAATATCTATAAAACCTATCAGGGTTCACGCCTGCCTGACGGCAGACAGGTACAGGGGACTTTAACCCCTTTAGTTCACGCCCATGCCGGGCGTACACAACAGAATGGACTTGAATCCCGAATTGCGCTACGCTTCTCGGGATCAGTCATTCAGGCGTTATGTTCAAGAAAACAAATTTAAAAAGGAGTTTCAATATGGACGATGGATTTGAGTTAAGAGTATCTGATAGAAAAGGAGAAGGTATTTTTGCGACGAGATCATTTCGGACTGGTGAAATCGTAATGGTCGGAATAATTGAAAAAATACTGGAGGAGAATCACTCTCATGCTTCACAGATAGGCGAAAATGAATATGTATTTCACGCTGGATTAATAAGTAAGGTTAATCATTCCTGTGACCCTAATTGTGGTATTAGAATCAATGAAACTGGTGCCCATGACTTTGCAGCCATAAGAGAAATTATTGTTAATGAAGAAATAACATTCGATTATGCTATGAGAAATTATGGTGTTGATTATTTCCCGAAACAGTGCATGTGCGGCTCGGAAATATGTCGTGGTAAAGTTACTGGTTGGAAAGATTTACCAGATAAAAGGAAAAAAATATACGAAGGGTTTGTCGCTCCTTACCTCCTTGAATTGGATGCCAAGTATTGTTCTGAGCAACCATAGTATGGATAGAGCGATAAACCGAAGTTTTCGTCGCAGCCGTCAGGTGATTTTACAAGATGGGATGGCATAGTGAAGTGGTTTAAGAAATACTCAGAATAAAATGAAAAAATAAAAAAGACAATCATTTAAATATCTGGTATAAGGCGGGCTTCAATCATTGAACAATTTAGATTATAATGAACGAACGAGGACATAGGTAACAGATCATTCTAGGTACATAGGTAACACTTTTTGCCTATAATTTAGGCAAGAAGGAGGTGTCTATGCCCTGGGAAGGAGTTACCATAATGGACCAAAGAGTTCGCTTCATATCAGAGTATCTGGAAGGGTATTTTCCAGTAGCAGAAATATGCAGGCAGTTTAATATCAGTCGAAAGACCGGGTACGAGTGGCTCACCCGTTATGAGAAGTACGGAGCACTTGGATTAGAAGATCGTCATAGAAAGCCAAAGAAGTGTCCCCACAAAACAGAAACCAGAATCGTAAATTCAATAAAGTATTATCGGAGTAAGCATCCAACATGGGGACCTAAGAAGATACTGGCGTTACTTGAGAAGCGGCATTCCGATTGGAAGAACCCCGCAGAATCGACCATAGCAGGAATCCTGAAACGGGAAGGATTCCAAAGCGCAGGATCAGACGAAAGCATCCTGGGTGTCCGACAACGGTTGCAACAGAGCCTAATCAAATCTGGACAGCAGATTATAAAGGACAGTTCAAGATGTTGAATGGCAAGTATTGTTATCCACTGACAGTATGTGATATGTATAGCAGATATTTGCTGGACTGTGATGGGCACAAGTCGATATCACGCAAGAAGACAAAAGAGTGTTTTACAAAATTATTCAGGGAATACGGGCTTCCGCAGAGGATAAGAACAGACAACGGAGTGCCCTTTGCATCTAATGCAATAGGAAGAGTATCGAGTCTGTCGGTATGGTGGATTAGGCTGGGAATATATCCGGAGCTTATTGAGCCGGGACAACCACAGCAAAATGGCAAGCATGAGAGAATGCATCGGACATTAAAGAAAGAAACGACTATACCGCCAGCGGCGTTTGTCAAGATAGTTGTCGCGTCCATCATCATGCTGCTTTTGTTGTTACTTTGCCAGAGGCTGTATTCTTTCCTCCTGGCGGGTTTAGCCAGACCTCTCCTGGGAGGTCCCAGTTACGTGCATCCCTTGACCATCTTTCAGGATGTCTGGCTTTGGCTTCTTTATAAACCGCTTTGCGACTTGCCATAACGGCCTTGTCTGCACCCGTATGCCGTTCATTGGGTGTCACAAACTTCAATGCGCTGTGCCTGTGCTCATGGTTATACCAGCGGGCAAAGCGAAGTACCCATTCACGGGCTTTCGACACTGTATCAAACGGCTTTGCCGGATACTCAGGACGGTACTTCATCGTACGAAACAATGACTCGGAAAAGGGGTTGTCATTGCTTACTGACGGGCGGCTGAATGAAGGAACTACTCCGAGTTTCTGAAGCATTCCCAGCATGCTTGCTCCCTTCATCGGGGAACCGTTATCGGAGTGAAGTATAATCTCCTCTCCTGCAATGCCTTCAGAGAAGTGTGCTTTCTGAAACAATACTGCCGCATGAGCTGATGACTCATTTTCATGTATTTCCCAACCCACGATCTTTCGGCTATATATATCCATAATTAGATACAGGTAGAAAAACACTCCTTTGATTGTCGTACTCAAGTACGTAATATCCCAACTCCAAACTTGATTAGGCCCTGTCGCCTTGCATCCTGCGGGTTTCTTCACATTCTTTGGTGCTGATGCACGGCCTCGGTGATTCACCTGATCCTCTTCTCTCAGTACACGATAAAAAGTTGACTCTGATGCTACATATTCTCCCTTGTCAGCCATGGCAGGTACGATCTGAGATGCTGGGAGGCTGGCGTACTCAGGCCGATTGCATACCTCTATAATTTCCTGACGCTCTTCGCGGCTGAGCTTATTGACTGGCTCCTTCACTGCGCCCTTTCGACTGTCCTGAAGTCCTCCCGGCTTCTCCCATCGCTGTAGTGTCCGTAGTGTTATCTCAAGCGCCTCACAGGCCTTGAACCTGCGGGCGCCTGCACTCACTGCTTCTGCTATTAATTCTATTGCCTTCATTCGCTCGCCGTCACTTACTCTTCGTCCTCGCGATCCCCCCAGAATGCCTCGGCTTTTTTTTTCAGTATCAGCAGAGCTGCCGCTTCGGCAAGTGCCTTATCTTTTCGCCGCAGTTCTCGACTGAGCTCTTTGACTTTCTTCTTCTCTTCACGGGCAATGCTGCGTTGGGATTTCTCAAGCTCCCCTGCTGTGGCATTGGCCTTCTTGCACGTCTGTCGCCATGCTGCTATCTGCTCTGGATATATTCCCCTTTTTCGGCAGTACTCTGATATCTCAGCCTCATTCATCGAATATGTCTGCACTACCACTTCAAACCTGCCTACCGGCAGGCAGGCTTCTCTGCGCTGCTCCAACTATCTGCTTTCGTTTTCTTCCCAGGCATTACTACCCCCTTGGCTCTTTTTTGTTTCCTCCAAGTATACAATGAATTGGTAGTTACTCCTGTCTCCCGGCTCAACTCTTGCACTGATTCATTCATTGGCGGCATTATCCGCCTTACTATCCCTGCTTTGAATTCCTCTGTGTACTTTCCCATCTGTCGCCTCTTCTCCGCCCCCTGTTTTTTTATTAAAGGCGGCATCTATCCTGACACAGGGGGATAGCTACCCTTTTGCACTAATAATTTTTATTACTCTGGTGCTTGTTCGTATATCTTCCATTGAAAATCCATCATCTCTTTTTCAAGTTTCAGGCGGGATTTTCGTGTGGTATCAGGATTCCTTAT
>BDTS01000025.1 GCA_002897915.1 bacterium BMS3Bbin09 | reverse complement strand
ACGAAGCTATTAATATAGCATCATAGTCCAGATTTTCAACATCCTCAAAAGAGTATATTTGATGCCCGAAAAAACCATTGTCGTTCTTGTTATCATCGACCACGCCTATCAGCTTAATGGGAAGCCCGCGCAAAGATATATAGCAGAGTTCGGCAATTTCCCCGTCTCCCCAGATCAGGACTGTTTTGATGCCGGACTTGATCATCTGTCCGTAGATAATATCAATTTTCCTCCTGGCATCCTTGAAGTAATCAATTGAAGACTGCATGAAATTGTAGGTCAGTGAGACTCTGTGAGTGAAGCCTTTTCGTGTAAGGGCGTATTTGACCCTGTTCATGGGACCTTTAGTGATCTTTATATAGCCTTTTTTTGCCAGTCTCTTGATATATGTATTAACGAGGCCGAGGGCTATATTAAGGCTGCTCGAAAGTGTGCGCTGTGTAATAAGGGATTCACGGTTAATTTCGTCAAGGATCCTCAGGGTAATGTCATCATGCTTATCTGTTTCCGAGTTGTTCATGCTATGAACAAGATAACGATTTTCTATTGTTTTGTCAAGTAGATTCCAGCTTTTCCAGGAAATTTGGACTTTAAGGAATGACATGATCCTGTTTAGTTATATTTAAAGGTAGCGGCTGGATGAATGCGGAAAACGGAGCTTTAATATCCTGCTTGATTAAAACTGTCAACCATGTCATAATTTCGTTTATTTTAATTTTGATCTATCTGGATGACCCGAGAGCATTTTATAGATCAAGAAACAAACAAAATGCAGTAATTACAAGGACTTATATATGAAAAAAACAATTACCGCAATACTCATATTTGTAACCGCCTTCCTTTTCTGCCCTGAGGTTCAAAGCGCTGTCCTGCTCGACAGGGTGGTTGCAACCGTTAATGACGAGGTGATCACCTGGAGTGAGCTTATGAATATTATCCTTCTCGATGGCCGGAAGTACATAAGTTCAAAAGACGATAGGTCCAGAGAAGAAAAGATACATGAGCTCGAGAGGCCTTTCCTGAATATGCTGATCGAAATGAAACTTCAGACCCAGGAAGCGAAGGCAATGGGACTAACGGTGCAGGATGATGAGATAAATAGCGCGATGAGCGATATCAGGGCGAAATACAACATGACCGAAGACGCCTTTCTGGCTTCCATGGAAAAGGAAGGAATAACGATCGAAGATTACACTAAAGAGATCGGGAACCAGATACTCCTTCAAAAGGTTGTTAACTATGCGGTTAAAGGCAGTGTGGTAGTCACGGATAAAGAGGTCGAGGAGTATTTCAATGCCAACAGGGAACTATTTAATAATGAAAAGGACAAGTTCAGGATAAGGCAGATATTCTTTGCAGCGCCCGCGGATGATTCCCAAAGGAAAGATATAGAAGTAAAGGCGCGGGAGATAGTGCAGCGGATAAAGAACGGAGAGAGCTTTGCGGAACTTGCGAATGAGTTCTCGGAAGGTCCGGGCAGGCGGTTTGGCGGGGACCTTGGTTATATAAGTAGTGGAAGCGCCCTGGCTGAGATCGAAAAAGCTGCTGACGCGCTTGAGACCGGCGGGTTGAGCGAACCCTTCTGGAGCAGTGCCGGACTTCATATTATTAAACTTGAGGAGAGGGTAAAGGCAGGCGGAGTAGAAAAGATCAGAGAGAATATAAGGGAAAAGCTTTTCAGAAAGGCCTATGAACTGAAGTACCATGAGTGGAAGACAGAGCTGAAAGAAAAAGCCTATATAGAGATTAAATTGTAATTGTAGGGGCACGGCATGCCGTGCCCCTACTTTGAATAAGGAGCGAATATATGTTAGACGACAATGTAAAAATAGGACTTACCTTTGATGATGTACTTTTATTGCCCGCAAAATCTGACATCCTTCCGGGACAGGTTGATATAAGTACATTCCTTACGAACAATATAAAGATAAACACCCCCATTGTCAGTGCGGCCATGGACACGGTAACAGAGGCTAATCTTGCGATCGCAATAGCGAGAGAGGGCGGCATCGGGATCATTCACCGCGCCATGCCCTTAAAGAACCAGGTGTCGGAGGTACACAAGGTAAAGAAATCGGAAAGCGGCATGATCACCGACCCTATCACCCTGCAGCCTGATGAGAAGATCGAAAAGGCTGAAGAGATAATGAGGAGGTACAGGATCTCGGGAGTCCCCATTACAAAGGGGGATAAGCTTATCGGTATATTGACCAACAGGGACCTCAAGTTCGAGACAAATTTCCAGAAAAAGGCCTCCGAGGTGATGACGAAAAAGGGACTCGTTACTGCAAGCGAAGGCATAAGCCTCGAAGAGGCAAAAGAAATACTCCATAAACACAAGATCGAAAAACTCCCGATCGTAGGCAAGGGCAACAGGCTGATAGGCCTTATCACTATCAAGGACATCGAAAAGAGAGAGAAATATCCGCACGCATGCAAGGACTCGATGGGCAGGCTCCGTGTAGGGGCCGCGCTTGGTGTCGGCAGGGACGCGATAACGCGCGGGATCGCTTTGGGCAAGGCCGGGGTCGATGTGCTTGTTATAGATACAGCGCACGGTCATTCAAAGAGGGTCATAAATACTGTCAGGGAATTAAGGAAGAAACTGCCTGATATGGATATAATCGCGGGCAACGTGGCGACTGCGGAAGCGACAGAGGACCTCATATCCGCCGGTGTGAACGCGGTCAAGATCGGTGTGGGTCCGGGTTCCATCTGTACCACGAGGATAATCGCGGGAGCAGGTGTCCCGCAGATCACGGCTGTTGCCGAGTGCGCGGAGATGGCGGACAGGTACGGCATCCCGGTCATAGCTGACGGGGGCATTAAGTTTTCTGGAGATATAACAAAAGCGATAGCCGCGGGCGCAAGCGCTGTTATGATTGGCGGGATCTTTGCCGGTACTGATGAAAGTCCTGGCGAGCTTATGCTTTATCAGGGCAGGTCATATAAGGTATACAGGGGTATGGGTTCCCTCGGTGCAATGGAGTCCGGCAGTAAGGACAGATATGCACAGGAGGGTGTTGAGAGCAAAAAACTCGTACCCGAAGGCGTTGAAGGCAGGGTCCCGCACAAAGGACATCTATCCTCAAGCGTTCATCAGCTTATCGGTGGGCTCAGGTCGGGAATGGGTTACTGCGGGTGCGTCAACATAGAAGAACTCCGTTACAAGTCACGCTTTATAAGGATAACCCCGGCCGGGCTGAAAGAGAGCCATGTGCATGATGTAACGGTCACCAAGGAAGCCCCGAATTACAGCAGGGACTAACAAACAAAAAGGATTGATATATTGCTATGGATTTTAAAGAAAAGATTCTCATACTCGATTTCGGCTCACAGTATACCCAGCTCATTGCGAGAAGGATCAGGGAAAACAAGGTTTACTCAGAAATACTCCCCTATAATGCCCCGATCAAAAAGATAAAGGAATTTGACCCCAAAGGGATAATCCTTTCGGGCGGGCCCTCAAGGGTGAGCCAGAAGAACGCGCCCTTCCCTGACAAAAGGATATTCGATCTCGGTCTGCCAATACTTGGGATATGCTACGGCATGCAGTTGCTGGCCCATTGTCTCGGCGGCAGGGTCGGGAGATCGGTCAAGAGGGAGTACGGACGCGCGGAGCTTAATGTCGATGATGATAAGGATTTATTGAAAGGGATAGTTAGAAAGCGATCGGCAAAAGCAAAAAACACCCCCCCTGCGCCCCCCCTTACCAAGGGGGGGATGGGGGGGGTCGTATGGATGAGCCACGGCGACAAGATCCAGAAGCATCCCAAAGGATTCAAGTCGATAGCTCATACGGACAATTCTCATGTCGCGGCAATGGCGGACAGGAAGCGGAAGTTCTATGCACTGCAGTTCCATCCCGAGGTGGTCCATACTGAGAACGGGACAAAGATACTTAAGAATTTTATATTCAATATATGCAAGTGCAAACCCACATGGACGATGAAGTCCTTTATCGAGACTGAGAAAATGGCGATCAAGGAAAAAGTGGGCAAGGACAAGGTTGTATGCGCGATCAGCGGCGGCGTTGATTCCTCTGTCACGGCTGTCCTTATGCACAAGGCCATTGGAAAACAGCTCACCTGTATATTTGTCGATAACGGTGTCCTGAGAAAGGACGAGGCAGCGCAGGTCAACAAGATGCTCAAGAAGAACTTCAAGATGAACATCATCTTTGTCGATGCCGCAGAGAGGTTCCTCAATAAGCTGAAGGGTGTTGCGGACCCTGAAAAAAAGAGAAAGATCATCGGGAACGAATTCATACATATATTTAATGAAGAGGCAGCTAAAATAAAGGACGCCAAATATCTCGCGCAGGGCACGCTCTATCCGGACGTGATAGAGAGCACCTCATTCAAGGGACCCTCTGCCATTATCAAGAGCCACCACAATGTCGGCGGCCTTTTAAAGAAAATGAAGCTCAAACTCATAGAGCCGATGAGGGAGCTTTTCAAGGATGAGGTCAGGGTGCTTGGCAGGGAGATGGGTATGTCTGATGAGGTCATCAACCGCCATCCCTTCCCCGGTCCCGGACTCGCCATCAGGATCATAGACAAGGTCACAAAACAGAGGGCCGATATCCTGAGGAAGGCCGACGCGATAGTAATTGAAGAGATAAGAAAAGCGGGGCTGTATGATGAGATATGGCAGGCCTTTGCTGTTCTCCTTCCCATAAAGACCGTAGGGGTAATGGGTGACGAGAGAACCTATGAGAATGTGCTGGCTGTCAGGGCCGTCACTAGTGTTGACGGTATGACCGCTGACTGGGCCAAAATCCCGTACGATGTCCTCGGGAACATATCGAACAGGATAATAAACGAGGTCAAGGGAGTGAACCGGGTAGTCTATGATATAAGTTCAAAACCGCCAGGCACGATCGAATGGGAGTAGTAAAACAGATGACAGATGACAGACAAATAGACGGCAGACAACGGAAACGGATTACAGATAATAGTTGTCATTTGTCGGTTTTCAGGCTGACAGCTGATAGCTTACGGCTGACAGCTTAATTATGCAAGAACGAATACAAAAGATCATATCACAGTGCGGTTTAGCCTCCAGGCGCGCGGCAGAGGAACTGATACAAGAGGGTATTGTGACCGTGAACGGCAAGGTTGTCTCACTCGGCATGAAGGCAGACCTCGGAAGGGACCATATTAAGGTCAGCGGAAAGCTTATCAGCAGCCCCTCTTCCAGGACATACCTGATATTCCACAAACCTGCCGGATGTATCACCGCCATGCAGGATCCGGAGAAGAGGCCGACAGTTCAGGACTATCTGAAAAGGGTCAAGGTAAGGGTATTCCCGGTCGGCAGGCTTGATTTCAATTCAGAGGGGCTCCTTATCCTGACGAATGACGGGGAACTGGCAAATGCCATAATGCATCCGAAGAAAAAGATACCCAAGACCTACAAGGTGAAGATCAATGGTTTCCTTGTAGACAAGGAAAAGCAGACGCTCGAGAACGGGATCAGGCTCGATGACGGCATGACCAAACCCGCGAAGGTTCAGATAATCAAAAGCTTAAAGGCGAACTCCTGGATATCCATTACAATACACGAGGGCAAAAACAGGCAGGTCAGAAGGATGATGGACAGGATCGGGCATTCCGCTATAAAATTGATAAGAACGAAGATAGGCTGCCTTACGCTAGGGACCCTGAAGCCGGGTGAATACCGCTATCTGACGGATGAAGAAGTCGGGGCGCTGAAAAAGGAAGTGAAGACGGGTGTCAGTCCTAAGAAGCCCAAGAGTCCCAAAAGTAAAGCTCGCTCGCGTGAAGGCTGGGCGGCAAAGAAGAAAAAATAGAACCCTTAAATAGGGGATGTGTCCCCCCAACCTCGATATCACTAATTATTTACCCGTAAACAGAGACAATTCTTTTATCTTTTTATAATGTTTATAGTTTCTGGTCATAACGGGCAGCTTCCTTGTTAATGCCGTTGCAGCAATAAGAAGATCTTCCTTGTCGAGTGCGGGATACATCTTTCTCAGCTCTGAATACTTAAGGGCAATGGAGTCGTTTATTCTGATTCGCCTGTAATTTTTCAGCGTATAAAGAATTGCTTCTTTTTCCGAGGACTTGAGACCTTTCTTTGATAATAATTCTTTTTCAGTTACGACTGAAAAATAAATAACAAACAGATCATTTTCCAGTATATTAGAAAATCTCCCGGCATTGAAGTAATCAATAAAGATATCGGTATCAACCAGAAGGCTTATCTTCTCCATTTAAGGATTTCTTCAAGAAATTTCTCATCTGTCTCGTCTCCGGACTTCTTGCGCAAATCCCTGACATACTTGACGCTGTCCTTTACATCGGTATGACCATAAGGATTTATTTTTTCTCTTACAATTTCTTCAAGAAAGTTCACAGGGTACATTCCCCTTGCTTCCGCTTCACGTTTAACAGCTTCTTTCAACCTGGGATCAAACGAAAGAGTCCACTTTTCTTTTTTTAACGTAGTCTTGGGCATTGCCCCTCCTTAATACGTATATTATACGTATTAAGGAGGGGCAATGTCAATTTTTATATGCTTACAATTTTTTACTGATCTGTTGCAGTATCTCTTTCATCAGAAGCATGTACTGTTCTATGTTATCGTAAATTGCCTTTGCCACTTCTTCTTTATATGTATGGGAAGTTTCGTTCCTGCTGTCGGTCATTTCAAGGCTTATTACCGTATCATCTTCATTCAGAAAGCCAAGAGTGAAAATTTCCCTGAAACAGGACTTGGGCGAATTGCAGATTATCCCTTCCTTTTCCTTCAGATACTCTTTCACAAATTTCCAGACAGCCTCAAATGTATATTCAAACCGCTGTATGGCGGCATCCCGCACGATGGTTGAGTAGGGTTCATGCAATATTTCTTCAAGTGTGCCCAATGCCTTTGCAGCATCCGCATGTCTGAGGTTCAGTCTTTCCATATGACAGCCTCCTTAAGCGCCTCTTTCTGAAAGCTCTTCGATGTCTTTGAAAAATCTATTATTTCGACTTTATAAGGAATATTTAACTGTTCCACCTTTTCCCTTAAAAGTGTAATTATGCTTTGATCCAGTACGGAATATGGAATTAAACCTATATCTATGTCTGAACCTGTATGGTGATCCTTCCGTGCTCTTGATCCGAATAGTATGACTTTCACATCATAATCACGTAGGAATTCGGTTACAACTTCTTTTAATTCCTCAATAAGTCGTTCGGATATTTGTTCTGCCATGGGTCATATTATACAACAGAGAATAAAAATAGAATCAGAATTCTACCACAAGAGAGTCTCTCCTTATTCCCTGTCATCCTAACAGAGAGATCCTTCGTGGAATTTATCCTGAGCGATAAGAGACTCTTCGCTATGCTCAGAGTGACAAAGAGCGAAGGACCCGCCTACCGGCAGGCAGGCTCAGGATGACACCTCCCCTTGTCATTCCGGTAATCTTTTGAGCCGGTTGATTTGACCCGATCAACAGACCTCGGGAATGACCGTAGTTGATACCCCGTCTGCTTGCAGCGGGGAGTCTTCATCAGGTCACAGGGTGCAGTTGCCAGTGGACAGAATGAGAAATATTTCTATTTCGTACACTTGTAAATACCACGGGATACGTTTTCAATTTCCCCCAGGCTTTTAAGACGAAACAGAATATTTCTCACCTGTTGGTCCTCCATACCGGTTTTTTTGACCAGTTCGGAAATTGCGATGCCTTTTTTGCGTTTGTGTATGATCTGCTCTATTTTCTCAAGGGTTGTGATAGTTTTAATTTTCTTTAATGTTTTTGAAACCTTTTTAGGAGACTGTTTTTTAGGGACGGCTTTATCGGATTTTTTAATTTTTGCAGCAGTATCCTTTTTCAATGTACCCAAAATACTCTCCTGTCCAAGATCGATCCCGAATATATCTGAAAGCCCGGAATCATCTTCGATGACCCGCGATGTCTTCTTTTTGGCCTTTGACAGAAGCTCATTTTTGCTCTCTTGCAGAGTTTCCGTAACAAGGTCATTGATCTCAACCTTTCTCAGCACAAAAAAGAGATTGGGCGTTTCGTCCAGCCTTGCCCCGATTCCATAAAGTGCGGCTGCTACATGTTTGCACATGGATGCCCAGTCAGGGCAAGTGCAGTCAAAATTAATCTCCTTTGGAACAGGAAACAATCCTTTGCCTTTCTGTGTGAAAATATCGCCCAGCTCTTTTGGAAATTTTCCGGCAATCAGTTTCTGAAGGCCATCCATTCTGCCCTTGCAGTTTTGTTTAATGGCAGCCCAGTTTTTTTTAGGTATCTGCTTAATATTAATTGAAACAGAATAGGGTTTTGAATGAGATCCCTGGACCAGCGCCTCAACCTTACCTGGTCTGATTTTCAGATCTAGCACGGCGCCGTGACGCACGTAGCTCCTGCCCCTGCCGATTCGATTGCTGTAGTCGGCATAACGCTCAAGGTTTTTATTCCACTCTTTACCCCACCATGATTTTGCAAGGGCCCTGCTTTCTATGATAACCGGTTGAATATCGGGGTTTTTCTTTTTAAGCTGAGTCAACTTTTTTTCAGCTTTGGCTTTTTTTGCGCCAACAGACACGTATTCGGGAAATCCGGAATAACCTCTGTAATAGCTCATTGTATCTCCTATAACGTCAGCCTGAACAAATTCATCAGCCGGGTGTTGTCCATTTCCGTGATCAGGGTTTCTCCGGAATTAGAGACCACCTGGTCGGCCAGTTCTTTTTTTGCTTCCAGCATCATATCGATTTTCTCTTCAATAGTGCCCCGTGTGACGAACTTATGCACGATGACATTCTTATGCTGGCCGATTCGGAAGGCACGGTCCGTGGCCTGGTTTTCAACGGCCGGGTTCCACCACCGGTCAAAATGGACCACGTGATTTGCCTTTGTCAGATTGAGCCCCACTCCGCCGGCTTTAAGGGAGAGTACCATAAAAGGACAGTAGATCTCATCCTGAAATGTTTCAACAATCTTTTTTCGTTTTCCTACTGGAACGCTGCCATGAAGCACAAGACCCTTGTGATTAAAAATGGTTTCAAGAAAGGCCCTTATAGGCTCGGTCACTTCCTTGAACTGGGTAAACACAAGAACCCGTTCCCTTTTTTCATAGATGGTTTCACATATCTGACGCAGACGCTGAAACTTTCCGCTTTCCGATTCTTTATATTCTCCGGTCCCGGTAAACTGGTCCGGGTGATTACAGAGTTGCTTGAACTTCATCAGCGAAGACAAAACCAGACCTTTTCGCTGAATGCCTTCGGATGTTTCTATAGATTTTTCAAGTTCCTCTACGGATTTTCGGTAAAGTACAATCTGTTTTCTACTTAAATCCGCAAAGCTTTTCATCTCCACTTTATCAGGCAAGTCTGAAATTACCGATTTATCGGTTTTCAGCCGGCGAAGGATATAAGGTGAAACAATCTTTCTCAAACGGGAATACCCTTCCGGACGGCTTGAAAGTTTTTTTGAAAAAGCGGAAAACTCCTTCATATTTCCGAGCAGGCCGGGGTTTAAAAAGTCAAAAAGAGACCATAAGTCGGAAATCCTGTTTTCCACCGGCGTTCCGGTCATGATAATTCTGTTGCAGGATTTCAGCTTTTTCACTGCCCGTGTCTGCTTTGTGCCAGGGTTTTTGATGGCCTGGGCTTCGTCCAGTATTACGTAGTTCCAGTGGTAATCCCCCAGCCACTCGTATCGCTGGGCAAGAGCATAGCTGGTTATCACAAGGTCGAATGTATTCAGTTCATCTTTGTTTTTATGGACTGTCTCTTTAATTATGAATCCTGCTTTCTTCTTACCAATGGATGACGCAAAACCCGGATGTGCCACATGGACGATAAGGCCGGGAAAGAATTTCTCAATCTCGCTGGTCCAGTTTGAAATAAGGGATGCCGGAACAATCAGGAGATTGGCGGACAACCCTTCTTTTTTCTTGAGAGTACTTAAAAAAGCAAGAACCTGAATAGTCTTGCCCAAACCCATATCATCTGCCAGACAGGCGCCGAAATTCAGTGAATCGAGATAATAAAGCCAGGTCAACCCTTTCTTCTGGTACTCTCTTAGCTCAGCCTGAAACCCTTTCCCCGGTTTAACATCACTAACCAGATCAGGTTGTCTCAGTTTATCAATAACAGACTCAAGCCAGCTTCCGTTTGAAACACTTAGCTCAATGCCCTCCACGGCCTTATCAAACATTTTATCAGGATTGAGCTGCAGCCGAATGGCCTCACGAAGGGGCAATCCTTCGTCTGCCATCTGTTTGACCTTATCACACGCCTCAAGCGCCAGCTTCAGTTTCTCGTGGTCTACCGGAACCCATTTGTTTTTGATAAAAGCGAGACCTTCGGACTCTTCGAGCATTCTCCGGGCATCTTCTTCCGAAACAATCGTATCACCCATAAGAAGACTCGCGTTGAAATTCACCAGTGCATCCATTCCTACAAATGAAGGTTTCTTGTCGCCAAAAGAGATATTCAGCCGCGCCCCTTGCGAATTCTGCTTCCACCAGTCCGGTATCCGGCAGAGCACTCCGGCCTCTTCATAAAAATGAATCTCCTTTAAAAAACAGAATGCTTCATCAGCGCCCCAGGCCAGGGGGTGAAACAGTTCTCCTGTTTCAATCAAAGATTCAACCAGTTTACTTTTTTCAGCGGCAGCATAGACTGTTGAAAGAAGTTTCAGTAAATCGTTATCATCATATTCTTTTATGGCATGTTTCAGGGGCAAATGCGTGGGTTTCCCGTTTCTCCCCATCCCGGCCGAGTAGGTCGCCATAAATGCAAATGGCAGGTCGGAGTTTTTATTTTCCACCAGATGAAAAAAGACCCGACCGGCAAGATGGACCGACGGATTTTTCGCGTGAAAAAAAGATTCCAGAGTCCCATCGTATTCCCGGATCTGTTCTGAAAACGTCTCCCCGAGCCCGGCCCATAATTCATTTAGCATATCCCGGTTGATATACTCTGCGCCGATGATCATCGGTATGCTTTCGGCAAACTGATCAAGTTCATAATCGGAAATGGCAACAACGGCCCTATGCCGTAGAGTTTCAAGTTCCGGGATTCGGCTGAGCTTGTGAATGAACAATCTGAAAAATCTCAGGAAATAATCAATCGAAGGAGACAACTCATCATGCTGTTCGTATAACCCGAGATGAAACAGCCGGTCTCCGGGTTTACCGGTAAAACTGCTGTAAATGGCACTCTGGATCCCGGTTGCTTTATCTGAAAGCTTTTTTGGAGAATCCTCCCACTCTGGAAGAATCGTCCGGTCGGGCATTACGGAAAGTATAAGTATTTTATTTATTCCATTGTTCATAAAAATGATAAGGAAGCTCTTTTTAAAGCCTGATTTTAACAGAAAAAGTGGTGTTGAAGTTCATTATAGAAGATTAACTGAAGAGTTGGCAAAGAGGACATTACGTGCAATCATCCGTCAGGCATGACTTACAGTCGATGAATTTACCAGCTTGATGTAAACAGAGGCTGTAGATTACTCAATGAATATCTTGCTGTGCTTTCAGTTTATCATTTGATCATTTTCACTCCAACCACTTCTCCGGCGGGGTGAGGAGAAACTCCTCTATCTTGATTCCATCTGCTCCAACCAGTAATTTCCTGTTAATCCTGAATTCCCTCGAAAAAGCCTCTATCCCCGGCAAAGAAGCTTTTCTGGTGCCGCTTTTAACCTCTATTGCCACCAGTTTTTTTCCTTTAGACAAAACAAAATCCACTTCCCGGTTCCGGCCTGACCAATAGAAAAGATTGGCATCTTTGCCTTTTAAGCCATTGGCAAGTGTTGCACCAACCGCAGACTCAACCAATCGTCCCCAGAATTCCGTGTCCTGCTTTACATCTTTGTAAGTTCGCTGCGATGGAGCCGTCATCAGGGCTGTATTGAGAACCTGCAATTTCGGGCTTGATGCCTTTTGACGAACACGCTGACCAGCGTATTTTTGGAGACCGGATGCAAGACCGGCGCCTTCAAGTAAATTCAAATAATGAGCAAGTGTGGTGGTGTTGCCGGCATCCTGGAGTTGACCGAGCATTTTCTGATATGAAAGCACCTGTCCTGAATAACTGCAGGTTAGTTCAAAGAGGCGGCGCAGCAGAGCGGGTTTGTCCACTCTTGCCATCAATAAAATGTCGCGCGAAATAGTGGTCTCAATTAAAGAGTCAATGATATAGCGGGACCATCGGTGATGATCATTAATTAATTCCGCAGCCCCGGGATAACCGCCGAAATAAATATATTGATCGGTATTCCATCGAAATGCCTCTTTCATCTCGCCAAAAGACCAGTGGGTAATAGGAATTATCTCAAATCTTCCGGCCAGACTTTCTGTCAGTCCTTTATGTAAAAGCAGTTGAGATGAGCCAAGGATAATTACATGTAATGGCAGATTATTAAATGTATCATCGTCCCAAAGCCTTTTCACCGTTTCCGGCCAATTGGTTATTTTCTGGATCTCATCGAGGATAAGCAGAGATTTCCTTTTTCTTCTCTCTTTTCGCGATTTTGTCCGCGCTGCTTCCCATTGCTGCTCAATCCATGACAGATCCTTTAAAGTTGGTTCGTCGGCAGAGGCATAATGACTTTCCATATTGATTTTAGACATAACCTGCCTTGCAAGGGTTGTTTTACCGGTCTGTCTTGGCCCTGCAAGAACCTGGATAAAACGCCGAGGCTCAGAGAGCCTTTTCAGAAGGACTTTATGTATAGGTCGTTTAAACATGCTTTTTAAAATAAATTACATTTTGCTCAATGTCTTGAGTAAATTTACTCAATATTGTGAGTATTTGTCAAGCTGTTTTTTTAGGGGTACAAATGAGTTTAAGCTCCAAGTGCTTTATATTACCTTCGGGGTTTCAACTGCGGGTATCAGTTGAAATATGCATGGCTTCTGAAATGAGATGCCACGAGATTCTGGCAGAAAGAATGGAAATGATACGAAGGGAATCCTCACCGTAATTACCGAGGCCCGGCCTCGTGCATACTGCACTAATTATTTACCCGTAAACAGAGAGAGTTCTTTTATCTTCTTATAATGCTTATAGTTTCTGGTCATAACGGGCAGCTTCCTTGTTAACGCTGTTGCAGCAATAAGAAGATCTTCCTTGTCGAGGGCGGGATACATCTTTCTCAGCTCTGAATACTTAAGGGCAATGGAGTCGTTTATTCTGATCCGCTTGTAATTTTTCAGCGTATAAAGAATTGCTTCTTTTTCCGAGGACTTAAGACCTTTCTTTGATAATAATTCCTTTTCTGTTACGGCTGAAAAATAAATAACAAACAGATCATTTTCCAGTATATTAGAAAATCTCCCGGTATTGAAGTAATCAATAAAGATATCGGTATCGACCAGAAGGCTTATTTTTTCCATTTGAGGATTTCTTTGAGAAATTTCTCATCTGTCTCGTCTCCGGACTTCTTGCGCAAATCCCTGACATATTTGACGCTGTCCTTTACATCGGTATGACCATAAGGATTTATTTTTTCTCTTACAATTTCCTCAAGAAAGTTTACAGGGTACATCCCCCTTGCTTCTGCTTCACGTTTAACGGCTGCTTTCAATCTGGGATCAAACGAAAGAGTCCACTTTTCTTTTTTTAACGTAGTCTTGGGCATTGCCCCTCCTTAATACGTATATTATACGTATCTTTTGACAATGTCAATATTTACTGGCAAAACAGCCGGATGAAGTGTAGAATCTAAATCGGCATCTTGAGGATTGTGAGAAAGCCCGTTGTTGATTATATCCCGAGCTGTTTTTTTATCAGCGTGCAAAGACTTTCTTTGATTTCCGAATGACGGGGAATGGGCGACTTTTTCCCATTTTTAGGGTTTGCATATATATCGTGGTTTGAACCGTGCCGTTTCAGATAACATCCTGCATCTACCAGTTCCCTGATGAGCTTGTTACGCTTCACACTTCAAGTCCGACTTCTTTCCTCTGTATTTCAGCGTAAGGCAGTTTTTCTTCTTCTAACATCATCAATTTGTATGCTTCTTTAATATTGCTTTCCAGTTCATCGAGAGTTTCCCCCTGGCTGAATACACCGGGAACTTCCTTGATCCTTCCAACATACCACCCTTCATCCACCCAATACTCAAGAGTAAAGTTTCTTAACATAAATTATTAACCTCCTTTTCATGTCACGGTATTATTTTATAATACCTGTCGTTAAAGCGGAAAGCAAAGATTATAGTCTTGAGAAGGTTTTATCCCATATCGAGGCAGGGGAAGGAAACTGAAGATTTAAGACTGATGCTTTTCCCAAAGGGCTTTTTCAAGCTTAAGAAGTGAAAAATAATGTTCCTTTAGTTTTGGGGGTAGGCCGTTCAGGAGGGCGGAAATTTCTTTGTTTGTAGGCGGCTTTGTTCTATTGTCTTCAGATTTGTATTCCCGGACGCTGGCGTTCGTTTCATCTTCCCGGAAAAAATCCGCGATAGAGATATCC
>BDTS01000024.1 GCA_002897915.1 bacterium BMS3Bbin09 | reverse complement strand
TGCTATATATACGATATGCCTGTTACCTCTGGGGGGTCGATGGCTCTGAAAGGTAAATCCAGCCTGAACAAGACGCTTTTCAAAGGCCCTGTCAGGGTCCTCGGACCATACAGCAAACACACCCCCGGGCAGCAGGGCATCAGCCCCATATAGATGATCCATCCTCTTTTTAGCGGCCTCAAAAGGCCCCTCATAAAGATCCAGTATAATGGCATCAAACTCATTATCAGCCTTCTGGATAATAGCTGCCACATCAGCGGTCTCAACCGTGACCCTGGGGTCATTTATTGCCCCGTCAGTGAGATGCGCAATGGGTCCTCGGCACCATTTGACCACCACGGGATTAAGCTCCGCCAGAACAACCCGGGCATTATCCGGGAGATTATCCAGTGCCGCCTTCAGGGTATAGCCCATACCGAGCCCCCCTATCAACAACCTTGGGTTCCTTTTGTTTTTCAATGAGTTGCATGTTAAACCTGAAAGTAGAATCTCAGATATGTTTGCTGTGGAGTTCATCAGGACACGGCCCGCTATGGTTATGAGATAATCCTTATCTCCCCGCTTTCGGAGCTCAAGTACCCCCTCATCAGTATCAACGCTCTCAATGATCTGCCATGGTCTGGCCATATTTCAGGACACTCCTAATAATGAGGCGGTTTATCGTCTATCAGGTCCCCTCCGGACGATATCCCTGACATCTTTTTGATCTGATCCACAAGCTGTCTGCAGGTTAGGTTCAGCGTATCTATCTGCTTCTGCTGCCTGCAGACCACATCATTCAGTTCCTTGATAATATTCTCCTGAAAAGCGATCTTTGCTTCTATGTCTACCAAACGGTCTTCATTCATTAATCCACCTTATATCCAAAAGGCTACTTCCTTTTTTTCGCCTTCTTTTGACCCTTCTTTGCACTTGTCTTTTTCTTTCGTTTCTTCTTTGTCAAATTCTCATATTCATTGATCAGTTCCTGTATTGTCTCCACTTCTTTCGGAGGAGCTACAGTAAAGGAATAATCCTGTTTTGTAACCTTTATAACCTCGATATCTTTTGTTATGAATTGCTGGATCTCTTCAAGGAGTTCCTGCTCACTCTTACTGCAGAACGAAAGTGCGTCCCCCTTATTGACCCCACGCCCTGTTCTTCCGACCCTGTGCACATAATTCTCGGGTTTGTCAGGGAGGTCATAATTTATAACATAATTAACATCCGGTATATCGATCCCCCGCGCGCTCACGTCCGTTGCGATAAGGATGCTGCACTCACCTCCCTTGAACATTCTCATAACATCCGCCCTGTCAGACTGGTCCCTGGCACCATGGATCGTGACAGTGCTTATCCCGAACTTCTCCATTGCCTTTGCGACCCGTTCGGCACGGACTCTTGTCCGCACAAAAACAATGACCTTGCTGTCCGTGTGTTCCTTGATGAATCTCTCAAGAAAAAAACGTTTGTCATCCATCTCAACGAACATCACATAGTGGGAAACATTTTTAGAGACAGGGTCCTCAGGGGCTATCTGTATGCGGATCGCGGATTTCTTCACCTGTGAAAAGGCTAGCTTCTTGATATCTTTATTTATTGTTGCGGAAAAGAAAAGTGTCTGGTGTTCCCTCGTCAGCTTATTCTTAACAGATCTGATATCGTTTATAAAACCGAGGTCCAGCATGTGATCGGCCTCATCAAGAACCAGGGTGTTAACATTCTCAAGCCTGATAAACCCCTGATTGATCAGATCGAACATACGTCCCGGGGTAGCGATAAGGATATCTATGCCGTCCTGAAGCTTTTTGATCTGCGGATCCTGTTCGACACCGCCGCAGAGCGCGAATGTCTTTACCTTCGTATGGTTAGCAAGTGACTTAAAGACCTCCCCGATCTGAAGCGAGAGTTCACGCGTCGGAGCCAGAACAATACATTTGATCCCATAGGAACGTTTACTGCTTTTGTAGCTGTCGATCTTATTGATAATAGGAATCGCGAACGCGGCCGTCTTTCCGGTTCCGGTCTGGGCAATGGCCAGTACGTCTTCACCATTCAATATCGACGGGATAGCCTTGAACTGTATATTTGTTGTCCGTATAAAGCCGAGCTGCGACAGGTTCCTTTTTATTGCGGATGAAATGTGGTATTTCTCGAACTTCACAATACTTAATCGTTCCTTTAAGCCGTTCTAACCGCTGTTTTCAAGTCATGCTGAATTCCCTTGACCAGATCAGGACCGAATCTTTTCGTGAACTTCATCTCATTAATGAATTTGGGTTTTTTTACTATATTGATCAGATCGGATTTCTGGATAACATTATGAGCCGGTATATTATAGCGCTTAGCATACTTCTCTCTAATATCAAAGACCTTCCGGAAAACAGCCTTTTTGTCATCCTGGAGCCTGCTGTACCCGCTTATTTTTCTGTATTTGTCCTCAGGGGCGCGGGTATAATCCTTGCTCTGGACCTGCAGGTTCTTCAAAATAAAAAGTTCGAATAATTTCTTTGCGAAGAGTTTTGCCAGGATAATATCCTTCAATGCAAACAGATGCGTTACATCATTGATGGCATAATAGATCGCGTCCCCGTCAATGGGCCTTTGGGTCCAGTTGTACCGCTGGTACTTCCTCTTCTTTTCAAGCACGATCCCGAGTTCAAAGGCAATCACAGAATGAAGGTCCTTCTTTTCATAATTTAGAAGCTCGGTTGCCGGCCTCAGATCAAATATCGATTTTATCTCTATGTCCGCCGAGTTTTTCATCAGCGACAGGTCGCTCCCCGCATCATACATAATCTTCAGAATATTCGGGTCCTCAAAAAGAAGTTTAAGTGCCTCGTTGCTGATCCCGAAAGGATCAATGATAACACTGTTCACCCCGTCAAAGACTTGGACCAGACAGAGCTTCTCACCATAAGCGTGGCAGTTGCACTCCGCTTCTATGTCCAGGGCGATAACATGAAACCCCTTCTCCCTGAATTTCTTAAGGTATGAGCGAAAATCAACCTCGTTTTCAATATTGATATAGTCCATAACAGAAGTTAGTTTAACTATTAGAGTGACAAAAGAGCAAAAGCGCATAAATAGAAATGTCAGAAGAATAACTATTGTTCTACAATATTTGACTATTGTAAATTTATACCTTATGTATAGCCGAATTAAGCGGTGCGTAGCATCCGCTTCAATGAGACTTATGCCCATGGTATATAATTAATTATGACTGACAAGATCAGGATAGGAATAAGCTCATGCCTTTTGGGCGAACACGTCCGTTACGACGGGGAACACAAGCAGGATCATTATCTGACCGATACCCTCGGCAAATACGTTAAATGGGTCCCTGTCTGTCCCGAGGTTGAATACGGACTTCCGGTACCAAGAGAGCCAATGCGTCTTGTAGGCGATCCCATAGCGCCCCGTATAGTAACCATAACAACGGGTATCGACCATACAGACGGGATACTGAAATGGACAAGGTTCAGACTAAAGGAACTCGAAAGAGATAATCTCTGCGGTTTCATATTCAAGAGCAGTTCCCCGAGCTCGGGATATAAAGGGGTTAAGATATACTCACCAACAGGCATTCGCAGGGGGAGCGGAATATTCGCGGGAGCCTTTATGAAACATTTTCCTCTTATTCCGGTTGAGGATGAAGTGAGGCTTCACGACCCGAATGTCCTGAAGAATTTCATGAAACAAATATCTACGGTGAAGATCTGGAAAGAATTTCTCTCGGAGAACAATTAAAAAACCCGGAACGCACGAAAGTACGTTCCGGGATATTTTAAAGAATTACTATTTCTTACCGGCTACCGCGTCCTTAAGACCCTTACCTGCTTTAAATTTGGGTGCCTTAGTTGCCTTGATCTTGATGGTAGCCCCTGTCTGAGGATTTCTGCCATTACGAGCTTTTCTTTTTACAACACTGAAGCTTCCGAAACCAACGAGAGTAACGCTCTTGCCTTTCTTTAAGGACTTTGAAATTGAATCGAGAACCGCGTTAACCACTACTGTTGCTTTTGCCTTTGATAAGGCAGCTGACTTTGCAACACTTTCAATAAGATCACCTTTACTCATAATTGAACCCTCCTTGATTTGAATTTGAAGTTAGATTACCTGTTTAATATCTTTTTTTCAATATAATTTTCACCCCTGTCAAGCCAAAATAGAAATGTTCGGTTTTTACCAAAATAGAAATGTCCGGTTTTCATGTTTGAACTACCGATAGTTCTTTTGGTTTAATTCCCCGTCAGGGATGATTGGCCGCCGGTATATATATTTCTTTTTCAGAATGAATACAGGCGGTTTCTTCTGCTCCCTTTGGAGCCTTTCTGTTTTAATACACAGAATGCTGTCAAGTTTGATCCCTTGCGAGATCTTTCTGTGAAGATTATCCTACTGCCGGGGCTTGACCCGAAACTTCCTGTTGTATACATGCCTTTGGCCTGTGGGGAATGTGCATGTATTACTTTTACCCCTACACCTGAGCTTTTATTACAGGCTTTCTTTGAAGATAGCAATATACGGAAGGTTCCTGAATTTGTTTTCATAGTCGAGTCCGTAACCCACAAGGTAGTGGTCCGGTATTTCATATCCCACATAGTCGAGCTTGATATCGGCCTGTCTCTGGGACTTTTTGTCGAGGAACACGCATATCTTCAGAGAGGCGGGCTTTCTTTTGAGCAGCATGCCATGGATATGCTGGAGGGTGAGGCCGGTGTCCGCGATGTCATCTATAAGAAGGACGTCCTTGCCGTTGATCTTTTCACGAAGGTCGGCATGTATCTTGATCTCTCCAGTGGTCTCGGTCTTAATATAGCTTGATGCGTGAATGAAATCGGTACGCAGCGGTACCTGGATATTTTTTACGAGGTCGG
>BDTS01000023.1 GCA_002897915.1 bacterium BMS3Bbin09 | reverse complement strand
TTCCGCTTAAATATGGTGATAAACTTGGTTCCTACTTCACTGAACTTGGCATCCGGTTCTTTGGAGAGAATCAGCCTGATTCCCCGTCCCCATTTCTCTATGAAATGAACACGATGAAGCATCTCTGCAATTAGCTCATTTCTTCTCTCCGAAACCATCTTTGTCCTGATGGCCTCTATGGTCAGGCCGCCATAAAGCAGTCCCGGACTCCTTATTTCAACTCTGTCTTTAAAGACAGCAATATTAACGGAATCAAACTCCCGGTAATCCCTGTGGCAGAAGGCATTGATTATTGCTTCCCTGAATGCCTCCTTGTCAATTTCAGGCACATCTATCCTTTTTAACCCCTCAAGCTTCATACCGATATGTATATTTTTCAGGATATATCCTTCAGCTTTTTGGATCAGGTAGAAGATATCTCCTTCAATATCCTGCATATCAATGGTAAACGTTGTGTCTGTTGTGCCGAAAACAGCGCATCTTAGACGGGCATTCGGGAAAAAAGCCTGCGGTTTTTTGGCGAACAGGATTACGGCCGTATTGAGGAGCTTACCTTCATGCGTGAGCTTTAATTTCTCAAGCGCATTGCGTACAGTGTCATATTTCAGCCCCAAGCCTTTCAGAAAAGATTTAACCTTTACTGCGCTTATGTCTGTGATCTCTGCTTCTTTGCAGATTTCGGTATCCCATCTTAATTTATCTTTATTCTTTCCGAGAATCAGCCCTTCGAGTTCCTTAGCGCTTAATTGCCGGTCTTCATCCGCCACTCTTATATGTGCCCTGCCATATGCAAAATAGGGAATATCGTTACCCTTAAACCGGACTCTAATGCATATTTTGCCGTCTATCTCGATACGGTTTATGTGAGGATAGATTTTGGGTTCAATATGGTCTGCAATAGATTTTGATACATCACGTATTGTTTTGTCTGATACGTTCTGGCCTGCAACAGCGCCGTTGTTTTTAATCCCAAAAAATAATTCGCCGTGTTGATGTTTATTGAGGATTGCCGCTATAGATATGATCGCCTCTTTAATCTCAGCGGTGGATTTTTTTAATTCCAATGTCTCGGATTCAATAAATTTCATATTTCAGTTATGTCAGCTACGCTGCTCCGGGTCTTCGATCAACATCCTCGACTCAAGCTTCGACTGCTCGTCTTTTCCTATCCATGTGAGTTCTAATTTCTGTTTTTTCTTCATAGTGTTGAACAAGCAAATAAAGATTCAAGATTTCTCCTGTTGTCGAAATGACAAGGCAAAACAGAATCGCCGAGTTGACACCCTCATCCAACTATCTCCCAATGCCCGCCTTTGTCCGGGCCTATTCGTTTAAGGATTCCTTTTCTCTTAAGCCTTGTTATATGGTATTTTACTCCGTCTTCAGTTATTCCAATAAAAGCAGCAAGTTCTTTTTGAGTAATATCTGCTTTTTTGGTAATGGCATCTATTATTTTCCGGGTAGTTTTCCGGGTAGTTTTCTGGGTAGTTTCTTCCGTCCCTTTTCCTCTGCCCTTGTATGTTTTAAGAGAATACTTTGGATCACGATAAAAAATGGCCCTGAAAAATAAATCCATCTCAAAGACAGGTTCTTTTCCTCTATCATCAACACCGAGCAGCAACCGCCCGCCTTTTGAATTGGCAAACGACACAATGTCACGATCAATCCTGGGAGTGTATCTCTCCTTGAACTCGACCGTTAAGCCTTCGCCTTCTTTTATGAGCATTTTAATTCTCTCTGATTCAGTCATCCTTTATATAACACTCCATATAATAGTAAAAAGTTCTGCCTTCTCTATTTTCTGTTTCAATCTTGACTCAATTTCCTCAATGAGCCGTTCCTTCTTATCATCTACCTCATCCTGCGCCTGATAAAGGTTCTGCCTCAGGGTATTCCGCTTCTTCTCCATGTCCTTTATCTCTTTTTGTGCCTTTACTTTCTCATCAAGTTTAAGTATCTTCTTCGCTTCTGTTTTACGGGCTTTGATGTCCTTATCAAGCTGTTTCAATTCAATTTCAATGCTGTTCTTGATGTCTTCAGCCCACTTATCCAGCTTTTCCAATTCAGCATCAAAGAAACTGCCATTGTGCTCTGCATTTGATTGTAATATATCCATCTCCTGTCTGTGAATCATTTTGTTAATATTATCAGAGACATTATCAGGCATTTTATCAATGAAAGGGGTAACAGAGGCTGATAAAGAAAAAAGTCTTTGGACCTGCTCTATGTCTAATTCTTTACCGTTATCTGTAATCCCGCAAAACAATATATAATCTTCTGTCTCAAAGGAATCAATTGTCAGAGTTACTAAAGACAACCATCCTGATTTACCTATCAGTGGATCTAAGATAGATATTTTCTTTGCTGTGTCTGAATAATTGAATGTGAGTTGCTGCAATAACAGATCGCTTGATTTGCATGAATTAATTATTCTCTGTGCCAGAGGATGTCCTATTCTATATATATTTGCATCCTCAATATTCTTCCCTACCTTATAAGGACCTTTATGTATTTTCTCTTCAGGAAAAGGGTTTTGTCTCAAAGTAAAGGAATGATCGCCTGTTATAAAGTCAGCATAAGGTTCAAGATAATACCTTGTTATTTGCCATAGCCAGTTTTCATGCTTTGACAAGTATTCTTTGCTTTCAGCCAGATTCACTTTTAATTTTTCGTGAACTTCTTCATCAAAGTTTTCAAGGAGGTTCTTCCTTGTCAACTTCATTTTCTCATCAATTTCCATCTCCATGTCCTTTTGAAGGGCATCAAAAGAAGCCTGTATTTCTTCCTCTGTTCTGCATTCCTGATATATCCGGGCAATTCTCTTCTCAAAATCTACACCTGATTCAATGCTTCCCAAAATCTCATCGCTCGCACCAAAAACACCGCTGAACAACTTGAACTTCTCAGAAAGGAGTTCATGCACCCTGACATCAGCGGCATTCTTTTTGTTCAGGAAGTTCACCACAACAACATCATATTTCTGACCATACCTATGACACCTGCCTATTCTCTGCTCGATCCTTTGAGGATTCCACGGAAGGTCATAGTTAATAACCAATGAGCAGAACTGAAGATTGATCCCCTCGGCTGCAGCTTCTGTTGCTATCATGATCGTGGCCCTGTTTTTAAAGCAATCTACAATAGCAGATCGTATATCTGCTGTTTTTGAGCCTGTTACTTTATCTGTTCCATTATGAAAATCAAACCATTCTTTATATATAGCTTTGGATATTTCATCGTTATTTGATCCGTTAAAAAGAACAATGCGGCCCTTATACTCTGTATTTGAAAGCACTGAAAGCAGGTATTCCTGAGTTCTTCGGGATTCAGTAAAAATAACTGCTTTTTCATTTGCACCTAATTCTTTTGCCTTGCTAAAACCTGTTTTCAGAGCAATCAGCAGTTCTTTCCCTTTGGCGTTATGTGTTATTGATTCGGCTAAATCCCTAAACCTTTGCAAGTCATTAATTTCTTCTCCTATAGCTTCAAGTTCCTCTTCAGTTACTATATTTTCGTCACTCGGTGTGTCACCATTCTCCTGCCATTCATCTTTAAGCTCTTCATAGGATTCAAAATCCTGCCCGAGGTCATCGTCCATTTCGGGCTTAACTTTAACCCGTTTCAGCTTTGCATTTAACCTGTAAAGAAGAGAGGTTAAAGTCCCTGCTATAGCGAATGTGGATGATGATAAAAGTTTACGAAGAATAAGAGTTATGAGATGCCGTTGGCTTGCCGGCAAAGCATATAAGTTTTGCCGTCGTAAATAACCAGAAACAACATCATAAAGTTCTTGCTCCTCTTCAGTAGGAATAAACTCCTGAGTTATCGGTATTCTGTTTGTGTAGCGTATATATTCAAGCACCTGCCTTCTGAGGGTTCTTTTACATACCGGAGCAAGCCGGGCTTTAAGGTCGTCAAAGTTATCTTCGTTAGTTAGTTTAGAGAATTGTGCCTTATAGCTTTTGATATCTCCAAATGTAAAATCATCAATAAAACTGATCAAACCATAAAGTTCCAGCAATGTATTTTGTAGAGGCGTTGCGGTAAGAAGCACCTTGGGATATGACGAAATTGCCTCCTGTATAGCCTTAGCGATCTTATTTGAGGGCTTATAGACGTTTCTCAGTCTATGAGCCTCATCAATAACTACTAAGTCCCATCTTACATTTCTAATATATTCTGCTTTGTTTCTTGCAAAATAATACGAGCAAAGTACAATCTCATCTCTGTCAAATGGATTTTCGTTACTTATCTTGAGATGAGCATTAAATGACTTTGATTCAAGAATAGTTGAAGTCAGAAAGAACTTGTCATACAGCTCCTGATTCCATTGGTTTCTGAGATTAGATGGAAGAATAATGAGGATTTTTCTTTTACGTTCAGCCCATTTCTGTGATATTAGAATCCCTGCCTCAATTGTCTTACCAAGACCAACTTCATCGGCAAGAAGAGCTCCCTTGGATAGCGGTGATTTAAAGGCAAAAAGAGCAGCTTCAACCTGGTGAGGATTTAAATCAACTTGAGCATCCATTAAAGGAGTTATCAGCTTTTCCAGATTGTCGGAAGAGTAGCGTTTAGTTAATTCATAAGCGTAATATTTTGCATGGTATTCAGTTATATTCATTAAAAAATAAAGGGGGATATCCCAATAACTCCCACCTCAAAAGAGTTCCCGTAAAATTATAACACTTACACTCTATACTCTGTGCATTTTCCCGGATCTATGATAAATTTTTGCAAATTATTGCTGAGGGCGGGCAAATTGTTAAATTGTTCGGAATTGAAAAAGCCCTTGGCTATCTAATCGGTGAGAAATTCCAGAATATAGTCAGTGACAATCATGTTGCCCGGAAAATAATAATAACTATTGATGAACAAGGAAAACCGTAACGCTTTTCGGCACTGGATTCTACGTCTTATTTGATCTTATCAAGGGCCTTCAGAACTTCTCCTGAGGCCGCGCCAAAACCTCTATTCCTGAGCGTGGCCAGGATTTCAGTGGAAGCAAGGGATTTAAGAAACCTTTCCCTCTTTTTGGCGTCCTTTATTTCCTTTATCGCTTTTTTCCGCAGACTCTCCACAAACCGTAGATAACGCGCAAACTCCGCGTCATATTTCTGTTCGATCTCTTTTCTGACAGCCTTTGAAATTGCCGGGCTCACGCCTTCCGTGGATATGGCGATCGTGAGATTGCCGCGCCTGACAAGAGAAGGGACTATAAAGTTACCGTCAGCGGGCATATCGATTATGTTCACGAGATTTTTTGCATCCCGCGCGACCTTTGCATTAACATCAGCAGATGAGGTGGCCGCGATCACAATAAACGCACCCCTGAGATCGCCGCTTCTATACTTCCTTTTTTTATGCCTGATCTTTCCCTGATCACAAAGTGTTTTCAGGCCCGTTGTGAGATCGGGACTCACAACCTCCACCAGAGCTCCAGCCTTTACGAGTGAACGCACTTTTCTCTCGGCAACCTTACCGCCGCCCACTACAACGGCTTTTCTGTCACTCAGATCAAGAAAGGCAGGATAATATCTCACTTCTTTTCAATTGTATCTGGCATGTTATTGAATGAGTCGATTATGCCTTTTGCTTCCGCAGATAATCTTGTTGCCGGAAATTTATCTATAAGCGCGCTCAGGGTAACTATTGCCTTTTCTTTATCTCCTATATTTTTATAAGAAAGCCCGAGGTAATAGAGCGCTTCAGACTCTATTCTTGAATTGGGATATTTTAGAAGCATACCGTCAAACCGCTGCGCCGCAGCCTGATATGCTTTCTTTTTAAAATAGAAATTGCCAACATAAAACTCATACTCCGCAAGATAACGCTTACATGTCCTTATTCTGCTGTCTATAGCGTCCATATATGGATTTCTGGGATAATCTTCCCGCAGTTTTTTAAATTCATCCAATGCCTTTCTGGCCCATGAATAACTGACATCAACCGTCTTTATCCTATTGAAATAGGACATGGCAATTTTATACTGAGCGTAAGGTGCGTATTTATGATATGGATGGATGTCCAGAAAACCCTCATACTCTACGATCGCCTCATCATATAATTCATCTTCAAAATATGTGTCCCCTATGCGCACCTTGGCCAATGTACTGTATTTCCGAGAAGCATCCTGAGCAAGAACGGTTTCGAATATCTCTCTCGCCTTTTTGTTGAACCCGTCCTTCATCAGTTTGTTAGCCTCTTGGAAAGATTCCTCCGCATTAAAAGGCTTTTCTTTTATCGCTTCCCTAAAAAACGAACACCCTGTAAAAAGGAACAGGGCGAGGCCCAGCAAAAGGCAATTTTTCGTATAACGAAATATCTTTTCATGTTTCATTAAGTTAATTCTCCCAAGCAACTTTAGTTGCGCAGCCCCTGCGTTTTAGATTTGCAAAGTCCCTTACGTAGTTTGAGAATCAAACTATAGGGGACGGCAAATCTGCGGGGGAAGCTTATCACCCATCGCAAATCTGCAGGGGGTTATTAATAATTCTAATTTTCATTATGATTCTATCCCAAAAAGACCGGTTAAATCAAACAACTCACTACTGCTGCTTGCCAGTCCTGAGAAGTTTCTGAAAATCAGTCTGCAGCTGTTTAAGCAATACAAGATCCTTTTTGGCCTCAGCTTCTTTTATTTTTACCTGAAGCTCCCGCTTCAACATCCCCCGTTTGCTCTCATTCATCCACCTGATGCAGTCTGAAAGCACCTTTTCGGGGTCTTCCAGCTCAGGGGAAAGGGATATACCGGAAAGCACGTCCTTCTCCTCTCCCTCACACTTCATGATCAGGTCATTGAGGTCCGTGGGCCCCTCTATTATCTTCCTGTATATTGACCTCAACGTTCCATCCTTAAAATCATCGCCACTTAGCGTTCCGGATATCTCCTTGACCCTCTCTGGCATTTGAAGAAGGAGCTGGATCAGATATATCTCGTTCTGGGGCCTCTGTCCTGAACGGGTTTTTGTTTGAGGCTGCTGCCCCATATGCCCTGACTTAAGCTGGGTCCGTTTTTTCCTGAACCTCTCCCTCACCCTGTGTTCGTCAACATCGATTATGTCGGCCAGCCTGGTTATATATTCTTCCTGCAGGATCTCATTGGGCATTTTGGCCACAACCTCAAATACCTCATCGGCGACTATATGTTTCTTGCCGCCGTGCTTCACAAAAAAATCGATGACATGCGAAGGGTACTTAAGGAGCGCTTTAAATGCCTCTTTCCCCTTTTTTCTCAGGAAGCTGTCAGGATCCTCATTGTCAGGGACAGAGAGTATTTTCACTTCAAGACCGCTCTCCAGAAGGATAGCGGCCGCGGACCTGGACGCCTTGATGCCCGCCGGGTCACTGTCAAAGACAATGACCACATCTTCTACAAATCTCTTTATCAATTTACCGTGGTCCGGAGTAATGGCGGTCCCGAGTGCGGCGACCGCGTTCGAAAAACCGAACATGTGAGCGGTAATCACATCAAGATACCCCTCCATAAAGAGTGCGCTCCCATTCTTCTTTATGGAATCCTTGGCACGGTTAAGTCCGTAAAGCACCCTGCGCTTGTTGAAAATAGGGGTCTCCGGGGAATTCAGATATTTTGGTTCGGAACCGTCTATGGACCTCCCGCCGAATGCGATCACATCTCCTCGGAGATCATGAATAGGGAACATTATTCTCTCCCTGAACGTATCATAGTGCCCCTTGTCTCCCTGTACGGCAAGGCCGGCTTTTTTTATATTTTCAGGCTTATATCCCTTACGCTTAAGGTAGTTCAGCAGGGCGTTCCATGATTTGGGGGCAAAGCCCAGTCCAAAGGCATCCAGATTCTCTTTGTCTATTCCACGGTCCCTGAGATAAGCGGCTGCCTTCGGGTTCTTCGGAAGATTTTGGCTGAAAAAATCAGCCGCATCCTTGTGCATATTTATCAGGACCTCTTTTTCCCCGGCCCTTACAGCCGACTTTGGCGATACCTTGAGCGTTACCCCGGCCTTCTTTGCAAGCATGTTTAAAGCTTCAGGGAACGTAAGGGTCTCGTAGCGCGTAAGGAATGTAAAGATGTCGCCGCCTGCCCCGCACCCGAAACAGTGGAATATCTGCTTGGCGGGACTGACCGTAAATGAGGGGGTCTTTTCAGTATGAAAAGGACAGAGGCCCTTCCAGTTCTGTCCGGCCTTTTTCAGGTGAACATATTCGGATATCAGCTCGACAATATCTATGCTGTTCTTTATCTCTTCAAGAGTGTCGTCATAGGAAGGCATAGTTTACACTATTTATTTTTTCTCTCGAACCTTCTGAATCCGGAACAGGGAATGATATTGAGCTTCCCGTTCTTCTGTATCTTATCGAGCATAAGGTTTATCCCGACATTGTCACTTGAGATATGTCCGGCGATTATCACATTGATGTGCTGCTTCTCCGCCTTTTTCATATGCTCATCACTTAAATGCATACATATTATCGTGCCCACACCAGCGTTCGCGAGGCTCTCAAAGATATCCTTCGCGCCCTCTGTGCCGCCTGTCATATCCACAAATATCTTCCCTGTGCTCCTCTCCTTTGAACCAAGGAGTATATTAGGGCCGGAATTGTTCTTTGCGGCCTCACGATACTCAGGTATCTCGAGCAGGATATCAATTATCTCACCGAGTGTATCAGGGGATTTTTTATCAAGCAGCGCCTGCAGATAGTTAACTACCATGTTGTCCGCAGGTGTGTGCATGCACATGAACGGTATGTCGAGCAGTCTGGCAGTGTCAGACGCCCTTGTATGATTCACCGGCATCAATCTTCTTCCAACCTCTTTCATCCTGCCCTCAAGCAGGCCCTCTGCAATATTGATCGGGACCCCGAACTTATTCAGTATATCTGCCTGCATATTCATTACCTCGTAAAAGTTGGCATATGCCTTGCCCTCGGGATGGTGGGCAATGACCAGATCGATCTTTTGTCCCTTTGATGTCAGCCTGTCGGCCAGAAGAAGCTCAGGCGCCTCCATATCAACCCCGATAAGTACGGTCTTTATCTCCTCATCCCCTGTACCATGCAGTATCCTTGTGTCAGCATAAGGATTGGCAAGGCTCTCAATATCAAAAAACTCTTTTTCATCTTTCTTCATGGCCTCATACGCCTTTTTCTTCTTTCCGAGCGCCTTCACAACCGCCTTCTTACCGCGAGGATCAGCCTCTATACCATTAGCAACTGCACTTTCATAAAGTTTTTTTAGTTTCATTATACCTCCAGCATTTCTTTAACTATGTTATTGGCAGCCTTACCGTCAACCTGCCCTTTGGATCTGACCATAAGGCCCTTCATTACTTTACCCATATCCTTCATTCCAACAGCGCCCTGCTCCTGGATTATATCCTTGATCATTATTCTCAGGTCATCTTCCCCGAGCTGTTTTGGAAGGTATTCTTCAATAATTGCCAGTTCGTCCTTTTCTTTTGCGGCAAGATCTTCCCTGTCGGCCTTCGAGAACTGCTCGATCGAATCTTTTGCCCTCTTAGCGAATGTCCTGAGAACAGCTAAAACCTCGTCATCACTCAGCGGTTCTCCCTTTTCGATCTCACCGTTTTTTATCGCGGACTTGACCATACGCATGATCAGTAACTTTTCTTTTTGACCCGCCTTAAGCGCGCTGGTCAGATCATTCGCAATTGTTTCCATCAAGCTCATTACTGCTTACCTCCATATTTATAAAATAATGATTAATATAACTTTTAGAAATTATTTAAGCAAGAATTTGGTAGTGCCCGCTCCCCCCTTATTGTCATTCTATCAGCCGGACTGTTATTATTAATTTTCTCAATTTTAAATATTTAATGGAGGATGTTATGAAATATATGTATATGATCGTGTTATTGGCCGCAACACTGATTTGTTCTAATGCCTTTGCAGTAGATGCGCCGGCAGAAAAGCCGGCAACAGCCCATGAACAAGAACTCTTAATGGACTGCAACCTGGCAGCCAGAAATTCCCTTATAAATGGAAATATAGCAAAAGTAGAGAAGACCTGCATGCTTGCGGCAGAAAAGCTGGAAAAGTCACATCCTGATAAGGGATACATGATAAATCCGATGCTGAACCTCGCATTCACATACAGCCTGAGAGGAGATTATGCCAAGGCGGAACCGATCATTGCAAGGGCAAAAGAACTCGGGGAAAAGTTTTACAAACCAGGAAGTAGTGAAATAAAAAGCCTTAACAATTTTATCGAGGACAATGAAAAAAGGAAGAGCAACCCTCCGCAATTTGATAAATCCAGTGTAACCTCACCGCATTAATTTTATTTCTTTCATGAGCGTGCTGAAGAGCTCGCTCTCCTTGAGGGTCTTTACCTTTTTGCCGCGCTTAAAGAGAATACCCATGCCCTTGCCGCCTGCGATACCGATGTCCGCTTCCCTCGCCTCACCCGGGCCGTTCACAATGCAGCCCATGACAGCGACTGTGATCTGCTTTTTCTCTTTGGCAAGTTTCGCCTCGACCTTATCAACGATCCCCCTTATATCTATCTGACAGCGCCCGCATGTAGGGCAGGATATCAACTCGGGGCCGGCCTCTTTTAAATGGAGCGACTTCAATATCTCGTAGGCAACCTTCACTTCTTCGACAGGATCGGCAGTCAGAGAGACCCTCATCGTGTCGCCGATACCTTCCGAAAGCAGCATGCCCAGACCGACCGCGCTCTTTACTGTCCCTGAAAATGCCGGGCCAGCCTCTGATATGCCTATGTGCGTGGGATAGCTAAACTTCTCTGCAAATAGCCTGTACGCCTCAACAGTCTTCATCACATCCGATGCCTTCAAAGAGACCTTGATCGCCCTGAACTTCAGGTCCTCAAGTATCTTTATGTGCCTTCCAGCGCTCTCGACAAGCGCCCGCGCAGTAGGATGTTTGTATTTTCTAAGGATGTCCTTTTCGAGTGAACCGGCGTTAACGCCTATCCTTATAGGAGTGCCTTTGTCTTTCGCAGCGCTTACGACTTCCTTTATCTTCTGCTTGCTGCCAATGTTTCCGGGGTTTATACGCAGTCCGTCAACCCCGTTCTCCATAACTGTAAGCGCGAGCTTATGGTCAAAGTGTATGTCCGCGATCAGCGGTATCTTTATCCTGCTCTTTATTTTCTTTACAGCATCCGCTGCCTCGGAGTTGAGCACCGCGACACGGACAGCCTCACAACCCGCGGCCTGGAGCCTCTTGATCTGCGCTACTGTAGAAGCAACATCACAGGTGTCGGTCTTTGCCATCGACTGCACGACAACAGATGCCCCTCCCCCTATTTGAAGTCCGCCAAGCATTATCTTTCTGGTCCGTCGTTTCCTTGCCATTATTCTTTCTTTCCCTTGTTGTTCAATTGATAAAGGGCCACTGCCCTTGCGTGTTCTTTGTTCGTCCTCGAGAATTGGTGCGTACCGTCATTCTTCGAGACAAAGTAAAGATAATCTACATCATCGGGATAGAGGGCGGCCATGATCGATCTGATCCCCGGAGACGCGATCGGCCCGCGTGGAAGCCCCCTGATCACATATGTATTATACGGGGTCACTCTCTTTAAGTCTCTGTACCTGATCCGCTTTTCACTTTTTCCGAGGCCGTAAAGGACCGTTGGGTCAGCCTGGAGCCTCATCTTCTTTTTGAGACGGTTGTGGTAAACCGCTGAAATGATCGGCCTCTCTATGTCAAAGACAGCCTCCCTTTCGATAATGGACGCAAGAGTAAGAACGTCGTTCCTCGTCATGCCGAGTTCACCCGCCCTTTTTTGCAATGACCCGTCAAAGACCTCATCCAGTCTCTTGACCATGCGCCTCAAGACAATATCCGGAGCGGTCCCTTTCGGAAATTTATAGGTATCAGGATAGAGATAGCCTTCAAGGCTACGAGCATCGATCCCAAGGTCCGCAATAAAGCCGCTGTCATTAACGAGCCGCCACGATCCCTCGTCCATAAGACCAATATCCATTAATTTCTTTTTGATATCACTGAGCATTGAGCCTTCAGGTATCATAACGGTAAACTGAATGGTCCTGCCCTCGATAAGTGTATCGAATATCTCAAGAGGACTCATTGAGGCGCTGAGTTTGTAGTAGCCGGGCTTCAGATGTTTATCGCTCCCGGTTATTTTGCCAAGGAAAAGGAGGGTTATCCTGCCTTCTATTATACTGCCCTTCTCAAGGAGTCCGAGCCCTTCCGTATAACTCGAGCCTTCAGGGATATAAACTTCTCTCCATTCATTATCAAAAGAACCCGGCATAATAAGATGGATCAGCAACATGCCGCCGACAAGAAAGGCAAGGATCAAGGCTATGGACAGTAGTTCGGATGGCCGGAAAGTATGCTTATTCATTTGTTTTTATCACTGGTATAAATCCCTTTAGCTTAATACACATAGGATGCCAAAATACCTCTGATAAAATCAAACGATATCATGCGGCAATACACAGTTTTATTGACAGAATCAGAGCAAAGATTGAAGATTGGATTAGTAAGGAGATATTATTTCGTTGGTTACGATGCTTCTTTCTGCGCCTCTGACAGATACCTGTCTATCCCTTCACTTTCGAATTCCATAAACCTTTTTGTCACCTTCGCAATCTCACGGTAAAAAGAGTGTCCTGCTGATTCGATAACCTTGTCGCAAAAAACAGGAACCCATTTCATAAGATGTTCCTCGATGAACATTTTCTCCATCTTCAGGCAATAAAGCGTTCCATCACTGTCATCTTCTTCCCTGGCCTGTGCCTCACGTTTCGCGGCTTGCCGCATAAATTCAAACTCAACACTGATATGGTCGGGCATTCCAGCATACTCAGGCCTGAATTCAAGCCCTGCTGCCTCAATAAACTTTTTGATCTCAACGGTTGACCTGCCCCACAGCTGGCCCCAGTCCCCATCACCTGTATCATGATGAATGGACTCATGGGGAGAAATATGTTTATCAGGACCAATAAATAATCCTGAATATTCAACAGCAAGATCCTCAATTAATTCATCTTCATTTTTTTGTAAAAAATCGTCATCCAGTCTGGCCCCCATGTTGGATAGAGCAGAAAGAAATTCCGGTTCCTTGATCTGCTGCAGTACTTGTTTGGTAATTTCAGTACGGAAAATCAGTGTAAGCAGCCCGTATATATTACTCCGTCGTGTCGCTGTTTCGATCATTTCATTTGTCACTCGGTTTCTTCCTTGTATTTAATTATTAATCTGAAATAAGATATCCCCTCCCAATTAAGAGAGGGGATATCCCATTTGTTACTTATCCCTATCGATCATCTACGCCTTTGTAACCGTAACCACCGTATCCATCCATGCCTGCTGTCCGTTTATCGGGTCATTTGCATTTGGAATTATCCAGTTAGGATGCGTGCCATAGGTGTCCCAGAACTTGTTCTTGAGATCCGGATCATCATCATGTGCAAAGGGTGATTTCTTACCGGAACCATATCTGCCTGATTCCTCACGTCCTACATGCATTGAAATGGCTATGACACCGGGGACTATTTTCCCATTAACATTCGCCGTGGTCACGATCTCACCGATACTGGATTTGACCTTGATCTTGTCACCGGTCTTGATACCAAGTCCCGCGGCTGTCTTTGTATTGATCCATCCCGGGTTATCATGGTACACCTCACTCAGCCATTTTCTGTGAGTGCTCCTTGAATGTATATGTATCGCAACCTTGTATGTAGTGAGAACCAGCTCATTGGACTTCATCTTTTCATGCGTTGGTATTGGTACGTATGTTGGAAGAGCCGGATGGCCTTTCATTTTCAATAGTCCGGAGTAAAGCTCCAGGTATCCCGTCTTGTTGACCTTGTCGGGCGGGAAACCCTTGTAGACTTTGTCTCCCATCTTCTGCCCTACATAGCCTTTGTATGCATGTTTGGTCGCGGCATATCCCTTTTCAGGCTGCTTGGCGTGGGCCTTCTTCGGGTCCCAGTATACGCCGGTTGCTTCATCAAGGATGGCGCCTCCCAGGTCCTTGATCTCCTTTTTGTGCTGGTAATATTTAGGCTTGGCGTCCTTGTCATGCCATACGCCTTTTTTCTTCATGTAGTCAAAGCCGGGGAAGCCCTTAACTGCCTTGGCTGTCATCTCATGTGATGTTTTTACAAACTCCTCTTTTGAGGCACCGACTCCCAGCGGCATTCCCATCTTCTCTGCAAGCTCTATCACTACATCTCCGAGGTCCCTTGCCTCTCCAAGCGGCTTTACCAGGGCCTGGCGTATGTAATGCTCCGGAACCTGGGTTGGACAGACCATGTCTTCCCAGTCCCATCTTTCCAGATATGTCGCATCAGGCAGTATCATGTCTGCAAGTTTGCTCGCTTCGTCATAGACTATATTTGACGTCACGGTAAAGGGCAGCATCTTTTCGTCTTTCAAGACGTCTATGTTTCCCTGGTTGTCACCATTAACATAGACAGGGTTGTGGCAGTACCACATGTATACCTCAGGTCTTCCTGCCTTGCCGTCTTTGATCATCGGCAGTACCTGCTGACATACTCCATGATTCGGGTATGCTACTGTTCCGGGAAAGCCGTGGGCCAGTTTCAGCTTCTTTGCCTTGGGTTTGTCCTTTGGTCCCTTTGGGTATTTCCATTTGGGACCTATTCCCCTGCATCTTCCGCCGGGATTGTCAATGTTGCCTGTTATTGCGGCAAGCATCTGGACTGCCCTCTCTGTATCGTTGCCATTGTAATGGGCAACCGCACCCCTGTAACTTATTACTACTGCTGGTTTCGTATTTGCAAATGTCTTTGCAATGGATTCGATCTTTGAGGCGCTGACCCCGCTGATCTTTTCAGCCCATGCAGGTGTGTATTGCTTAAGGTGGGCCTTGAGAACTGCTATCTTTTCATCAACTGATGCATTGACATTCTCTGTTGCTCGGATGAATTTGAAAAAATCCTTATCATAAAGATTATTCTGCATTACCACGTTACACATGGCAAGGGCGACAGCGCCGTCAGTTCCCGGTTTGATCGGGATCCATTCATCGGATTTTGCGGCTGTATTGGATAATCTAACATCAAAAGTTACCGACTTTACTCCCCTTTCTACCTTTGCCCTTATGAGCCTCTGTGATGTCGGGACATGGTTGGTATGCGCCTCCTGAATGTTACTGCCAAAATTCAGTACGAATTTTGTCTGGTCAAAGTCCCAGTTGTCATAGTGCTTGCCCCAGGTCAGCTCCTGGGCCACCCATTTGCCGCCTTCGCAGATCGATGTATGTCCTGAAATTGTTTTTGTCCCGTAAGTTCCCAGAAACACGCTCTTGATCAGTTTGCTGGAGCTTCCCTTCATCCTGCCGTAATGGAACATGAATTTTTCGGGATGTCCGTCATCACGGAGTTTTTTCAGCTTTCCTGCGATCTCTGTAAGCGCTGCATCCCAGGTTATCCTCTTCCACTTTCCTTCTCCGCGTGCACCTGCCCTTTTCATTGGATAAAGTATCCTGTCAGGGAAGTAAACCTCATTGGGAGCTGACTGTCCCTTTGCGCACATTTTACCCAGGGTCCTTATAGACTTGGGATTGGATTCCATCTTGACCAGCCTGCCGTCTTCTACAAAGCCCATGGCAGCACATCTTGTTACACATGACCAGCAGGCTGTAGGAATGCCTTTTCTCTCGGCATTTGTCAGGTAGTTAAAATCCTTGCCGCCCATTTTCACCTTAACTGCACCTGCAAGAGACGGGGACATGAGTTCTCCGGCAGCAAGGAAGGCGCCACTTGCGATGCCCAGCTTCATAAAGTTTCGGCGTGATAGATTTGCCATTATATTTTCTCCTTATTTTATCTAGTTATTCATTAAATTTAAATTTCACATTTCACTAATTAATGATTAACTTTCTATTCAAATCCTGATTTAAACTCTGCAAATTTTGTTTCTTTGGAAAGCTTCTTATTGTACTTCTCCAGTATCCCGTCAGGATCAATATAAAATACATGAGGATTTGTCTTTTCATTCGGCAGCAAGGTTGACTTGTCCTTGTTTTCCAGTAATTTATGTTCTTTAGCAAGTTTTGCTACCGTACTTCTTTTGTCATTCAGATCTCCGAAGTTCCTTGCCCTGCCCTGACAGGTATTCGTACAGGAAGTCGTGATCCCCTCATCAATACGATGCCGGCAAAAGGTGCATTTGCCAACCCCGAAGTCCTTTTCTCTGTCAGGCCTGGTCAGCTTAACATTAGGGTCAGGGGATCTCACTCCATACGGGCATGCGTCAACACACTTGTAGCAGCCGATACAGAGTTTCGGGTCTAACAGGATCAAGCCGTCAGGACGTTTATAAGTAGCCCCGGTCCTGTATTTTTCTTTCCCCATCTTCAGCCTTTCACCGCTCTTTGACTCAGGACATATTTCTACACATGGCGGCACTTGCCATTCCTTGCTCTCATCTCCGGCGCAGTGATTACAGAGTCGCGGCAGGAAGTGCTTCTCTGTCTCGGGGTATTCACCAAACTCAACGTTTTTAACAACAGTGTTAAACCTTCCAAGGGCAGTATTATATTCTCCCTTGTCCGCAATACAGCACCCCCTGCAGCCGATACATCTCCTGAGGTCAACGACCATTGCCCAGCGCGGGAGTTTTTTCGCTTTCCTTTTCCTTTTTGCAGCCTCTGCCTCTGTATCAGGCAAAAGACCGGTCGCAGCAGTTGCAACAGCTACAGCACTGCCCGTCTTGAGTAGATCACGACGGGATAAAGAGTTCTTCTTACTCATGGTTACCTCCTTTTTGGTTAAATGTCCTTTTATATTTAATATTGAAAAGCATTTAACACATCCTAAAATCCATTAGGGAAACCCCTACCATTGAATTTTAAATCTTTAATAATAATCCCCATATCATTATATCTTTAATAAATAAAATTAATCTGTAATAAAATCATGAGGATATGTTTAAATCATATTCAGAAGAAGCCTGTTTTATTGACAGGATCAGGGTAAAGATTGTAGATTGGATTATTAAGGAGGCGCAGATGACAGCAGAAATGAAGATCGATCCTGAATTCCAACAACTCCTCGACATCTCCGTCAAGACGCACGGCCACCTCTGCCCGGGGCAGGTCCTCGGCGTAAGGATGAGCATGCTCGGGCTCAACCTGATAGGTATAAAGGATCCGAAAGGCGCGGACAGGAAAAAACTCATTGTTTATGTAGAAATAGACCGGTGTGCCACTGACGCGATCCAATCGGTCACAGGCTGCAGTCTGGGGAAGAGGTCGCTGAAGTTCGTTGACCTCGGGAAGATGGCCGCTACCTATGTGAACCTTGAGACCGATAAGGCTGTTCGAATACTGGCAATAGAAGCGGCCAGGGACAAGGCCAAGAACTATTTCCCGGAGATCGAAGACAAATATAAGGCCCAGCTTGAGGCCTATAAGATAATGCCGGACAAGGACCTCTTCAAATGGAAAGAAGTAAAGGTCGATATCCCGAAACAGGACATGCCGGGCAGGCCCCTGCAGCGGATCACCTGCGAAAAGTGCGGAGAATATGTTCAGGATATGAGAGAGATGAACATGGGCGGCAGGCTTGTCTGCAGGTCCTGCGGCGAAGGACCGTATTATAAACCGCTATGACAGCAGAAGTGGCACATTGCGTGAGGAAAGATGAAAGAATGTCCCGAATGCGGAAAAAAGTTTAACTGGCTGGACAGGGCGACCGGGCAGGACAAAGAACATATCAGATTTTGCTGCCAGTCCAGCAAAAATAAAGCAGACAAAAAACTTGCGGCCACCTGCAGAGGCTGCCCCGCAGGCTGTTTTGAAGGGACTTTCGAAAACGAAGAAAAATACAAGTGAAGCCTAAGTAATAATCCATGTTAAAGTTTATCAGAACTTTAACGATAACCTATCTTCACGCAGTCCCCGTGACTTGTTCGAGTAGAAACCGTAATATCTGACCACCTGCCTGCCGGCAGACAGGTCTGAAACGATTTCTCCGGTATGTGCTGCGTTATGGCTGCTATAAATTCCTCTGCCGTATATGCATTAAATTTCTTTTTGTTTTTCCCATAGGTCATTTTTGACCGGTAGATGACTGTCCCGCTCTCATCGTTATGAGCTTTTTCCCTTTGTAAAATTTACCGGCCTGCAATCGGTAAAAATAGCCACCACTCGCCAGGCTGCTGACATTCCAATCATATTTATAGCTTCCGGCAGTCTACTTGAGGGTGTTGTTCTTAAAGTAAAATAATTATTTCAGTCCTTTTTTATTGAAAAATGATTTGTACTCCATAATTGCAAGAGTAGTTGATTAAAATAATTTTCGTAAAAAAACATAAAGGATTAAATTTATATTTTTCATTAATACACCCTATTTGGACATACCTTCCCCTCTGCAATTAAATAAAACCTCAGTTGCATCTGGATTTACATTTGGATTTGCATCATTACAATCATCATAATTCGAAACATAATCAACAGGTTGTGAGCAGGCATCTTGTGGAACTAATGCATTTCCATAAGTATCTGAGTCTGAATCTTCATAATAAAATCCTGTTAAACCGGTTTGCCAAGATGTTCCAGCGGGTTCCATCATTCTGATACCACACTGCAATGGCATTGCCACTTCCATCTACAGAGATCTGAGGATTCCGGGCATCTCCTGTATTATCCGTTTCAATGAGCTCTGCTGTACCCCAGCCAATTCCTGCCACATAACGGTTTGCCCGGATGTTGTCACGGGTTCCGTCATCCTGATACCACACTGCAATGGCATTGCCGTCAGCAGCAACAGAGACCTGGGGACTATTTGCACTCCCTGTATCATCCGTCTCAATGAGCCCTGCTGTGCCCCAGCCAACCCCTGCTACATAACGGTTTGCCCAGATGTTCCAGCGGGTTCCGTCATTCTGAAACCATACTGCAACGGCATTGCCACTTCCATCTACAGAGATCTGAGGATTCCGGGCATCTCTTATATCATCCGTTTCAATGAGCTCTGCTGTACCCCATCCTGCCCCTGCTACATAACGGTTTGCCCAGATGTTGTAGCGGGTTCCGTCATGCTGATACCATACTGCAATGGCATTACTGCCACTTCCATCCATAGAAACACGGGGGACAAAAGCATTCCCTGCACCCCCCTCAATGAGCCCTGCTGTGCCCCAGCCTGCCCCTGCTACATAACGGTTTGCATAAATGTTGATGTTGATTCCGTCATCCTGATACCACACTGCAATGGCATTGCCGCTTGCATCCATAGAAACATGGGGGACATATGCATTCCCCGTACCCCCCTCAATGAGCCCTGCTGTGCCCCAGCTCCCAGGCGGAGGTGCTGTAGTAGTTGAATCTTTGTTCCCTCCACAACTAATAAGAAAAATAAAAAGAGAAATAAAAACAAGTATTAAAATTAAAAATAAAGATAAATTTTTTGTTTTCATTTCTTACAGCCTCCTTTTAAATTACCTGGAATCTTTAAATTTGGGAACATGCGCTATCCCGTATTTTAAAACTGATAGTTGACTCCAAATGTACCGGCTGTTGTTCTGGTCTTGATCTTAGGGAATACAGTAGCCCAGCCAGGGCCTGTTACTATATCGCTTTTACTTAAATCAATTAACGAATAAAGCACTCCCAGCCTGATTGAAATATTTTTGGCAATTTCATATGAAACTCCGCAATTAAAATCCCAGCGATTGCCTTCTGCATCAAAGTCAATGCCGGGCAAAACACTGCTTTCTCCCTTACCCTCAAAATATCCTGCATAAGAGAAATGTCCGTCAATTGACCACGGCCCTGCCTTGTACTGTGCAGATGTCCCTAATCCTACACGCCATAAACTCAGGTCTTGCTCATTTATGGAAAATGATATGGGAACACCACCGACAACAAAAGCATCTTTTTCAATATGTTGTCCATCCCATCCGCCTGAGATATAAATCTTCCATAAGAGTCTCTCCATGTTATTTTTATAGCCAAACCTGAGGTCATAATACTGCACCCGGACCTTCATGTCATTGGTCTGAACTTTGACACCGCTAATCTTCCATTCCTCTGCGTCTTTCCCTGAAAAACCCCAGTCGGCGTTTAAGCCAAGGTAGAAATCTTTAGTTAAGGAATACTCTCCGGACACTCCAAAAACAAAAATATCACTTGTTGATTCCGCTTCGGTATCTGAATCCTGTTCCTCATATTCAAAGCTCCCATAGCCCATATGAGCATCCATTGCAAAAGTCTCTGCATCTGCCCGACCTGCTAAAAATATAAAAGCAGCTATTAATATGAGTCTTATCATAAGGTTTAATCTTTTCATGAACCTACTTTCAAATTGATAAAACTTAAGAATAATTACCTATATATTTTATTTTACCATGTTCTATTGGAAAATTTAAAAGTGGGTCGATTTGCTAAAGGATTCTTAAGTATTTTACAATGTAACATTATGTTCCCAAATCCACCATCAACATATGAAGAAGCCGGGTTGCAGGTTTTTTCAGGGGGTCTCATACGTCATTTTCCAAAAATCGTCCAGGAACGGATCAGAATTCCGAAAGTTGCCCGATGAATCTACCTGGAATTACCGATTCAACGGACACCTGTCCCGCTATTTTCATATTCCCTTAAATAATGTCACTGCATTACCTCTTTTGCTCAGCCAGGCGCTGCTGCGGATCTTGTTCGGTACGAAACAGACCTCTGCCCACTGCCGCCCGGGGCAAGTCCTGGGAGTAAGGATGAGCATGCACGGACTCAACCTGATAGGTATAAAGGATCCGAAAGGCGCGGACAGGAAAAAACTCATTGTTTATGTAGAAATAGACCGGTGTGCCACTGACGCGATCCAATCGGTCACAGGCTGCAGTCTGGGGAAGAGGTCGCTGAAGTTCGTTGACCTCGGGAAGATGGCCGCTACCTATGTGAACCTTGAGACCGATAAGGCTGTTCGAATACTGGCAATAGAAGCGGCCAGGGACAAGGCCAAGAACTATTTCCCGGAGATCGAAGACAAATATAAGGCCCAGCTTGAGGCATACAAAATAATGCCGGACGATGACCTCTTCGAATGGAAAGAAGTAAAGGTCGATATCCCGAAACAGGACATGCCGGGCAGGCCCCTGCAGAGGATCACCTGCGAAAAGTGCGGAGAATACGTTCAGGATATGAGAGAGATGAACATAGGCGGCACGCTTGTCTGCAGGTCCTGCGGCGAAGGCTCGTATTATAAAGCGCTCTGAACACTTATAAGGCCTCAGGTTGTCAAGAGACATACAATAATAGCAGCTATCTTGAGGAGTCATTATCAAAAGCTGACTATTGGGATGTCGGGATAAATAAAATGGTAGAATTTAATGAAGTATGGACAGGAGAGGTAATTTACAATAAGATCAAGGTTATTTCCAACAAATAAGTCCAAACGGATGAAACTATTTCTTCCTCTTCGTTAAACCGTGCGCGATGAGCTTCCTGAAGGTCGCCTTAAGCTCCTCGTCCTTAACATTCTTGATTGTATTCTCGATATAGCGAAGATCGTCTTCAGTAAGTTTGGCTTCGACCGTCTTTGAGAGCTTTCCCCTGCTCTCGGGTATCTTCCCTATCCTGAACTTCACCTCATGAATGCCGTAACGTTCGATCTTTTCGCAAATATCCTTCTTGAGAAAATCGAGGTGGTGCCTCCATTGAGGGGAATCTACGATAAGGGTCAGCTCTTTGCCCTTGATCATGTCAGGAAAGGTATGAACCGCTATGGTCTCACCGACAAGGTCCGTCCATTTGTCCCTTATAGCCGTAATAACAACCCCGTCTTCAAGCTTGAAGTCCTTGTTGAACTTTTTGAGGAGACTCTGAAAAGACTGCATAAGAATATCAATAGTCAATGAACAATTTTAACTGACAACTGATCATTGGCGAAGTCCCCATGTCCAGATTTTGAAAAAATCTATGGGGATAATTGCCGTTTTAGACTGCTTTCTTTACTTTACCGGAACGAAGACATCTAGTGCAAACATGCAGCTTCTTGGAACCCTGGTCGGTAGCGACCCTGACCTTCTGCAAATTCGGCATAAACACACGTTTTGATCTGTTATTAGCATGGCTGACATTGTTGCCTGTCATACGCTTTTTTCCACAAACTGAACATACTGCCATCTATCACTTCCTCCTTAACTGAACCTCATTATACTCTAAGGCGTTGTTATCTTCATCCAACCGCCCGTGATTGCTTTAAAAACAGAAGATATGATAACATTAATCCAAATTAACTTACAACCCTGACCCAGGAATGAATTTTTTCTCTTAATTTCTGCTTTTATATTCTAGTAATAGCGGGTTACAAACGATAACAATTTAAGTTGCGGGGAAATAGAACCTAAGAATGAGAATACACGAACTATCAAAGATGATCAATGTAAGCACTAAGGAGATTATTGCAAAGCTTGCGGGCCTCGGGATCACAGTAAAGTCCCACATGTCCAAGGTGGATGATGAGGGGCTAAAAAAGCTTGAATATATATTCGGGAAAAATGTAAAGGTAGCTGCCAAAAAAACCACCCCAACTAAAGAAACTCCAAAAACAAAGAAAAAACCGGCAACCGCCAAGCCCAAAAAAGAGGTAAAGAAAAAAGCAGCACCCAAAAAAGCCCCTGCAGAAAAAGAAAAACCGGTCAAGAAAAAACCCGTAAAAACCACAATAAAATCCGAACCAACACCCAAGGCAAAAGAGAAATCTATTCCAGCAGAACAACCCGTAAAAGAAGCTGATTCCGAGAAAATAGCAAAATTCAAGAGCAAACCCGGAATGCAGAGAGCCTTTGACTCCATCAGGCGAGTCGATACATCAAAAAAGGGCCATGATTTCAGGGGACGCAATAAAAAACAGGATAGAAAACACCCGGTTAATACTACAGAAGATACAGCAGCTTCCTCAAATACAGCACCAAGAAAGCGTGTCCTGAAGTTCATGGAAGGCACAACAGTTAAGGAATTTTCCGAACTTATCGGGCAAAAACTGAATGACGTGATCAAAAAATTCATGGAACTCGGCTATATGACCACGATCAATCAGCCCCTGGACAGTGACTCCGCTCAGATCGTCGCGGAGTTATACGGCCTGAAACTCGAACCAACTGCAGTGGAGGATGATGAAGCGATCCTTGAGGAACAGGAAGTCGACGAATCAAAACTCAAGCCCCGTTCCCCGATCGTCACTATCATGGGCCATGTTGACCACGGCAAGACAACCCTGCTCGACGCAATAAGAAAGACGAGAGTGACCGATAGCGAGGCCGGGGGAATAACCCAGCACATCGGCGCATATAAAGTAAAACTCAAGGACAGAGAGATCACCTTTCTCGATACCCCGGGCCACGCTGCATTTACAATGATGAGGGCCAGGGGCGCAAAGGTGACAGATATAGTAGTACTCGTTGTGGCGGCTGACGACAGCGTTATGCCACAGACAATCGAAGCAATCGACCACGCAAAGGCCGCGAACGTTCCGATTGTTGTCGCGGTGAACAAAATAGACAAGGAAGACGCCGACGCCCAAAAGGTACAAAACGAACTTGCACAGTATGAAGTCATACCCGAAGACTGGGGCGGCAACAACATATTCGTAGAAGTCTCTGCCAAGGAAAAAATCGGTATCGAACAACTGCTTGAGATGATCCTGCTCCAGGCTGATATGATGGAACTGAAAGCAGACTACGACAGGCCCGCAAAGGGAACGATCGTAGAGGCCAAGCTCGACAAAGGCAGGGGACCGGTCGGGACCGTGCTTGTTAACTCAGGCACACTGAAAGCCGGAGACTCGTTCCTTGTAGGTACAATAGCCGGCAGGGTAAGGGCGCTCGTCGACGACCAGGGCAAAAAGATAAAAGATGCCGGACCTTCGACCCCGGTCGAGGTCATAGGCTTTCCGGAAGTCCCTCAGGCAGGTGATATCTTCACAGTCATGGCAGATGAGAAAAAAGCCAGACAGATAGCCGTTAACAGGCTGCACAAACAGAAGAACGCGGCAATGGCCCAGAGAAAGAAACTGACCCTTGACGACCTTTTCGAAAGGGTAAAGGAAGGCGAGATAAAGGACCTCAATATCATCATCAAGGCGGATGTCCAGGGATCTGTCGAGGCAGTCAAGGACGCTCTCTTAAAGATCAAACACCCTGAGGTCAAGGTGAATGTGATCCATACGGCAGCAGGCGGTATCAATGAGTCAGACGTAATGCTCGCCGCCGCATCCAACGCAATTATAATTGGTTTCAGCGTCCGCCCTGACGCGAATGCGGCCCCGCTTATAGAAAAAGAGGTCGTGGATGTAAGGCTCTACAATATTATATACGAAGCCATCGAAGACATTAAGAAGGCCCTTGAAGGTCTACTCGAACCCACCATCACAGAAAAGATCATCGGCAAAGCAGAGGTAAGGGACTTATTCAACGTATCCAGGGTCGGAACGATCGCGGGCTGCCACGTTATCGAAGGCAAGATCTCAAGATCCAGCTTCGGTGCAAGGGTCATAAGGGACAGTGTCGTAATATATGAAAGCAAGATATCATCTCTGAAGCGGTTCAAGGACGATGCCAAGGAAGTCCTGACAGGTTTTGAATGCGGTATCATGATAGAAAATTTCAATGACCTGAAGCAGGGTGACATAATCGAGAACTACATCAAGGAAGAAATAGCCGGAAAGCTGGAATAAAACTTTTATAATGACATGATAGCCGGTCTCCTTACACTTGATCTGCATATACCCGAAGCAACTTCTCTGAAATCCAAATTTCCGATATGGAAATGCTATGATAAAAAAGCTATTAACTTATAGTTATCAGCTAACAACTTAATTACCGGAGCTAATTATGCAACCATATAAACGTTCAGTAAGGGTCGGTGACCTGATAAAGGAAGAAGTCGCCGATATTATAATGAACAAGGTAAAGCACAAGTCCCTCGGCTTTATAACTGTTACAGGTGCAAATGTTAGTGACGACCTCAGGAGTGCGACAATATATGTTAGTGTCCTGAAGACCGAAGAAGGTGACAGGACGGTAAGCAAGCTAAACGCGCTTGGGCCGTTCATAAAGGGCGAACTGGCAAAGAGATTAACAATGAGGTTCGTACCATCACTCAGGTTCAAGATCGACGAAGCGATCAAGTACGGCATGAAGATAGACAAGCTGTTTGATGATATCAAATCCGGAAAGGCAATTCAAGGCGATGATGAAGATCTCTTCTAAACTTATCCGGCTAATAAAACAAAGCAACTCATTCGTTATTACAGGCCATATCAACCCTGACGGCGATTCCGTAGGCTCATGTCTGGGACTGGCGCTCGGACTGAAAAAAATAGGGAAAAAAGATGTGACCGTCCTCACAAAGGATCCTTTGCCTGAATCCCTGGAGTTTCTTCCGTCAGCAAAGACAGTGAAACACTCACCACCAAAAAAGGAGTGCGACCTCCTTTTTATTCTGGACTGCAACACGCTGGACAGGACAGGGTTCGAGTCCATAAGCGCAAAAAATATTATTGTCCTTGACCATCATGTTCTGCCCGCAAGCACCGCAAGGTCAGGATTTCACAGGTCCCTGGCTGAATGTATAATCGATACCGGCTCAGCAGCTACCGGAATGATAGTCTACAAACTTTTAAAGGCACTGAAGATCGATATAGAAAAAAATATAGCAGCCAACCTGTACGCGGCCATAATCGTGGATACCGGAGGGTTCAGATATTCCAATTCATCTCCCGAGGCTTTAAGGATCGCCTCTCACCTTGTTGAGGCGGGCGCAAAACCCTGGAGCATATCCAAAGAGATATACGAAAACAAACCCTACAGGTCAATGAAGCTGCTGGGCCTAAGTCTCGCGACACTCGAGAGAAAGAATAGTGTAGCATGGATCTCTACGACAGACTCGATGTTCAAAAAAACCGGTGCGACACCTGGTAACTGTGAAGACTTTGTAGATTTCCCAAGGAAGGTCAAAGGAGTCGAGGTCGCTGTCTTCTTCAGGTACAACGGCACCAATGCATATAAGGTCAGTCTACGTTCAAAAGGCAAGATAAATGTCCAGAAGATCGCAAAAAGCTTTGATGGAGGCGGACACGCCCCTGCCGCAGGATGCAGGGTAACTGGCTCGTTAAAAGAAGTACAGGATAAAATATTAAAAGCGATAAAGAAAGAAATGAAAAAATAGCATAAAGATGGACATTATTATAAGCCTCAACAAACCCCGGGACATCACATCCCAGGACGCTGTCACAAAAGTCAAAAGAATACTTAATGTAAAAAAAGCCGGGCATACTGGCACGCTCGACCCGATGGCAACCGGACTCCTGCTCGTCTGTATTAACAAGGCTACCCGTCTCGCCTCATATTTCACGGACCTTGACAAGGAATACCGCGCTGTTCTGAAACTCGGAGAATCGACAGACACGCAGGATGCACGTGGAATAGAGACCGCATCCAGTGATAAGATCGATTTTGACGAAAACGCGATCAGGGAAGCCCTTAAAGCGTTTGAGGGCAGGATATTGCAGCAGCCGCCCATGTTCTCGGCCCTCAAGCACAAGGGGAAGGCCCTTTACAAGTACGCGAGACAGGGCATTGAGATCGAACGTAAGCCGAGGGAGATCACTATCTACAGCATTGAACTCCTAAGAATAAACATCCCTTATGTTGAGTTCAAGGTACGCTGTTCAAAAGGCACATACATAAGAACTCTCTCTTATGACATAGGCCAAAAGCTCGGCACCGAGGCACACCTCTCTGAACTTGAACGCACTTCCATAGGATCATTCAGTCTGAATGAGAGCCTGAGCCCCGATGAGCTGATGTCAGCCGCCGAAAGGGCGCAATTGAACAAAGGCATATATACTCTGAACGAGGCGCTTTACTGGATGCCCGAGTTCATAATTAAGGCAGATCAGATCAAGGCAGTCATTCACGGGAACCCCATAACGCTGAAGGATTCCGAGCTTTCAGAGGAATACGAAAATAAAACCGGCATACGGATAACGACACCTGACGGCGACCTGCTCGCTATCGGCAGTTATCTGCCGCCTCTCAATATAATTAAGATGGGGATTGTGTTTGCATGACAGAAGTGGGCCCCCGTAGTTTTCTTCGAAAACGCTACACGGGGGCTTCGCCCCAATAATTTGCTTCGCAAATAATAGACTACCGGGGCTCGAAAGGTGAAAATGGGGAAGCCAAAGACAGACACTTTTCTCACGCTTAATATTAAAGTTGAGCCGCGCTCATCCCGCGCGGAGATCGTCGGTCCGTACGGCAACGCGCTAAAGGTCAAGCTCACCTCCCCTCCAATCGAAGGGAAAGCCAATAAAGAACTCATCGAAGTACTCGCAAAGGGATTCAGGATCGCCAAAAAGGATGTAGAGATCGTTTCCGGGCAATCCTCAAAAAACAAGATCGTAAAATTAAATGGCGTGAGAAATGTTGATGACTGGAAAACAAAAAAATAAGGGCAGGTTTTAAACCTGCCCCTACAATAACTTTCGCGATTATTTTATGCTTCCATCTTCTATGATCACGGTATAAAAGTAACCCATCCCGAAGTCCTTATCTTTATGCAGGGTCCCTTTTGCAATTGCAACCGTCCCAACTTCAGGAACGTCCTGAGATGTTACGATAATATCGTTGGTCCCGTCTGAAACACTTCCGCTTCCGTCCTGTATATGTATCCAATTCTTACCCATTATTGCCTTGCCAACCTTGACGACCTGTCCCCTGAGAACAACATTCTTTGTATCGAGGTCGCCCCGTTTTGCATGAAGCTCGGCAACTGTGTATGCGTCCGGACCCTCAGCCTTATCTACCTTTATATTTTCTACCTTTTCAGCGGGAGTTGCCCCGGCATGTCCACCGCCTGAAAGCATGGCATCGGAGGTCTTAGCTTCATCTCCCGCGATTCCCGAGGAAAAGACAATGCTCTCGAAGGTGCGGTCAAGCGAACTGCTCTTGAAATTATTCATTACAAACCCTGGCATAACAGAAACATCCTGCCCGACCGTAACCTGCATTGCTGGCACAGCAGCCCAGGTTGCCTTGCCGTCCTGCTCGATATTTATGTAGGTATAGCCGCCGCTGTTCATTGTTTCAACGACCTTGCCCTTAAGTGAATTGACCCCTGGGTTGGAAGACGTATCACTATGCGGAACCTCCGTCATCGGAGGCTGTGCGTAAGAAATGCTCATGCCGCCCGTAAGAACCAAAATCCCGATCAATGCGAACATCCTTAAGATATTTTTCATATTATCGCTCCTTTAAAATTCCATTTATTTAATTTACATTATCACTAAGATGTGAATTATATATGAATTCTAATCATACTTGTTTTGGATAAAACAAAACAAGTATAGATAGGTCGAATAAGACTTATAGGACTTATACCAATAGGACTAATAGGTCTTATATGACCTATTCCCTTATCCAAAGATGGCTATACCAGAAGTAGCGGTCCTCTTTTTTGTGACGCGCCGTACAGTTGTAGCGGCTTCGGCCTTTGGAGAGCTCTTGATTCGGGACGATCTCCACAATGCCTTTATCCCGGTCGAGCCAGCGGACATTGATCCTGCCCTGCTCCCCGGAATAACAGGTCAGGGAATCGGGCAGATAATCACCGGGTGCAAGTGTCAGCCTCAGGACAGGTTTTAATACATCGTGAGGCAGGACCGGTTCACCAGGTTCCACGGATATTACTGGAAGGGGCATGCTTCGTACCTTTGTGATAAATTGGTCCATTTCCGCGAAGTTCGCAGCCATGGGAAACCTGGGCAGTGCCGCAAAGTCGCTCCCATACCATATACCGCCTGATTGCTGACCGAAGCCTGTCAGGCCCAGACTTCGTATTATCTGTTTCAGAGAGATATTGTACTCCCCGTAAGGGTATGCAAACAATTTAGACGCAGAACCGAGCTTTTCTTTAAGAATGTTCAGGGATTTATCTATATCATTTATTACCCTGTCTATCCATGCATCTTCAGTTTCTCCTGGCTGCCTTCTGATGAGATAGTCGTGGCTGTGGCTGTGGCTGGCAAATACAGCTCCGGCCCCCTGCATCTCTCTCATCTGCTCCCACGTGAGATAGCTCTTTATCCCCTTCTCAACTCCTTCCGTCGGCACAAAGACCGTAAACGGATAGCCAAGCTTCTTAAGCCGGGGAAAGGCCTCTTCATATACGGAAACATACGCATCGTCAATTGTTATGGCAACACATCTGTCAGGGAGTTCCTTCTTCTCCCTCAAGTAAGCAACTATCTTTTCGAGGGGCCATACATTATATTCATTTTCCGAAAGATATTTGAGTTGCTGGTCAAACTGCTCAAGCGTTATGCTTGTCGATGGAGGCATATTGTCTCCAAAATGATGGTACTGCAGTACCACTGCATGCTCAGCCGAAAGCGCGACAGTGCTGAAACAGAGCGTCATTAGTATTAAATATGAAAGTAAGAGTATTATCCTGTTTGATGTCTTCATTATGAACCCATGATATGCATATTGGCCAGCATCATATCGCGTATCTCATCAAGATATGCCTCTCCCCGCTCGGAATAACTCGGCAACCCGGATACAAGAGAATATCCATCCAGTTTTTTACCAACCCGGCGCTGCTCGAAACGCAGACTCCTGAACTCCTTATATGCACTATGAGTATTAAGGTTATGGATATAGCTGCGCACGGACGCATTGACGGATTTAAACGTCCGAACCTCATGTTTCGCCCCCTCTTCACGATTGACGGGCACAATACCGCAGCCCTCTTTAAAACACCACTGGCCAAAAATATTATTGCCAGCCCTTGCGAAACGGGAGGTACCCCACCCCGACTCCTTGGCAGCCTGGGCCAGCGCCAGCTCCACAGGCAGTATATCAACCCGCCTTATCAGCTTTATCCATGCAATTTCCGGATCATCATAATTATCATTAACCCTGTATTTGACCTTTAGTTTTTCGAGCCATGCCTTATCTTCCATGGAGAATATGATCTTATTCCGGTATTGCTTATAAAGGTCCAGAAGCCTTTCCCGATTTACAAGAACTCTCGCATTCTCTGCCTCTATCTCAGGGCGGATAAACTCAAAAAAGCTCCTTTTCTTCTCTTCCATATCACTTATACCGCTAAAATCAGGAACCTCGCTTCTCAGTAAAGGACCTTTTTTATTGAAATTATGTACCATGCCTGTAAGGTCGAATTCGCCTGTGAGCAGCGGCATTGCCAGCGGCAGGGACAGGATACACAGTATTAGGTATCTCTTTTTAATAAAAGTGATAGATTTTATGAAATTCATTTATTCAGCTTCCTCCGAAGTGTACGGAGGCTGATACCGAGCAGTTTGGCTGCCTGCGTCCTGTTCCCGCCGGTTGTTTTCAGTGTCTTATTGATAAGCATCTCTTCAACCTCTTTAAGGTTTGTCCCTGACCAGATAAAAACGCCCTCTGCTTCCTTCTTATTGGAAGAATTTACAGGAACCTTGTCCGTCCTGTCAAGATGGGGCAGTATATGAAAAGGGAATATCTGGTTCGTGTCCCCGGGAAGCAGTGTAGCGACCCGCGTCATGACATTCCTGAGTTCACGGACATTCCCTTTCCACGGGCATTGTTCAAGGATATAGATTGTCTCTGACGATAGGCTTGGATAAGGCTTTAAGCGCCCCATCTCGGCAAACGCCCTTTCCAGGAAGTGGACCGCGAGTAGCGAGATATCTTCGATCCGTTTGTTCAGCGGCGGCAGCTCAAGGCGGAGCACGTTGATACGGTAATAGAGGTCATCACGGAAAAGCCCGTCGTCAACGGCCTTTTTAAGGTCAATGTTGGAGGCCCCTATAACACGCACATTGATGGAAACGGGGGCCTCACTGCCTATGCGGTGTATCTGCCCTTCCTCAAGCACGCGGAGCAGACGCACCTGGAGATTAAGCGGCATATCCCCGATCTCGTCCAGAAAGAGCGTACCATTATGCGCAGTCTCAAATTTCCCCCTCCTGGTCTTTACGGCCCCGGTGAACGCGCCCTTTTCATGGCCGAAGAGCTCCCCTTCGATAAGGCTCTCCGGGATGGCCCCGCAGTTGATCGGCACAAAAGGGCCCGAGGCGCGGCTACTCAGCACATGGATGGCACGGGCAATTATCTCCTTGCCTGTGCCTGTATCCCCTGTTATCAATACTGTCTGGTCAGACATCGATATCTGGGGAAGATCCGCAAGTGTCCGGCGCATGACAGGGGAACGGAACAGAAAATATGGTTTTACCTTCCTGACCAGGGGGTCTGCAACCGCGAGTGACTTGTCCCCGTCCGGCCTGCCTATGCTGGCCGCGATCATGCCCGCAAAACGGTCAACATCAAGCGGCTTCTTTATATAATCGTCTATGACAAGCCTTACCGATTCCTGCGATATCTCGACCGAATCATATTCCTGCCCGGTAAGCACATAAAAAAGGGCTTTTGGCATGCGAGCCTTATAGTTCTTTATAACCTCGATACACTGTTCGTCGACAAGGTCGAGAGTTCCGATTATCACATCAATACGCTCGTGAAGCAGCAGTCCCGCTGCATGGGCAGAGTCCGGGACATTGAAGACCTCCGCGCCAGCCTTCTCAAGGGCAGTCACAGTCTCTTTTAACGAAAGGGTATTGTCCTCGATAACGAGCACTGAAAATCCTTTCATACCCTGACTATTTTCTAATATGACTTCTTTTGCCATGATTCTTAATTCTTGATTTAGCCTTATATATTTGTCTCAATATCAACCACAATCTTTATGGTCATGAAAGTTTTTAACATTATCCGGCAATAAGTTGCAAGGAACTCTTAGTGCAATACCCCTTGAAAATATTAATTGTTTACGATATAGTATACCTCCATATCTGTATCATTTAATAGTATAAATATCGAAGTATCCCGGAGGAAAACAACATGGCAAAAGCAATTGAAATTCGCTGGCACGGCCGCGGCGGTCAGGGTACAGTTACCGCAGCCAAGGTCCTTGCAGACGCTTGTCTGAGCGGCGGAGGTTATGTCCAGGCATTCCCTGAGTATGGTCCCGAAAGAGCGGGTGCCCCTATCAGGGCGTTTAACAGGATAAGTGATAGTGTGATAAGGATGTACGGTCCGGTCCTTCACCCAAAGGTCATCAGTATCGCGGATGCAACACTGATGGATGCTGTAAATGTTTCCGAAGGAGCACCGGACGACGCGATCTACCTTGTAAACACATCAAAGGCCCCTAAAGAGGTTAGAGAAAAACTCCAGGCAAAAGAGAGCCAGAAGGTATTCACAGTAGATGCTACAAAGATCGCTGTTGAGTCTTTCGGAAGGCCGCTCCCGAATTCTTCAATGCTGGGCGCTCTCACAAAGGCTACCGGAGTTGTCGAGATGGATGTAATGCTGGAAAATGTTAAAAAGAGCTTTGGCAAAAAATTTGCCCAGAAGATCATAGACGGCAATCTTGAAGCCACAAGACGCGGATATGAGGAGGTAAAGGAAGGATGAGCAAGAAATTTTGGGAAGAACTTCCCCAGGGTTCCGTTGTCCTTGAAGCTGGAAGTTCAGTCAAGTTCAAGACAGGCGGATGGCGGTCAATGAGACCGAGATGGATAGAAGAGAACTGCATTCAGTGTATGTTCTGCTGGATATACTGCCCGGACATGTCAGTCAAGGTAAACGCGGAAGGTAAAAGAGAAGATTTTGATTTTGATTACTGCAAGGGCTGTGGGATCTGTGCCCTCGAGTGCCCCGGTAAAAAGGGCAACAAAGCAATTGTTATGGAAGAGGAGGGCAAATAAATGGGTAAGATAGTTGCAGTTACAGGAAACGAAGCCTGCGCAGAGGCCCTCAGGCAGATCAACCCTGATGTATGCGCAGCATATCCAATTACACCAGCTACTGACCTCATGCAGAGGTTTGCAGGCTTTGTTAATGATGGTAAGGTTGATACGGAACTTGTACTCGTAGAGAGCGAACACAGTGCAATGAGCGCATGCATAGGCGCTGCTGCCGCAGGCGGAAGGGTTGCCACGGCAACATCGTCACAGGGTCTCGCACTCATGTGGGAAATGCTTTACATAGCAGCAGGAACAAGACTCCCCATAATTATGCCTCTGGTAAACAGGGCGCTTTCAGCTCCCCTTAACATCCATGGTGACCATTCAGACGGCATGGGCGCCAGGGATACAGGCTGGATACAGATGTATTCCGAGAACGCACAGGAAGCATATGACAATCTCATAATGGCCTTCAGGATCGCGGAGCACCTTGAGATCAGGGTGCCGGCAATGGTCTGCATGGACGGTTTTATCGTCAGCCACTCTATCGAGAGAGTTGAATATATTGATGACGCGGATGTAAAAAACTTCGTAGGAAAGTTCGAGGCGGTCAATCCTTTGCTCGACCTTGACAACCCGAAGAGCTACGGCCCATTGATCCTTACCGACCTCTACCACGAGTACAAGAGAGCACAGCATGAGGTAATGACGAAGGTCCCGGCTGTTGTGCTTGAAGTAGCGGCTGAATTCGAAAAAATAACTGGCAGAAAATACGGTCTCTTTGAAGAATACAGGCTTGATGACGCTGAAATAGCGATTGTTGTCATGAGTTCCGCGGCAGGCACCACCAAAGACATAATCGACCAATACAGGGATAAAGGCGTAAAAGTCGGATTACTCAAACCCAGGATGTTCAGGCCTTTCCCTTTTGAAAAAGTAGCTAAAGCTCTACAGCATGTTAAGGCAATAACTGTCCTTGACAGGGCTGACTCATATGGAGGTTACGGCCCGTTATTTTCTGAGCTCACCGGTGCTGTTATGTCAATGAACAGCAAGCCGGCAATGCTTAACAAGATCTTCGGCCTTGGCGGAAGAGATTACCTTCCTGATCAGGCGGAATATGTAATTGATGAACTGATCAAGGTAGCTGAAACCGGAAAAGTCGAAGCCATAAAAGAATACATTGGAGTTAGAGAATAAAGCTGACACCTGCCTGCCGGTAGGCAGGGCAGGCAGGGCTATAAGGAGATAAAAAATGACTACTAAATCACTCAGATTAAGAGAACTTGCAAAGGGAGAGGACAGGTTCGCACACGGCCACAGGATGTGTGCAGGCTGCGGAGCGCCTATTGTTGTGAAACAGGTCCTGATGGCAACCGACTATCCCATTATCGCATCTAATGCAACAGGTTGCCTTGAGGTTTCCTCTTGCATTCAGCAATTCACTGCCTGGAAGATCCCATGGATGCACAGTGCATTTGAAAACGCCGCTGCAACTGCATCAGGGATCGAGGCAATGTACAAGTCTCTGGTTAAACAGGGCAAGCTTGAGGACAAGAATGTTAAGTTCCTTGCCTTTGGCGGTGACGGCGGAACGTACGATATCGGTTTTCAGGCCCTTTCTGGTGCGATGGAGCGCGGTCATGACATGATGTATATCTGTTATGACAACGGCGCATACATGAACACCGGCATCCAGCGCTCAAGCGCGACTCCTTTCGGAGCCAATACAACAACATGTCCTGCAGGAGAAGTGATCCCCGGCAAGCTCCAGCAGAGGAAAGACCTTACAAGAATCATGGCTGCCCACGGCATACCTTACGTTGCCCAGGCATCTCCGTCAAACTATACGGACCTGATGAAGAAGGTCCAGAAAGCGTTCGAGATCAAAGGCCCCAAATTCATGAATGTTATCGCACCGTGCAATCGAGGATGGCGTACAAAGACCGATGATGCAATAGCCCTTTCAAAACTGGCTGTTGAGACATGTTACTGGCCTCTGTTCGAAATTGAGAACGGCGTTACAAAGATCACCAAGATGCCAAAAGAGAAGAAACCACTTGTGGACTTCCTGAAACCACAGGGCCGATTCAGGCATATGTTCGCCAAAGGCAACGAGTGGATGCTCGAACAGGCCCAGGCACATGTTGACGCACAATGGGAGCGCCTCCAGAAAGAAGCCGCTGCTGGAGAAGAAGGCTAACTGGCCGGAAACAATAAACAATCCCTTAAAAGGAAGACTGCCCGTCAGTCTTCCTTTTTTATTCCCTTCCTTGGTTTCGCTTTAAATCCAAGATGTTATATACATAAGGCATAACGAGCAGAAATGCCTTTATGGTGCTATTGAATTTGTTACCTGTTATCCTTATAATAGTTAGTCGTTATTACTGGAAACCCTTCCCGGGTAGCTCAGCTGGCAGAGCGGATGACTGTTAATCATCTTGTCGGGGGTTCGAATCCCTCCCCGGGAGCCAGCGATCATAATGAACAGAGAAAGGCCCCGCCTTTCTCTGTTTTTCTTTCCCCGGCCCATCGAAAATCCCGACTTTTTGATAACGCCATATTACTATTAACTATATGTATATTACTCATTTGCATTTTGAGAAAAAATGCTATAATAATTTACGCTCAAAATAAGGTAGAGGTCATGAAAAAACATACTGATTCTGCAAAAAGGGACAATAGCAGAAACAAGATCGCCTTCCATGAAGAAAAAATGGGGGCCGTTCGCAAATTTCAAAGACTATCCGCTTCAACCGCTTACAGTTCATACGACCCTGTAAAGATGTATCTCCGTGACATGGAGTCCATCCCCCTGCTAAGCAAAGAGGAAGAGATCAGTATCTCGCGTAAAATCGAGATCGCTAAAAAAACTATATTCCAAATACTTTTCTCAACTCCTTTTGTTATAAAAAAGGTGCTTCTTCCCTCAACTCAACTAAAGGAGGGAAAGGTCACTACCTCTATCATTTGTCCTATTGAAAAGGACATGATGGATGTGGAAAAGAAAGCGGTCGCGAAAAAAGATCTCGTACCAGCCGCACGGCTGACAAAGCATAACGACAAAATCATGCGTAAGCTGACGGAACTGAATCTGAAACCAGAAATAGTAGATGCCCTGGTGTCGGAATTCAATGAACTGGCAGCTATGCATAAGCGTTTAATTGCTGACTCGGAGAAGATTCGAAAGAAGAAGGCCAAGGGAGAAGAAAAGTCGCTCAATAATGAACTCAGAAAGATCAAAAAAGAAATATCGTTTCTGGAATCAGCACTGGGGCTTAGAGAAGATGATGTAAAGAGTTCATTGAGGGTAATTCTCGAAAGTAAAGAAAATATATCGGAGGCGAAAAATAAACTTATCAATGCTAACCTCAGACTCGTAATAAGCATATCAAGAAAATATATCGGAAGGGGGCTCAGCCTCTCCGACCTCATACAGGAAGGCAATATCGGCCTGATCAGGGCAGTTGACAAGTTCGATTATAAAAAAGGATTCAAATTCAGCACATACGCGACCTGGTGGATACGGCAGGCTATAACGCGGGCGCTTGCGGATCAGGGAAGGACCATTAGGCTCCCGGTCCATATGATAGAAAGCATAAACAAGTTCACACGTGCCTCGAAACAGCTTGTACAGGAACTTGGGAGAGAGCCGCTTACAGAAGAGATATCAAAGAACCTCAGGCTTTCACCCGAAAAAATACAGGCGATCATGAAAATATGCAAGGAACCTGTCTCACTCGATACCCCTGTGGGAACGGACAACGGCAGCCGCCTGGAGGATTTTATCGAAGATACAACGGCAGAGCTCCCACTGGATTCCGTTATCCGGAAGGAACAGAAGCTGCAGATAAGAAATGTAATAGGCACCCTTAACAACAAGGAAGCAGAGATCATCATCAGGCGTTTCGGGATCGTCAACGGGGTCTCACAGACACTTGAAGAGGTCGGAAAAGAATTCAATGTCACAAGAGAACGCATAAGGCAACTGGAGAAAAAAGCACTCAGAAAATTAAGACATCCCGATCGGGCCAGGCATATCAAACTCTTCCTGGATAATTAACCCTGAGGCACGGGCCCATACAATACATCCCCTCCCCTTTTTTGTTTTTATTCTATTAACTCGATTATGTAGTTGAGTTGAATAGTGAAATGTTAATTTCATCTATTCATACGAAACTTATGCCCATGGTATAATTATCTATCATGGACGTGATAACATCTCATATGAATTCCGATTTCGACTCCCTCGCCTCAATGGTCGCTGCAAAAAAGTATTATCCTGACGCGGTCCTCGTATTCCCGGGCTCACAGGAAAAGAGCGTGCGTGACTTCCTTGCCACTATGCAGCCCGAACTGGACATCAGGAAGATCAGGGATATCGACATCCAGACGATCACGCGCCTAATTTTGGTGGACACAAAGAAACCCGGGAGAATCGGCAAGTTCTCGGAGATACTGGACAAGAAGGGAGTGGCGGTCCATATTTACGATCACCACCCGTTCTCCAATAATGACATTCGGGGACAATTAGAGGTCGTTGAGACGCTTGGCTCGACAACCACACTTTTTACTGAGATGCTGCAGAAAGACAAGATATACATATCCCCGGCAGAAGCAACAATATTAATGCTTGGGATATATGAAGAAACAGGCTCGCTACTCTTCCCTTCCACAACAACGAGGGAACTGATCGCCGCTGCCTACCTTCTTAAAAAAGGGGCCAATCTAAAAATAGTCTCAAGCTTTATCACCAAAGAACTGAGTGCCGATGAAATAGACCTGCTCAACGAACTGGTCCATTCTGCAAAGGACCACCTGGTCCAGGACATAAGGATAAAGATCGCCATGGCCTCAAGGGAAAAGTATATCGGAGACATCGCTTTTCTGGCGCATAAGATACGAGAAATTGACGATGTAGATGTGGTCTTCCTGCTTGTAATGATGGAAGAAAATGTCCAGATAATTGCAAGGAGCCATACGTCCGAGGTGGATGTATCCGAAATATTGAAACCACTCGGCGGCGGCGGGCATCCTAACGCATCGTCAGCTGCTATGAAAAACATCTCGCTTGAAGAGGTGGAAAGCAGACTACTGGTTACACTGAAAAAGAAGATACGGCCCTCGAAAACAGCAAAAGACATAATGACGAGTCCTGTTAAAAGCATCCCCTGGAACCATACGATAAAGACAGCTGAAAAGACAATGACACAATACGGGGTAAATGTCCTGCCGGTCCTGAAGCAAAAAACCCTTTACGGCCTTCTCTCAAGAGAAGCTGTTGAAAAGGCCCTTTTCCACGGCTTCGGTAAAAGCAAAGTCACAGAATTCTGCACAACCGACACGCCTTCGGTAACTCCTTTAACATCGATAAGCAGGGTCGAGTTAATGATGATAGAGCAGAACCAGAGGTTCATGCCAGTGGTCGAGAACGGCCAAATAACGGGTGCAATAACAAGGACTGACCTCTTAAGGTCACTTTATGAGAGTCTGCTCAGAAAAAGCAGAGTAAGTACAAATGAGAAGATAACAGAAAAAGCGTCAATAGGCAAGAACATGTCCTCCGGGATAAGATCCATCTTCCCGCGCGAGATATTAAACCTGCTTAAATTGTCCGGGCAGATAGCGGATGAACTTGGCTACTCAGCCTATCTTGTAGGCGGTTCGGTCAGGGACATCATACGCGGCGAAACAAACCTTGATATTGACCTTGTCATTGAGGGCGACGGAATAAAGTTCGCGCAGGCACTCGGTAAAAAACTCAACCTGAAGGTCAAGAGCCACAAAAGGTTCGGTACAGCAGTCGTAATAACCGAGTTTCTGAAGCTCGACGTTGCAACCTCAAGGACAGAGTATTACGAATCTCCGGCCGCACTGCCTACAGTCGAAACCTCATCCATAAAAAAGGACCTCTACCGGAGAGATTTCACCATTAATACACTGGCAATAAAACTGAACCCCGAACACTTCGGACAGCTCATTGATTATTACGGCGGACAGAGGGACATAAAGGAAAAAACGATCCGAATACTCCACAATCTCAGCTTTATCGAAGACCCGACCAGGGCATTCAGGGCGATAAGGTTCTCCGAGAGGTTCGGCTTTAAGATAAGCAAACACACATTGAAGCTAATAAAGACCGCCGTGCGCATGAAGTTGTTCGAAAAGCTCTCCGGCACCAGGATGTACGATGAGCTCAACCTCCTCTTTACGGAGACAGAGCCTGTCAACGCTATCAAAAGGCTCGCTGAACTGGATCTTCTGAAATTCATACATCCCGGCCTTGCAATAACAAAGACCCTTAAAGATAATTTCGTTTCCATACAGGAAACATTTTCATGGTTCAAACTTCTCTTCTTTGAAGAAGAGCTTCACAAATCACATCTCTTTCTTATGGCGCTGCTTGATGAACTTACCACTTCGGAAAGGCCCGAGGCCCTGCGGAGACTTCAGGTCCCGAAAAACGTGAGCAAAGAGATGCTTGTGGGTATCAAAGATTCAAAGACCGCGCTCAGCAAGCTTAAGGACGCAAGCCAGAAGGATATCTATTACACGCTCTCTCCGCTTAACCTTCATACGGTATTATTTATGATGGCAAAGAGCAAACATAAGGACCGCAAGCAGGCCATCTCAATTTACCTGACAAAACTGAGGAACATCGAACCAGAGCTTACAGGAAAGGACCTTCAGTCAATGGGATACCCGCCGGGCCCGCTTTTCAAAGAGATATTGACTGCGATACTTGATGCGAGACTTGAACGACAGATAAAAAGCCGTGAGGGTGAGATAAAGTTTGTGAAGGATAATTTTTTAATTAAAACGTAAGGGCAGGTTTGAAACCTGCCCCTACAAAACCTTTTCTTCTATTCCGTACTTTTTGATCTTATACCCTATCTGCCGTGGTGTGATCCCGAGGAGCCTGGCGGCCTTTGCCTGTATCCAGCCGGTCTTCTCAAGGGCGCCGATTATATTCTCTTTTTCAATATCCTCGACATTGGCTGTCAACGACTCGGACTTCATAGATACCTTTGCCCGCCGGATGCTCAGATTAACAGGCAGTTCCGATGCCTTGACCCTTTCCGAGCCCGACATAATAACAAGTCTCTCGATGGTATTTTCAAGCTCTCTGACATTTCCGGGCCAGTTATAATTTAAAAATACCTGCAAGGCGCCTTTATCAAGACAGACCGAACGATTATTTTCTTCATTGAACTTAACCAGGAAGAAATCGATCAGGACAGGGATGTCCTCTTCCCTTTCACTCAGCGGCGGCAGAAAGAGCGGTATGACATTGAGCCTGAAATAAAGGTCCTCTCTGAACTTTCCCTGTGAGACCAGTGTCTCGAGGTTCCTGCTTGTCGCGGCTATTATCCTGACATCGACCTTCATCGTCTTCTCGCTGCCGATACGCTCGAATTCTCTCTCCTGAAGGACCCTCAATATCTTTGGTTGCAGGGTAAGCGGAAGGTCGCCTATCTCGTCGAGAAATATCGTGCCTTTGTCCGCAAGCTCGAACTTGCCCTTCCGGGCAGCTATCGCGCCGGTGAATGCACCCTTTTCATGACCGAAGAGCTCGGACTCAAGCAGACCCTCAGGAATGGACGCGCAATTGAATTTAATAAAGGGGCCCTTGCTCCTGGGACTCATATAATGCACGGCCTTTGCAACGAGCTCTTTGCCGGTGCCGCTCTCACCCCGAAGGAGTACGGTCGCCTTTGAGGGGGCGACCCGGTGGATCGACTCAAAGACCTCCTGCATCCTGTCTGACAAGCCTATTATGTTCTCGATGCTGTATTTGCCCTTCAGCTCCCTCTTGAGGCTCTCTTTTTCCTTCTCTATCTTTTCGTAGCTCTCCCAGAGCTTAATGAACTGGGCTATCAATGAGGCAACGATCGTCAGTACCCTGAGGTCGTCCTCCACATTGCCCTGCTCCTCCGAGTATATCCTGTCCACACTCAACACCCCCAGCCCTTCGTTCTTCAGCATTATGGGAACACAGAGGAAGGATATCCCGTCCTTTGCGGGCCTTGAACCTGTCTTGTTCAAAAAAAGCGGTTCCTCCCCGATGTTCGGTATTACCATCGGTTTCTTTTTCTCAAGGACCCTGCCCACGATCCCTTCACCGATACGGTACTTCCCCTTTTCAATATTATGTTTTGCGAGCCCGTGGGCCGCTACAATACGCATCTCCCCTGATAAAGGATCATGCAGAAAAACGCACCCCCTCTGCATCTCGAGCAGGCTCCCGAGGGTCGACATTACCAAGAGGAGATTCTTCTCAAGGGCAAAGGATGTTGTAAGCACCCTGCTGACCTCCAGAATTGCGGTCAACTCCCTGTTCTTCTGGACTATCGGGTCTGTTTTATTGTTATTGGACATGAGATAATAGTACCATCAGGCGCAGCACATAGCAACAATTACGTCACATATACAACATTTAAGTTGCTCGATCATTATGACATTTTACTTGCCACTTCACACAATTGTTAAAAATATTTATTAAACGGTATAATATCCATGCTAATAGTCGTTATGTTATATAGGTTCCAAAGAAAGACACAGTTTATACCTGGCATATATACATAACTCTATAATTTTAAAAGTAAATATATTTATCGGAGTATTAAATGGCAAAAAGTTGTTGCGATACAGGAAGAGAAGACAGACTCAAGCAATATGAACTGAAAGAATGGAAGATCATTGATCCGGAGCTTAAACCTTTTGACCCTGATGATATCCTCTTCTCTCCTGACCATATCAAAAAACAGAAAAAAGGCATATCGTTGTTTATTGACCCCAAGTCACCCAATTGGGTCAGCGTGAACCATACGGGCGCGGAAGTCCTTAAGCTCTGTAACGGTAAGAATTCATTGTCCGATATTCAAAATGCTATAATCAAAAAACACAATCTCCCTGACAAGAAAAAAGCGAAACAGGAGATCTCTGAATTCCTCACTGCAACAAGAATGCTCGAGTTCGTATCAGCAGATAAATTCGAGACACCTGTTTACCCGGGCAGAAGCAAGGTGATCGCCCCGAAAAAACTGGAAGAACTCTGGATCTATTTTACTCTGGCCTGCAACCTCAGGTGCAAACACTGCCTTGTGGATGCGGGGAAGGTACTTAAGAATGAATTGACCGTGGATGAATTCAAAAAGGTCGTGGACGAATCTATTAAGCTCGGAGTCAAGCGCTTTTATATCACAGGCGGCGAGCCCTTTATCAAGGAAGGCATATTCGACCTTATAAAATACATTACTAAAACAAAGAAGCGTGAGGTTATTGTGCTTACAAACGCTACCCTCTTTGATAACAGAAAGATCGCTGAATTAAAAAAGCTGGTCAGCCCCAGGCTTTTGATTCAGGTCAGTCTGGAAGGTCAGAACGCAGAGATCCATGACAAGCTGCGCGGAAAAGGCAGCTTTGACGCGGCGGTCGACGGTATCAAAAAGCTCATGAGCATAGGAATCATCCCCATTGTCTCCACAGCCATCAGCAAGTTAAACGAAAAAGATATAGCAAAGACCTCACGTTTCCTCTCAAAGCTCGGCATACAGGAACACAATGTACTCTGGATGCATGCAAAGGGTCGGAGCGTGGATCATATGAACGAACTCTTTGTACCTTCCGACAATATCGCGAAGGCAATGAAAAAACTCAAGAATGAATATAAGGAAAAAGAAATAATATTCGATAACGTCGAATCATTAAAGGTCAGGGTCAGGACCAAGAGGGGCAGAAAGAACGACCTCTGCAATAACTGTTTTGAAAAAGTCTGCGTCAATTCGGACGGCAATGTTTACCCATGCGCCTCTTTGAACGGCGACAAGCACTTTAACGCCGGTTCGGTCAGGGAAAGATCCCTGAAAGAGATATGGCTCGATTCAAAGGTAATGCAAAAAGGCCGTGACAACAGCGTTCAGGACAAGGCCGAATGCAGTGAGTGTTACCTCGAGTATTTTTGCGGCGGCGGATGCACATCCCACAGTTATTACGCAAGCAAGGTCGACACAGGAAAGGGTTCGATCACCGCTCAAGATCCCTATTGCTCGACTTACAAGTCCCTGTTCGAGGACGTTATATGGGAGTTGGCCTCCGAGGCAGTAGCACCCCAGAACACCAGGGAATATTCAGCGCCCACTATTTATAACGCCATGGATTCAAAACTTCCCGGGCATTTCGGCGCCGGGCTAAAGACTATTGACAAGAATTTTGACGTTGGATGCTACCACTGCTCCTGCGTTCTGTCGGTCGATGTCGAGGATGATGAAGATGTATGCAAGCCGGAGATCAAAGGCCATGTCACAAAAACGGTAAAAAAGAAATTCTCAAAGGCTGCATATGCCCCTGTAGCGGAATACTACTGTCCAACAGGCTATAACCCGAAGGACCTCGCTCACATACCCAACGAGGTACTTGATGTCTCATACGGCTGTGGCAACCCGGCTGCACTGGCTTCCATTAAAGCCGGACAGACTATAGTCGATCTCGGGGCCGGCGGAGGGATAGACTGTTTTATCGCTGCAAGAAAACTCGGTAAAAAAGGCAGGGTGATCGGCATTGACCTGACGGACGAGATGGTAGCAAAGGCAAGTGAAAGCGCCAAAAAGGTCGGAGACGCCCTCGGTTATCATAATGTTGAATTCAGGTCTGGTAACATCATGGAGCTTCCTGTTGACGATAATTCGGTCGACCTTGTCATATCAAACTGTGTTATCAATCTCACTGAAGACAAGACTAAAGTTATGGACGAAATATTTCGAATATTAAAACCTGGAGGCCGGTTCATTATTTCTGATATTGTTTCCGACAAACCCGTTCCCGGATACCTGAAGAGGGATAAAGAGATGTGGAACGCATGCCTTTCAGGAGCTTTGACCGATAAAAGGTTCAAAGAAGCAGCTGAAAGCGCCGGGTTCCCAAACGTAACATTGAAAAGAAACTATTTATACAAAAAAATTGAATTTATTCAGTTTTATTCGATAACATTGAAAGGCAGCAAACCAGCTGAGGTCAGTTGCGCTTGCTCCTGTGTTAAATAAAGCTACCGATAAGAAAAGAGGTATAAGATCATGAGAGTCACCTTAGTCAATGCGCAAGTTTTAGACGGAAATAATGTTGTTCCTCCGTTAGGGCTTATGTATATCGCCGCGGTTCTCGAAAAGGCGGGGCATACCGTGCAAATATATGACGCGGATCCGGAATACCAGTCCACGATCATAAATGATATTAAGGAATTCAATCCTGACCTTATAGCTTTAAGCTTCCTGACTGTCGGTTACCAGAGGGCTTTCAATTTCACCAAGAGCCTTAAAGAGGCCATGCCTGACAAGATATACTGCTCGGGCGGCGTACATACCAGCGTTAAACCAAAAGAGACACTGGAAGCCTTTGATCTCGATTTCATAGTCGTTGGAGAAGGTGAAGATACCATGATCGAGGTCTGCGAAAGACTCGGTAGCGGCAAAGACCTTACCGATGTCAACGGCGTAATGTACCGGAAAGACGAGGAGATAATTGTAAACGAAAGACGCGAGATGATAAAGGATCTGGATACGATACCGTTCCCGGCAAGACACCTTATTGATATGAAACCATATCTCAAACCACCCGGCATCATCAGGGGACACGCGGACAGCAATCAGACAACCATCGTTACCAGCAGGGGCTGTCCCTTTCAGTGCATCTATTGCGGCAGCCACAACATCTTTGGAAGGAAGACAAGGAGACGCTCAGTAAAGAACGTTGTAGACGAGATAGAGCATCTTTATAAGAACTTCGGTATAACAGGCATTTATTACTGTGACGACACCTTTACACTAAGCCCTAAATGGGTCAGAGAATACTGTGAGGAACTGACAAAACGGAACCTCCCCATCAAGTGGGCAGGCCAGTCAAGGGTCGACCAGACAGACATTGAACTTATGACTCTCATGAAGAAGTCAGGACTTGTCCAGCTCGACTTCGGTGTCGAAAGCGGCTCCGAAAAGATACTCAAGGTGCTGGGCAAGGGTGGAGCCGGTGACAGGAAATCACAGATCAAAAAATCCTTCAAACTCTGCAAAGAACTCGATATCAGAACGCTCGCAACTTTCATTATCGGTAGCCCGGAGGAGACCAAAGCAGACATAGACGAGAGTTTCCAGGTCGCAAAAGATATTGACGCGGATTACACCGCCTTTTATTTCCTTACACCATATCCCGGGACAGCGATATACGAAAAGGCAATCCAGGAAGGATGGCTCGACCCCAATATCCCGTTCTCTGAAATATGGGCACACAGGCAGCCTGAACTGCCCCTGATGGCCATAACCTTTGGCAAGGAAGAACTGAGAGATATCCGGAAAAAGATGCAGAACGCCTTCTTCAGGAAGAACTATCTCAGGGGTACAGGCAACATAAGCTTTTACTCGATACTCTCCACGATCTTCTTCAGGAACCCGAAGATATTCCTGACAGCCATCGGACAGTACTTCAGGACAGGAAGAATGGACTATATCGTCGAAACACTAAACGCCGAATACTGGCGCATGAAGAAGTACGACGGGGTCTAAAGGAACAACCCTGACATATAAGATCATCTTAATGGAGTATTCAGATGCAGCCACTTGAAAATATTATCAAACTTATAGGCAACACACCAATTGTGAAATTGAACAGGATCCCAGGTCCGGAAGACGCCGATATATGGGCAAAGCTTGAAGGATCCAACCCCGGAGGCTCTGTCAAGGACAGGATCGCCCTCTCGATGATAGAAGCAGCCGAACGTGAAGGAAAGCTTAAGCCAGGGGGAACGATCATCGAAGCTACAAGCGGGAATACGGGGATCGGGCTCGCACTCATCTCCGCTGTCAGGAAATACCGTCTGATCCTTACAATGCCAGAGACCATGTCACTTGAAAGGAGACAGATGTTCCAGGCATTCGGCGCGGAACTGGTGCTTACTCCCGGACCCAAAGGTATGATGGGAGCGGTTGAAGAGGCTGAACTGATATTTAAAAAGAATCCTGACTATTTCATGCCGATGCAGTTCGAGAATCCCGCAAATCCCGAGATACACAGAAAGACGACCGCCGTGGAGATCATGAAAGCACTCGGAGCAGAGATCGACGGTTTTGTTGCTGGTGTAGGCACAGGAGGCACGATAACAGGCACAGGAGAGGTCCTTAAGTCTAATAATGCAGACATATGGATAGCAGCTGTCGAACCCGCTGCCTCACCCGTTCTCTCAGGAGGCGAACCAGGCCCGCACAAGATAGCTGGGATCGGGGCGGGATTTTTCCCCGGCGTCCTGAATACTGATATCTTCAACGAGGTCATACCGGTCACCAATGAAGATGCGGCAGCCATGTCTCAGCGCATTGCAAAGGAAGAAGGGATACTCGCGGGCATCTCCTCAGGGGCCGCAGCATGGGCCGCGCTGAAGGTAGCAAAGAAGCTTGGAAAAGAGAAAAAGGTCGTGGTTATATTCCCTGATCGGGGTGACAGATATTTAAGTACGGGGCTGTTCGCTTAACCGCTGAACGATTATTCTTTTAAGCTCTCGAGTAATTGATGATATTTATAAGGCACTTCATCCAGCTTTATACCCATCCCGTTCTTTACATTGATATCATCCGTTTTAATTGTCCTTACAACCACACCCCTGAGATGGATCGTTTCTTTCTCTGAAACCTCCAGACGCATCTTCAAGCTGGTTCCCGGACTGAAAAGCTCCCTCGTTAGTATAAAAAGTCCTGATACGGAAAAATCGAGAGACACTCCACTGTATTCTTTTCCTGAGTTCAGGAAAAAAAGCGGAAGCGCATTTGCAAATCGTTTAGCTGGACGTCTTTCGATCATTGGCAGTTTCCTTAATAGATAGATTTTTTAAAACAAAACAGCTTGTAGATTAACATATTAAAGCGGTATAGAAATACGAAGCATGTAACAAAGTTAATAGAAAGGCCAAGTAAATGGCGGGATGGACGGGACTTGAACCCGCGACCTCCGGCTTGACAGGCCGGCGTTCTAAACCAACTGAACTACCACCCCAAAATTTACAGAAACATTTGTTACAAACTACCATTTTACTGAGGGGAAAAAATGGTAGGCGGAACAGGGCTCGAACCTGTGACCCCAGCCTTGTAAGGGCTGTGCTCTCCCAACTGAGCTATCCGCCCGAATCCTTTTTATACCCAAAGGGCATAAGTCTCATTGAAGCGGATGCTACGCACCGCTTAATTCGGCTTTAACTAACCCGGGCTGCATGTTAAACAAGATATAACAGCAACCTGAACGACTATAATAAATTTTTAGTTATACACGTGTCAAGGAGGAACATATTTTTTTCTGCATATAAAGGAAAAACCCTTTATCATTAAGGGATTATCTGTGTCTTGAGAAAGTACGATACGCGGTAGAAATGCCTTCCACTTGACAACAGTTACATATTATGGCACTCTTTTAAGGAAGCTTTTCAGAATATTTGTTGTTTTATGGCCTCATTCTGCCAGGATTTTGCATTTATTATGAATATTCATCCTTTAAACTTCATATACATAATACAGGAAACTGTAGAAGCGTTGAAGGCGATATCTCTCTGTGACTGTCAAATTATTCTCAGCATATCCAGGCAAATACCACTTATCAAATTGACGCGAACAGGCTAATATCCCAGACCCTTTTAAAAAGAAAGGGAATGAACATTACTAAGGAGACCATGGCACAAAGACAAGACTATATAAAGAAGATGGAGCTTAAAAAACAGGCTAGACTGAAGGCGGGCCTCCTTTCCGATAAGTATCCCAGTGTCTCCGGTATCGTTCTCCAGATGACATACTATCACAATTCGGAAAATCCGCTCCTTATGGAGCGTACTGTAAATGTCTTCCCTTCAAGCTATGCATATTTCCTTATGGAATGCATGATAAAGACCTGTGAGGAGGGGGGCTTTGATCTTTCCAGGATAATTGCGAAGACTATCAAGCAAAAAAAGAAAGTTGTAAGAGGCGAGATGGCCTGCAAAGGCAAAATCGACAATACCGCCAGGGATCATGCAAGCATTATATACAAGATTAATGTCAAATATGGCAGACGCGTAAAATAACACCAATTCATCCTTCCCGATCTCAAATATCTAAAGCCGAATTAAGCGGTGTGTAATCCGCTTCAATGAGACTTATGCTCTTTGGGTATAAGACCTTTTTCTTCTTATAAACTTACCTGTCTCCTGCATGATATCCGTATATGCATGTATTTATAAACAGTCATATTCCATCCTGCCTCAAAGAACTGTTAATATAAAGCCAGCCATAATTCGCATTATCCGGGTCTCATGGTCTAATAATATAATACATACTAACTATTCAATGACCTCATCACACTTAAAGGAGATACTCTCATGATGGAACTTCATTTTACCAGGACCAACGGAGCCGCTGACACAGCAATAGATGAATTAATAGAACTCGTTGACGGGATCGAAGAGCGGGGTCTGGTCCGGGAGATGATACTGGCCGCTCTGAAGACCGGCCAGGAAAATAATGACAGGGCACATATGAAACTGATGAACACAACGATGAAGGAGATGCGCTTCACCGGAAAGATATTCTCCCCTTACAGGACTACACGCAAAGTCACTGTATTCGGTTCAGCCAGGACCAGGCCCGAAGAACCGATCTATTACATGGCTCGGCAATTCGGCAAAAAACTCGTCGAGACCGGGTATATGATCATTACCGGTGCTGGTGGAGGGATCATGCAGGCGGCCAATGAAGGCGCTGGACCGGAACACTCTTTTGGCGTAAACATAATGCTGCCGTTCGAGCAGGCGCCAAACCCCGTGCTCGTGGGAAACCCCCGTCTTATCACATACAGATATTTCTTCAACAGGAAGGTGGCATTCCTCAAGGAAGCTGACGCGATCGCACTCTTCCCCGGAGGATTCGGGACACTTGATGAGGCGATGGAGACACTTACGCTCCTGCAGAACGGCAAACATACACCTCTTCCCCTTTTGCTGATAGAGGAACCAGGCGGGACCTACTGGAAGAGATGGGTGCGTTTTATGAAGAAAGAACTGCTGGCGGAAGGTTATATAAGTGAAGGTGACTTCGACCTCTTTGAATGCGTTGATTCGGTCGATACCGCGGTCGAAAGAATAAACCATTTCTACAGCCGATATCACAGCATGCGGTATGTTCGGGGAAAACTGGTCTTCCGCCTTCAATCCTCTATTTCACCCGCTGATTTAGTGCAGCTGAACAAAAATTTCGCGGACATACTTGTGTATGACGGCAAGATCGACCTTTCGAACCCGCTGCCTCAAGAGTCAGACGAACCGGAACTCAGCGGTCTGAAGAGGCTTGTGGTAGACTTCAACCAGAAGGACTTCGGAAGACTGAGACACCTTATTGACCATATCAATGACATTTAGTTATACCACGGGCATAAGTCTCATTGAAACGGATTACACACCGCTTAATTCGGCTTTATCCACAGGATAAGTTTCGTACGATATAGATGAAATAATAAATTTCACTATATCAACTCAGCTTTATCTGTCGTAACGTTCGGTCACTGTCTTAAGCTTACGGATAAGTTCAGGGGATATCTGCTCCTGAAGCAGCCTCCATTCCCAGTTTCCTTTCGCGCTTGCGGGGAGGTTCATTCTCTGCTTTTCTCCAAGACCGAGAATATCCTGCATCGGGATAATGACAGTATCCGCAACAGACATCATCGCGAGCTTTACGAATTCCCAATGGACCGTTCTTTCGGTTATCTTATGCCCCAGATATTCGGATATCCTCTCTTTGTCCCCTGCAGTCGTCTCATTTCTGAACCATCCCCTGATCGTGTTATTGTCATGCGTCCCCGTGTATACCAGACAGTTCTTTATGTGATTGTGCGGGGCATAAGGATTTGTCTGAAGATCCTCTCCAAATGCGAATAAAAGCACCTTCATGCCCGGAAAGCCGAACCTCTCCATAACCTCCCTCACGTCATGTGTAATAACTCCCAGATCCTCAGCAATGATAGATATATTCGGGAACCGTTCAATTACCGTATTAAAAAAATCAACAGCAGGCGCCTCCACCCATTCTCCATTAATCGCGGTCTCTTCTTTGACATCGACCTTCCAGTAACCAACAAAACCCCTGAAGTGGTCGAGCCTGAAGAGATGGAACTCCTCCAGGTTATGTTCTATCCTTTTTAGCCACCATTCGTAGCCGGACCTCTTGAGGGCGTCCCATTTATAAATCGGGTGCCCCCAGAGCTGGCCGGTCGAGCTGAAGTAATCCGGCGGCACACCACCGACAAAAGCAGGCTTCTTGTCCCTGTCCAGACTGAATATTTCGGGGTTGGCCCATACATCTGAGCTGTCATAATTAACATAAATGGGAATGTCCCCTATGATCTTTATATTTTTTGTATCACAATGTTTTTTGAGGGAAGACCACTGTCTGAAGAATATGTACTGGAGAAGCTTCTCTTTTAGTATATTGTCTTTCAATTTCATAGAGGCTTCTTTCATTGCCTCATTTTCCCTGTCCCTGAGCCCCTTCGGCCAGTCAGACCATTCAATACTTTTCAAAGACTTCTTTATTGAGATAAAGAGGGCAAAGTCATCGAGCCAATTAGCGTTCTTCCTGCAAAACCCTCTGAACTCTTTGTCAGCTGAAAGCTTTCCAATGTTCCTTTTGAAAGCCAGATCGAAAAGCCCGTTCTTGTATACAATGACTTTTTTATAATTGACCCTCTTTGCGGAAAATGCGGGAGGATCCATGATCTCGGACCTTTTAAGAAGCCCCTCTTTTGCCATAAGTTCCGGACTTATCAGAAATGAATTGCCGGCAAAAGCGGAGAAGCTGCTGTACGGGGAGTTCCCGTATGCGGGAGATGTAGGGTTCAGCGGAAGTATCTGCCAGTAACTCTGCCCTGCCTTTGCAAGGAAATCTACAAAACCATGTGCATTCATTCCAAGATCTCCTATACCGTAAGGAGAAGGGAGTGATGTGATATGAAGGAGTATGCCACTGCCTCGTTTTTCCATTCTCAACCGTCTATATACCATGGGCATAAGTTTCGTACGAATAGATGAAATATAATTTCACTATTCAACTCAGCTATATCTTCACATGAAGGTCATGGCCAAGCCTCAAAAAGACCTCAAGCCACTCTGTTGCGGCCTTCTCTTTCATAGAACCATGGAGCTTCCTGCCTATAGAGAAATAAATGTTCTGTGCCTTCCAGAGGTCCAGCGGCAGGGCAAGCGGGGCCGAGGCCTCAAGCGCGTCGTTTATCTTTTCAATAAGCACTATATCTTCCGGCCCTTCGTTAAGTCTTTCCATCGTACGCGTTATCCATCTGCTCGCGACATATCCTACTGTCGTGGCATCGACCTTTATGGACCACTTCCTTATATCATCGATCAGTCTTTTTAGCTCCTCTATATCCAGGTCGGTCTTTTCGAATGCCTTCTTCAGGTCGTTATTCAATAAGTACCGGGCAGCCAGCCGGAAGGACCTCGGGACCCTCCGCTGCAGGTTGTGGTAAAAACCCATTATCGCGTAGTTGTCATCATAAATATGGCGGTAGGACGCGTCAACACCTTTATATGTCAACTCAAGTATCATGTCCAGAACCTTCCGCTGCTTGTCCCTGAAGAGGTGCCACAGGGAAAATATATTGTTCTCAAAGTGCTTATCTATAAGCCTTAGCACTTCAGGTGTGTCGCCCTTTTCAAAGGCATCATTTATCTCATCCTGCATTATAAAAAAATCATTATCACCGCAGAACTCCTTTACTCCAGCATTTATATTATGATCGCCCAGATGCATAACAGCGAAACTGATCGTCTTCTCTTCCCACGTTATATTGGATTTAATAATAGCCTTCCCGATAGCCAGCCTCTGTTTCTCTGCTTCAGCATGGGCTACTTTTACACCAAGCTTCTTTGCGGTATAGCAGTATATTTGTGTTTCCTCTGTATACCCTTCAAAGAGTGAAGATATACTATAATGCGCACCAACACGAAAGAGGTCGCTCCTGGCGGTCTTTACATACATTTCATAAGGTTCGAGGGCATTCTTATAAACATTGCTCGGTATTTTTTTGAGATGCTCGATGAAGTCCGCCTCAAGGGAGATGTCGCTCGATTCCTCCGCGTACTGAATGGCCTTTGCCGCGTACTGCATTATCTGTACGGTCTCGATACCCGAGACCTCGTCAAAGAACCATCCGCAGCTCGTGTACATCAACATTGCGTTCCTCTGGGTCTCGAGGAGCTTCAGGACGTTTATTTTATCCGGGCCTGAAAATTCCCGCGCAGCGTGTTTACTAATAAAGGCCTCTGTATTTTTTCCCGACCTGTTGAGCAGGACATCAATATAATCGTTCCTCGCTTCCCAGGGGTCCCTGAGATATTTTGAGGCTTCATCGCCGTAAATGGAGGCAAGCCTGTCTCTCAGCATATCAAGCGCCTCCCTCAATGGCCTTCTCCACAACTGGTTCCACTTAGGATGCGTCCCTGAATGGCAGCCGCAGTTATCGCGCCATCTCCCGACACCATGGACACAGCTCCATGATGAGTTCTCGACAATCTCAGCCTCATATTCAGGCGGATGCTTTTCAAGATATTCGCCGTAATTGGTTATCCTGGCAAGATTCTTTGACTCGATATAATGAAGCGCGTAGGAAAGCGCCATGTCGCCATAGCGATGATGGTGGCCGAAAGTCTCCCCATCGGTCGCTATATGCACTATCTGCGAATGTTCTCTCTTATCATAAAATAAGGAGGTGAGTCTCCTTGCAAAATTCACGCCGTCATTTAGAAGTCCGCCGAAAGCGATCTCCTGCGAAACAGGCCCGTCATAAAAGAAAATGCTTATTGATCTTCCTGAAGGAAGACTGCATTTATATGCCCTTGTCGGATCCACCTGTTCGTTGCTAACATCTATCCATTCTTCCTGACTACCAAATTTTTTGATCCTCTTTGCCTGTCTCGGCGAGAGAATAGTGAATTTTATTCCTTGTTCCGCCAGCACCTCAAGAGTATCCGTATCAACCGCGGTCTCGGGGAGCCACATGCCCTCGGGAAACCTTCCAAACCTCTTCTCAAAGTCCCTGATCGCCCACATGACCTGTGTATATTTGTCCCTCTCGCTGGCAAGGGGCAGTATCATATGGTTATACACATGGGCAAGGGCCGACCCATGTCCTGAAAACCTCTCAGCGCTCAACCGGTCGGACTCGATTATCGATCGGTACACTTCCGGATTGTTCCTCTCCATCCATGAGAGGAGCGTTGGGCCGAAATCAAAGCTGATCCTGGAATACGTATTAACTATGTCGATAATCTTCCCCTCCGGATCGAGGATCCTGGAGGAGGCGTTCGGGGCATAGCACTCCGCTGTTATCTTCTCGTTCCAGTCATGGTAAGGATATGCGCTGTCCTGGATATCGATCTCCTCGAGCCAGGGGTTCTCCCTCGGGGGCTGGTAAAAGTGTCCATGAATACAGATGTATTTTTCCATTATTGGTACCGCTCTATTTCTTTAAAAACAAAATGCCCAGAGGGGGTAGTGTAAGAGAGAGGGAAAAATCACTTCCCCCGGCATGTTCCGGAGACGCTTCCGCTCCCCCGAAATTCCCGCAATCACTCCCTGCATAGATCTCCGAATCACTGTTCAATATCTCTCTCCAGTATCCTCCGTGAGGCACCCCGACCCTGTAGTCATATCTCGGGACAGTGGTAAAGTTACAGACTATCAGTATTGTCTCACCTGCTTCACTGTTTCTGGTAAAACTTATTATGCTCTGCTCCCAGTCCTGAAAGTCTATCCAACTGAACCCTTCCCTCGAAAAATCCAGCTCATACAGCGCAGGTTCGTTCCTGTAAAGGTGATTCAGGTCCCTGACCAGGTTCTTCACTCCGGCATGGAACTTATAATCAGCTACATGCCATTCAAGGCTCTCATCATGGTTCCACTCCTTCCACTGAGCAAACTCATCGCCCATAAAGAGGAGCTTCTTACCGGGATGGCCATACATATATCCAAACATTAATTTTAAATTTGCGGTACTCTGCGACTCGTTACCGGGCATCTTACCGATCAGGGCGCCCTTGCCGTGCACTACTTCATCGTGGGAAAGGGGCAGGATGAAATTCTCTGTAAACGCGTACCATAAGCTGAAGGAAAGAGTGTCATGGTGGTATTTCCTGAAAAGCGGGTCCATTGACATATACTTCAATGTATCATGCATCCATCCCATGTTCCATTTCATACCGAAACCGAGGCCGCCCATGTCAGTGGGTCTTGAGACCATTGGCCAAGCAGTCGATTCTTCCGCGAATGTCTGCACATCGGGATATGCACCATAAACCGCCTCATTCAATTTCTTTAAAAAGCTTACGGCTTCCAGGTTCTCATTGCCGCCGTACTTGTTCGGTATCCATTCCCCTTTTTTCCTTGCATAGTCCAGATATAACATGGATGCCACGGCATCGACCCTTATTCCGTCTATG
>BDTS01000022.1 GCA_002897915.1 bacterium BMS3Bbin09 | reverse complement strand
CATAAAAACATCCATTTATTAATTACATATACAGGTACAATATACCTGAACTACTTGGATAAATTCTTTATTTACCCCTAAACATTGATTTTGTTGATTGAGATGTGGTATTTTTTACCTGCAAAAACGCATGAATAATAAATTACGTCTATATTCTATTATCCTCATCTTATCCATTGCAACCCTTACTCTTGAGGTAGTGCAGCTACGCATCTTTGCATACAGCTTGATGCGGTCCCTCGCCCATATTATTATCAGCATTGCGCTCCTCGGCATCGGCATAGGGAGCATAAGCGTTGCCATAACCTCAAGATTCGACCGGGTAAAGAAAGAAACGCTGATGGCCTTTCTGCTGCTTGGTTTTTCTGTCAGTGTACTCGGTACGCATTTAATATTCAGTCATTTTTTTGAACAGATCAACCAGGGATACGATTTTCCGAGATTATGGCTTTTCTCAATAATCTTCAGCATTCCTTATCTCTTTTTTGGGGCCACCCTCGCCTTTGTATTTAAGAAATTCGTTCAGGATGTTCCAAAACTGTATTCAATAAACCTGATCGGATCGGGATTAGGCTGTCTCATACCGCTTCTCATACTTCGCCCGCTCGGCGCCGAAAAATTGATTTTACTGGTTTCCATCGTAACCGCGCTCTGCGCCCTGATATATGCGTTTAAGCTGTCAAAAAAGTTTTTTGCCGTTATCGTGCTCTACACTATATTCCTGATAGTAGGCACTCAATACTCGGATGCCCTGTTTGATTTCAAACCCAAGCCGCATGGCGGGCTTGCAAAGATGTCACAAGCAACCGGAGCGAAAAGGGAGTTTTCCAGATGGGATCCCCTGGGCAGGATCGAGGTTTATACATTTAATGATAAATACTCGTACATGTTCATGCCGGATCCGGTGCCGATAAAAGCAATGTTTCAGGATGGAGACGCAGGTTCCATGCTGCTGAATATGAGAAAAGATAAGTTTGATTACACCAACTTCTTTAACGGCAGCATCTTTAGCCTGGTTTATCAACTGCGTAACAACCCAGAGACATTGGCAATAGGTCTTGGCGGCGGGCATGATATCCTCAGGGCACATCACTTCAACAGCAGTAAAATAACCGGCGTGGAGATAAATAATTCGACCGTTAATATGATAAAAAATACGTTCAGAGACTTTGTGGGAGACATTTACGGTAAGGAAAATATAACGATAGTCAATATGGACGGCAGGTATTTTGTCCGGGACAATAGCAATAAATACGATATTATACAGATAGCGGGAGCTGACACAGACACCTCCAACCTTACGACAGGCGCCCTGTCTGTCTCTGAGAATTACCTCTATACCTCTGAGGCATTCAAGGATTATTTCTCCTGTTTAAAGCCGGACGGGGTTCTGTCATTAATACGTTTTGGGGACAGGGAGCCAATGCTGATACTAACCACTGCTATGAAAGCAATGAAAGAAATGGGCATAACCGATCCCTATAAAAATTTTATTGTTGTGAAGCAGGCAATCAATGTTAATGTCATAATGAAAAAGGTGCCATTTACCGCTGAAGAGATAAATATTGTCAGAAGGTTTCTTGAGAAAGTCGATATAAGCTCAAAACAGATCAAACTTCCTATAAATGATGTTATCGGATATGAAGCGATAGATGAGCCCGAAATTCTCTATTTGCCCATCAGGAACTGGCGTGCCGAAAATCCATTCACAGAATTCATGAGATTTTCCCGGACATCCAGGGAGGCTGAATTCATATCGGATTTTTCTTCTAATATTACACCCTTAACAGACAACATGCCCTTCTTTTTTCAGTATGAAAAACCTGAAAATATCTTTAAATACAAGAATTCGGTCATATACAATCTTTTCAAGACCGTGTGGCAGATATTTGCATTTTCAATATTGTTGATCTTCCTCCCTGTCTTCCTGTTGAGGAGAAAGCAGACAGATATAAGGTATAACCTTAACTTTGTGATCTATTTTTTCAGCATAGGCCTGGGGTACATGCTTATTGAGATCGGACTGATCCAGAAATCAGTGCTTTTCCTTGGGCATCCGACCTATTCATTTATTGCCGTTGTATTTTCACTGCTCCTCTTTTCCGGGTTGGGAAGCCTGGCCTCGGGTTTTTTCAAGGGAAATCCTTTGAAATTGATTACTGCAAGTACGGTCGCGGTGATAACCATGACATTATTTTATCTGTATTTCATGGAGGATATATTCAGCATATTGCTTCCTCAGAGCACATCATTAAGGATGCTCCTTATCGGGTTGTTTTTATCACCGCTGGGGTTCGTAATGGGAATGCCATTCCCTAAAGGGATACAAATGGTCAGCTCAAAGGATATGAATTTCATCCCCATGGCAATGGGAATAAACAGTGTGGCATCGGTTTTAGGTGCGGCAGCCTCTGTGCCCTTTGCCATGATCCTTGGTTTTTCCACGATATTTTCAACAGCAGCAGTAATTTATTTAATTGCTTTATTGAGTGTCACTATAAAACCATTCAATAATTGATCATGAATTATCTCAGACACTATAAATCACGAATCATACAATCGTCGGCAATGTACTCACGGTTTGCACGGGCATTCATAATGCGGGAAATGCCTAACTATCTGATCGCCTTTGTCACCGGAGACTGCAATATGAATTGCCGTTTCTGTTGCAACGCTGCACAAGACATGCGAAAAAGAAATGAGCTTTCTCCCGCGCAATGGGCAAATGCCCTTAAAGACTCCAGAGCCCTGTTGCACTTGACAGTGACCGGTGGGGAACCTTTCATGCGGGATGACCTTGATGAATTAATTATAGCAATAGCTGAATCATCCGGAGTTCCTGATATCAGCATTAACACAAATGGTTTTCTTAGCAGCAAAATCTATGAAACTGTTGAAAAAATTCTCCTGGCATTACCAAATATCACTCTTACAATTGCTGTATCACTCGACGGACCTCTGGAAATTCATGATAGATTGAGAAACAAAAAAGGCTCCGCAGTTGCTGCTTACAAAACAATCTCCAGCTTGAGCATGCTAAAAGACGATTTCCCTAACTTAAAGACAAGACTGCAATCTATTGTTGTCCCTGAAAACGCTGGCAAGTTGGATAAATTCATCCATGAAACTAATGCCTGGCCATTAGATTTTCACGAAATAATATTCCCGAGGGATTGTAATAACAAAAATGGATATAAACAATCCCTTGTCGACAGCTACAGGAAACTGGCTGCAAAACAGGTAATAAATTACAAACTAACCAAGACCTCTACTCTTAAGACAAAGATTTTCAGGTTACTATACAAAAATATATTGCGCAATCTGGATGAGGGTTACTACTGTGCCCCGTGTCCGGCCGGGGGAAGACTTATAGAGATATTTTCCGATGGCACTGTTGTTGGCTGCGAAATGTCCAAAGTAAAGGGTAAATCTGAATTCGGAACTGTCGGGAGCACTGAAAACACACTGGCTGATCTATGCAAAACTCCAAAGGCAGAACAGTTTCGCAGGGAAATTGCAGCCAACTGTTCCTGCACCTTTGAATGTGCACAAATATGCAATATCGTTTTCAACGCAAAAAACTGGATAGAACTTGTAAAGCCGAATTAAGCGGTGTGTAATCCGCTTCAATGAGACTTATGCCTGTGGTATAAAGCCGAATTAAGCGGTGTGTAATCCGCTGAAGAAGGGAGATGATCACCAGTGTTGTCCGATAAAAAGATCGCCGTAATAATTCCTGTCTTTAATGAAGAAAAGACCCTGCCGCTCGTTTTTAAAGACATGCCCGAGGACCTTGTGGACGAGGTTGTTGTAATTGACAACGGCAGCAGCGACAGAACCCCTGAAATAGCAAAAGAACTCGGTGCAACTCTCCTCTTTGAATCCAGAAAGGGGTACGGTTACCCATGTCTTAAAGGTATCGCATACCTGAAAACAAACACCCCCGACATAGTGGTATTTGTAGACGGAAACCATAGTGACTATACGGATGAAATGATCAGGCTCGTCACGCCTATAATCAAAGATGACTATGATCTGGTCATCGGTTCAAGAACGACCGGCTCTGTCGAAAAAGGAGCACTGCGAGTCCCTGTCCGTTTCGGCAACTTCCTTGCAACAATGCTTATCATGCTACTTTACGGATTCAAATATACTGATATTGGACCTTTCAGGGCCATTAAGTTCGATAAACTGCTAAAAATGGATATGAACGACAATCTCGGCTGGACAGTCGAAATGCAGGCCAAGGCAATTAAAATGAAGTTCAGGATACTTGAGGTTCCTGTAAGCTATCGTACGGGAACGGGCAAGTCAAAGATAACAGGCAATTTAAAGGGGATCTTCTTAGTCGGGTACAGAATACTGAGGGCAGTGTTCAAGAATTTATTTTATTCCCCAAACAGGTGACCTATGGCTGACGACCCTTTAAAATTCATTGATCTCAACAAAGACACATCCCCTCTGCCGGGGCCTGCCGGAGCAAAGCGGCTGGACCTTCCGATCACGGGCATGACCTGCGCATCATGTTCGGCAAGGGTTCAGGATGCCCTCTCGAAAATCAATGGTGTTGAAAGTGCCGCGGTTAATTTTGCTTCTGAAAGTGCAACTGTCTTTTATGATCCTGCCGCAACTTCGGTTGATAAATTCGTTAAGACCGTCAAGGATCAGGGATATGGGGTCTCCACTTCAACAACAACCGTTCCAATAAAAGGCATGACCTGCGCATCATGTGTAAAGCGAGTACAGGATACTCTTGCGTCATTAAACGGAGTTGTGTCCGCTTCGGTAAATCTGGCTACTGAGAAAGCGACTTTAGAGTATATACCTGCACAAGTAAAAATAAGGGACTTCAAAACAGCCCTCCAGGGAATCGGATATGACGTTCTCGAAGTTGAGCAGGGCGAGGACGTAGTTGAGGCAGAAAAGAGGGAGAGAGAGAAGACATACGATCAATTAAAAACAAAACTCATTGCAGGGGCCTCCTTGACAGTTTTGGTTTTCATATTAATGTTATGGGAAAAGATAGGGCTCTCCAAGGTCATTGACATACCGAAACAGGTAAATTTCATGCTCCAGTTTCTCGTCCAGACACCTGTCCAGTTCTGGGTTGGACGACAATTCTATTCAGGCGCAATAGCAGCGGCCCGCCACAGGACCACAAACATGAATACCCTGATAGCGGTTGGGACGTCGTCCGCTTACCTGTACAGCGTTACCGCAACATTCTTCCCGTCTCTCTTCGAAATAAAGGGTTATTCCGCCGAGGTATATTTCGATACCGCCGCCACGATCATCGTCCTGATCCTGCTCGGAAGGCTCCTTGAGGCAAGGGCAAAGGGCAGGACATCAGAAGCAATAAAAAAACTTATCGGGCTGCAGCCGAAGACAGCAAGGGTGATCCTAAACGGTGAAGAAAAGGACATCCCGGTCGAAGATGTAGAAAGCGGCAATATTATCATTGTCCGCCCTGGAGAAAAGATTCCGGTTGACGGGATCGTAACAGAAGGGTACTCATCCGTTGATGAATCAATGGTATCAGGGGAGTCCATTCCTGTTGAAAAAGGAACCGGCAATGAAGTAATAGGCGCTACTATAAATAAATCGGGTTCATTCAAATACAGGGCGACAAAAGTTGGCAGGGAAAGTATGCTTTCCCAGATCATCAATATGGTCCAGGAGGCGCAAGGCTCCAAGCCGCCGATAGCGAAACTCGCGGACAAGATCGCCTCAATATTCGTCCCAACTGTAATGGGAATCGCAACACTTACATTTTTCATCTGGTTCATCTTCGGTCCTGAACCGGCATTTACATACGCAATGCTGAACTTTGTCGCGGTCCTGATAATCGCCTGCCCATGCGCTCTGGGACTTGCGACCCCGACATCCATAATGGTAGGCATGGGCAAAGGAGCTGAGAACGGCATACTTATAAGGGGAGCAGAGGCGCTCGAGACCGCGCATAAGATAAATATTATCGTCTTTGACAAAACCGGCACGCTTACAAAAGGTGAGCCTGTTGTTACTGACATAATAACCTCCGGTTCCCGATACGGGTCTTCACTGAGGGTCGCTCCGACAAATGAGAACGACCTCCTCTTTTATGCAGCATCTGCAGAAAAAGGGTCCGAACATCCGCTGGGAGAAGCAATTGTGGACATGGCAAAACAAAGGAATATTAAACTGGAGGATCCCGTTGATTTTCAGGCAGTGCATGGACTTGGGATCAGGGCAAAAATCAACGCCAAAACCATTCTCCTCGGAAACATTGAATTCATGAACAATGAAAAGATCGTTGTAAAAAATCTTTTGCAAAGTTCTGAACGCCTATCAGGTGAAGGCAAATCACCTGTGTATGTCGCCGCCGAGAGAAAGGCAATCGGGATAATTGCTGTTTCAGACACCATAAAAGAAAGTTCTGTCTCTGCCATAAAGGCCCTCAGAAAACTCGGGATCGAAACAGCAATGCTCACCGGCGACAACAAAAGGACCGCGGCCGCTATCGCAAAACAGGTGGGCATAGATACGGTTCTCGCGGAAGTTCTTCCAGAAGACAAGGCGAATGAGATCAAGAAACTACAGACAGAGAACAAAGTGGTCGCAATGGTCGGTGACGGCATCAACGATGCTCCGGCGCTTGCCCAGGCCGATGTCGGGATAGCGATCGGTACAGGCACAGACGTCGCCATGGAGGCCTCGGACATAACCCTGATAAGCGGAGACCTGCGCGGTGTAATAACGTCCATAGCGCTTTCAAGGGCAACGCTCAGTAACATCAGGCAGAACCTCTTCCTGGCGTTCATCTACAATACGATATTGATACCCGTTGCAGCCGGGATACTCTTCCCTTTTTTTGGGATACTGCTCAACCCTATGTTCGCTGCGGCCGCAATGGGCATGTCCTCTGTTACCGTTATAACAAATGCACTGAGACTGAGAAAGTTCAATCTGAATATATAATGTATGCGTTGGAAAAGTGCTTCACCGAATAAATATATGCCCGAAACCTGCTGATTTTCCATTTATTATTTTATTCTTTAGTTTTCATCAGATATTCCCGATAAGATGTCATACATAATAACGTTATTACTAAAGGGGATATATAGATGATCAACCTGCTTTTAAAAGAGATCGCGGAAAAAAAGAACTTATCCATTCAGGGTGATGCCTCTTTAATGGATCTTATCAAATTAATGAACGCAAACCATAAAGGCGTTGTCATTATCCTTAAAAATAACCAACCGACAGGGATCCTGACAGAAAAAGATGTGGTAAGAATTTTACATGAAGGGATAGATCTATATGAAAGGGCAGACAAGCATTCAAAAAAGACCGTCGTCTCGACACAGGGAGACAGGACTGTAGGTTACGCGCTAAACCTGACGATCGACAATAAGATCCGAAGGGTTGTGGTCACGGACACAAATAATAACTTCATCGGCCTTGTCACACAACAGGATCTGCTTAAGTATGTTGAAGAGGACTTCTACCGCCTGACCATCAAGGTCAAGCATATCTTAAAGGAATCCAGGAAACTGATAAGCGTATCCCCTGTTGATTCACTATCTACTGTCCTTAAGGTAATGATAGAAAATAATATCAGCGCGATAGCCGTTCTCCAGGACAATATTGCCGTAGGAATAATAACGGAAAAAGATATTCTGCAGCTGGCCGCTGACAATATCCCGATCCAAAACAAGGTAGGGGCGTATATGTCCAACCCTCTTGACACCGCTCATCCGGACACCCCTCTTGTCGAAATTGTAGAAGTAATGAACTTAAAGAACATAAGAAGGGTTTTAATTGTCGATAAAAACGATCTGCCTTTAACAATAATAACGATAAGGGATGTCGTAAAAAACCTTGAAGGTGACTACAGCAAGTTCCTTGAGAGAAAGCTCAATAACGCTAAGCAGATCCTCAACCTTCTGCCTGAAATGATGATCGAGGTTGTTGATACAGGTAAGGAACAGTTGGTGGTCTGGGCAAACAACAAAGCCATTAATATGTTCGGCAATAACATCATAGACAAACCCGTAATGAATTTTCTCCCGAAGAAAAACTGGGATTATATATATATAACTCTCATGACAGTGAATAAAATTGAAAATATAAAGTTTAAAAAAGGAGACAGGATATATGAACTCTCGGGATTTTTCCTTAAGACCGATGGGGGAGGGGCCGAAAAAGGCAGGTTCCAGCTAATCATGAGGGACATAACCGAGGAGATCAGGATGTCCACGGTTGATACGCTCACAAATATTTACAATAAGAGATTCATCAACGAGTTCCTGATAAAGGAAATAGAAAGAAGCAAAAGATTGGATAACCGATTTTCTATCGTGATATGCGACATGGACGACTTCAAAAAGATCAATGATACACTGGGACACCTCTCCGGAGATATGGTTCTTAAATCTTTTTCCGAGCTCATCGCACAAATGATCAGGAGCCAGGACGTTGTCGGAAGGTACGGAGGGGATGAATTCATGTTAATCCTGCCCGAGACCGACAGAGAAACCGCCTTACATATTATTGACAGGCTCAGGGATAATATAGAAAAGATGGAAGTATCGGTACTGAAGAACAAAAAAGCCAAAATAACCGCAAGCTTCGGTATCGCTACTTTTCCCGAGGACGGGACCTCTTCAGACGACCTATTGATAGCAAGCGACGAGAGGCTGTATAAAGCAAAGAGCCTCGGCAAAAACACTGTCGCTAATTAATGCCCGAAGAGGTTGGGAATCACAAAGGTATCGTATTTTGTCATAAGGCTCTTGATATTCATATACTCCAGGTCCTTTGCCCTTTTCTCGCTAAAACCGAGTCTGTTGAAATCAAGTTTACTTTTAATGGAATGGCATTCATTGCATGCCACATTGATACCTTTTCTCGCTATGTCCCTATGAAAATATTCCAGTTCCTTCGCTTTATCCTCGATACTGAGCGATTTCTCCCTCTCCATAAATCCTTTTGCTTTTTCGATATCCACGATATTCTCAACGTTCCTTTTCGCACCATCTTCCAATGAAAAGACCGCTATTCTGGATATAAAATATTCGGTCGTGTTCCCTTCGGAATTCTCTTTATCGGAAGAAAATATCTTTAACATCTTTGATATCATGTCTCTGTTCTTTTCCGGCTTCTTCTCCCGTTTGAGATGTGTGCCGTAAGGCTCACCAACAAACTCAAAGGCCTCAGGGGCTTTCCATTCATATGTCAGGTTCTCATACTTTTCTTTTCGGAGGTGGCAGGACTCACATATCAGAAAACCGGTATGCATATTAAGGAACGCTCTCACCTTAATGTTACTGCTGTGAGGATACAGCGGATGGCAGACCCTGCATGAGGACCTGTCATCGATCCTGGTAATGGCAAATCTCTCTTCCTTATGAAAATCGGTCAAATATGAGGGATCTAAAGCATCTATTTTTCCCTTCTCTTCCAGGTGACATTTTTCGGTGCAGTTAACGTCTGCAACATTCGTGTGTGGGACACTGGTAATACTGTGGTGGCACTGCCTGCAATCCGTTTTGCCGTGTGAAGATCCGAGCTGCTTTGCCTCATCTATATGGAGCATCTTAATATCACCGGACTTTTCGAGCCTTACAAGGCCGGGATAACGATGACACATAAGACAGCCGCCATGGTCTTCGGCAAAAGAGGTATCAGGTATATTCAGGAAAAGACCGGCAATCGCTGTCAGCAGCAATAAAAGTATACTTTTTCTCATGATATATAAGAAAACCCTTTCAGAATTTGTGACCCTGGATCGGAATGTGCACTAATATAATATATTTTCGTTAAATAATCTACATAGTTAAGCGGCAATAAGATTAATTAATAGCACGGGCATAAGTCTCATTGAAGCGTATGCTGCGCACCGCTTAATTCAACTTTATGTTGATAATACTTTTGTGCTACTTTAAACTACTTATCTATATTTCTTAAGGAGGAATAAAATTATGGGTGAACATTCTTTTGACATTGTTAGCAATGTGGATCTGCAGGAGGTTTCCAATGCCATTCAACAGGCAATGAAGGAGATCGGCCAGCGATATGACTTCAAGGGGAGCAAGAGCAGCATAGAACTGGACAAGGGGAACAATGAAATGACCATTGTATCTGACGATGAATATAAGCTTAAGAGCGTAGTAGACATACTCGAGAGCAAATTAATTAAGAGAAAGGTCCCGATAAAGGCATTAAATTATGGAACGATCGAGTCCGCGCTTTCAGGAACAGTAAAACAGGTTGTGAAACTCCAGCAGGGCATACCGACCGAAAAGGGCAAGGAGATCGCCAAGATAATAAAGACCGCAAAACTCAAGGTGCAGGCCGAGATACAAAAGGACCAGCTCCGGGTAAAGGGAAAAGATATCGACAACCTCCAGTCCACGATCAGCATGCTAAAAGAAAAGGATCTTGGCATCCATGTGGACTTCGTGAATTTCAGATAAAGTGGTATAAATGAGGAAGTCGTATAAAGCCGAATTAAGCGGTGCGCAGCATACGCTTCAATGAGACTTATGCCCATGGTATAATAGCATCATGAATTTTTGGAACGACATAACAGATGATTTTAAAACCGTTTTTGAAATGGACCCTGCTGCAAAGAACAAGCTCGAGGTCATTCTTTCATATTCAGGTTTTCATGCGATCTTTTTTTACAGGCTGAATCATAACTTATGGAAGACCGGCATTCCTTTTTTGCCGCGCTTTCTCTCTCAGATCGCCAAGGTCATTACCGGAATAGAGATACATCCCGCGGCAAAGATAGGAAAGGGCTTCTTTATAGATCACGGCATGGGTGTGGTGATTGGCGAAACTGCTGAAATAGGTGAGAACTGCCTCATTTATCAAGGAGTTACATTAGGCGGCACAGGCAAGGAAAAAGGCAAGAGACACCCTACCCTCGGCAATAATGTCGTTGTAGGAGCAGGTGCAAAAATACTCGGTGCGATAACTATCGGAGATAATGTCAAGATAGGCGCCAATTCCGTGGTGCTGCAGCCTGTCCCGAAAAACTCCATTGTAGTGGGAGTTCCGGGAAGGGTAATTAAAAAGAAGGTCATAAAGATGTTTGACGATGGTCCGGTGGAGATGCTTGATCATGTGCATATACCTGACCCGCTGGAAGAAAAGTTCGAGGAGATCAAAGAATATATAAATGTACTTGAAAGGAGAATAAGCAGCTTGGAAGGTAACACTGAAACAATAAAGGTATATAACACACTAAGCGGAAAGAAAGAGGACTTCGTTCCGCTTGTTCCAAATAAAATATCTATGTATGTATGCGGCATAACCGCGTATGATGTATGCCATTTGGGGCACGCGCGGAGCGCCATAGTCTTCGACATAATAAAGAGGTACTTCAGGTACAGGGGATTTGAGGTTACCCATGCCAGGAACATTACTGATATCGACGACAAAATAATTGCGCGCGCAGCGCAGGAAAATATCAGCGCCGAAGAGGTCGCCCGAAAATATACTGAAGAGTATTACAGGGACATGGATCTGCTCGGGGTTAGCCGCGCGGATATCGAGCCGAACGCGACCGACCATATCCAGGAAATGATTGACACAATACAGGGACTGATCGATAAAGGTTATGCATACACTGTCGAGGGTGGAGACGTCTATTTTGAAGTCTCTAAATTTGACGGGTACGGAAAACTCTCCGGCAAGAATATTGATGACCTGAAGTCCGGCGCGAGGGTGGATGTTGATGAGAGGAAGAAGAGCCCGCTCGATTTCGCCCTCTGGAAGGCCTCAAAAGAAGGCGAGCCCTTCTGGGAGAGCCCGTGGGGCAAAGGCAGGCCCGGATGGCACATAGAATGCACAGCCATGTCCTCAAAATATTTCGGGGCAACCTTTGACATACACGGCGGGGGCGCGGATCTGACATTCCCGCATCATGAGAACGAGATCGCTCAAAGCGAGGCGTATTCAGGAAAGCCTTTTGTGCGCTACTGGATGCATAACGGTTTTATTACAGTCGACAAAGAAAAGATGTCCAAGTCACTTGGAAACTTCTTTACTATCAAGAATATCCTCGATAAGTACGAACCTGAGGTTATAAGGTATTTTCTTCTCTCGGCGCATTACAGAAGCCCAATTGAATTCTCGGACACCCAGCTGAACGAAGCCGAACTCTCGATCGACAGATATTACACAACAGTCATGAGGATCGAAGATTTCATCCAGACCGCGGCTGAAAAAGAAAAGCTTACTACATCGGACGAGCTTGAAGGACTTCTCTCCTCGTTCATGGATAAGTTCCATAGCGCAATGGACGATGATTTCAATACAGCATCGGCCCTCGGATATATGTTCGAACTGATCAGGGAGGCCAACAAATTCCTCGACACCAAACCCTCCGGTCAAAAGGCAAAAGAACTCGTTATTAAGGCCCGAGAACTCCTTGCCAAGGCAGGCGGGGTACTCAATATCTTTAATAAGACGGCTGATGAATGGTACTGCGCGTTAATGAAGGTGAAAAAGATAGATCTCTCGGAAGAGGCTCTGGCTGAAAAGATATCCCAGAGACAGGAAGCAAGAAACAACAAGGACTGGGCCGCCAGCGACAAGATCCGGAACGAGCTGTCTGAAAAAGGGGTCATCCTTGAGGACAAGCCGGACGGGACAGCGTGGAAGATCAAGGTCGGATAGGACTCAAGGCTGATAAGCAATTGCCTTTCTCGACGTTCTCAGGTGAATGCAAAAAGCAAGACTTGACCCCGGGCTTGCAGTGCTAACAATTCTTATAATGAAAGGGGTCGCTTCTTAAAGAAATATTTATGAAATTACTGCTTATCTCTTTACAGTCTAATGCCAACCTTACGGGCCTCAAATATATCGCGGCAAATGCGCTTGCCAGCGGGCATGATTCACTGATCTTGCTCCTCCCCGGATATCTTGAAAAAGATATGAGCCCTGCCATAGAAGATTTTATTCGTGACTATAACCCTGACCTTATAGGCATATCGCTTATGTCTATTGAATTTTATCCGGCAAAGAATTTTACACGCCTTATCCGTGAAAAGTTTAAAACACCGATAATCTGGGGCGGGATACATGTAATAATTCAACCGGAGGAGTGCTTAAAATATGCAGATTATGTGTGCTATGGGGAAGGAGAGAGGACAGTTGTTTCGTTATTAGACCATCTGAGGGATAAGGGCAGGGATGTTCTTCCTGAAATTCCCAACATATGGGTGAAGCCCGTTAGAAATGATGTTTCTAACGGGGTGAATGATAAGGTCAGAATACTAAAACGGCCTGAAGCTCCTCCTGAAATGGACCTTGACAGTCTTCCTCCTCAGGAATATCTGCCGGATTATTATTATGTTTATCACAAAGATAAAATATATAATTTTGCCAAAAATCCGCATTTGTTCCACAAGTATGCATTGTACAGCGGGACATGCCACATGCTGATAACAACAAGGGGATGTTCTTTGTACTGCGGGTATTGCGCTAATTCATTTCTTATGAATGTGTACGGCAAGAAGGTAAGGGCCAGGTCAGTTAAAAATGTAATGGAAGAGCTGAAAGAAGTAAGAAAAGACCCGCATGTCATTTATATAAACATTGAGGATGATTGTTTCTTTATTCACAGCCGGGAATGGATGAGGAAATTCCGTGATGAGTATAAGAAACATATTGACCTCCCGTTTATAGTTCGCGTAATTCCAACAACGCTTGACAGGGAGAAACTGTTTATTCTCAAAGAGGCCGGACTGAGCTGGGTTATCATGGGTATTCAGAGTGGAAGCGACCGTGTGAATTTTGATATTTACAACAGGAAGATCCATTTCTCATCAGTTATGGCGGCGGCAGAGTTACTATCAAAGGCAAAGGTGGCCCCATCTTATGAAATGATAGTTGATAATCCGTATGAAACAGAGGAAACCGAGATGGAAACCGTGAATGCCATGGCAAAACTCAACAGGCCGTATGTAATTTCCTTGGCTCACCTGACTTTTTTTCCGGGCACCCCTCTTGCTGAAAGGGCAACAAAGGACAACATTGTTGATCCTGAGGCTTACCTTTCCACGTATCCCTGTAATATAGATAAAACCTATCTTAACAAATTACTATTCATGACTCCGTATATCCCCCGATTCATTATTAAGTATTTAAATAGGCCGGCCGCATCCAGAAGGCCGATCCATTCATTACTGACAAACTGTTTATCTTTTATAGTCAAAAGGACTATTGAGCCTGCAATGTATTTTTTTGTTACCACAAGGTCACTGGGCTACAGCATTAAACTGACATCAAGGACTGTTTTTGGCAATTGGAGATCTGCACTGATAAAATGGCTGTCAAACTATCTTGACAAAGGCGACTATGAATACCACCAGAGACTTCTTAAGGCAAGAAAAACAATGCCTGAGCTGTTCGATAAGTAGTGTAACTTTGCTTTGTACGGGACTTGACCAGGAATCCGTGGGGTCGCGCATGCACACTGACAGGAATTTACTTTTCAGTCCGCCTTAATTATAAGAGCAAAACCGTTGATTCGACAATCTTTTAGTGATTTGTCGTTTAAACCAGCTTGTTATGTCTTCTGCCATTATTATTTTTCCTTCATCAAAAAAGAGTCAAAAACTAAGCGGACAACCGCCAAAAGTATCATGGCAAAGGAATTTTCTTTCCGTTCTCGTCTACACGAACAAATGTCACGCGAGTGGAAAAGATCAGATCCTCCCCACCTCCCCGGCTTCTGCCGCTAACTACTTCTACAGATTAAAGACCTACTACTATGATGAGGTAAGCTAGAAAAAGTGGACACCAAAATTAAGTAAAATAACTTAATGGAGGTGAGAGAATGAAAAAGATCCCATACGGGAAGTACACGAAGGAATTCAGGTTGGAAACAGTAAAGCTGGTAAC
>BDTS01000021.1 GCA_002897915.1 bacterium BMS3Bbin09 | reverse complement strand
TTTTTCAATAAGGTTCGAGAGTTCGTTCTTTGTCATTGCTATCCCTGAAAGCCCGCCGGCCGAATGGGTTATCTTTTCTTCTATTATGGTGCCGTCCAGATCGTCTGCCCCGAACATGAGGGCGAGCTGGGCGATCTTTTCTCCGAGCATTATCCAGTAGGCCTTTATGTGGTCGAAGTTGTCCAGGAAGAGCCTTGAGACAGCGATTGTCTTGATGTCGTCCAGGCCGGATGTGTATCCCGCGCCCTCTATGTTCGTGTTCATCGGGTGAAATGAGAGCGGGATGAATGCCTGAAAACCACCTGTTTTATCCTGGAGTTTCCTTAGCTTCAGCATGTGATTGATCCTGTGCTTATATTTTTCAACGTGTCCGTAGAGCATTGTCGCATTGGTCCTGATTCCTGCCGCGTGCGCTGTGCCTATTACCTGCAGCCATCGTCTGCCGGAGATCTTCTCAGGGCATATTCTGTTCCTTACCCGTGCGCCGAGTATCTCCGCGCCCCCGCCCGGCATTGATCCGAGTCCCGCGTTCTTCAGTTCAAGAAGCGTTTCCTTCAGAGAGAGGCCGCTAAGTTTTGAAAAGTAGTCTATCTCTACGGCGGTGAATGCCTTTATGTGCAGTGCCGGGAAGTTCTTCTTTATCGCGGTGAGCATTTTAAGATAATGCTCGAATGGCCAGTCAGGGTGCAGTCCCCCGACTATATGGACCTCGGAACATTTATTGGGCACGCCGCCGCGTGCCCCTACATATTTTTTCAATTTGTTGATGATCTGCCTTATGCTCATTTCATATGCACCCTTATCGCCCTTTGAGCGGCTGAAGGCGCAGAACTTGCAGCGGTTAACGCAAATGTTCGTGGGGTTTATATGGTGGTTCTGGATAAAGTACGCATTATTTCCGTTCCGGGTGACGGCTGCATGGTTGGCGAGTCTGCCAAGGGTGTATATGTCATCACTCTCAAAAAGGAGTAGGGCGTCTTCAGGGGAAAGACGTTTCCCGGACAGGACTTGTTTTTCGATTTTATTAAGTGACATAGTGCCGGATTCACTGCCTCCTGTATTAAGCTTGGAATAGTTTACATAAGGTTTTATTCCAAAAGCAATCATTGCAAATGCAGTAATTTTGTAACATCTTGCAAACAAACAAGAACAGTGGTAATGGAGATCATGTTTGAAATTAAGGCAATAATGGAAAAAACCGATATAGATAATAAATAGGTAAAAGGAGGGGTGAAGATGAAAGATGAACTTGGGCAATGCAGTGTTTGTAAAAAGGAGCATACATCAACAAATGTTGAAGTTACCCCTGGCGTTTTTATATACGTCTGTTCTGATTGCCTTGAAAAAGCAAAGGATAACTTCATATGGATATGCACCAGCTGCGGAAAACATTTCATTAGGCCTAAAGAGCTTGTTATTAACAGGACTAAAGACCCTGAACTGAAAAAGGCATACATGCTGTGTAGGGACATGCAGATAATCCAGGGGATAGATATGTGTATAGCATGTGACCCTCAGGGAATTGTTGAGTTTATGGAAGCAAAGCGCCCAGCGGCAAAATGTTAACCGGTACGAAATCATACCTTTAATATCTATAGCTGAGTTGAATAGTGAAATTTAAACTTCACTATTCTTACGAAACTTATGCCTGTGGTACATGCTCCTGATATGCAAAGGTTATTTTTACATTGACTTTTAGTAACTACTATGGTAGTTATTAATGCAATGGAGATCGCAGTCGACAAACTGAAAAAGGTCGGTTTCTCGGAATACGAGGCAAAGGCATACATTGCCTTGCTCGAAGAAAATCCTTTGACCGCTTATGAAATAGCCAAGAATTCTGGAATTCCCACCTCCAAGATCTACGAGGTCATCAAAAAACTTGAAAAAAAACGGACAGTCCAGTCGATCCATGGTGAGCGTTCGAAGATGTTCATCCCTCAACCGCCCGATGAATTTATCCGGAACTTCAGGGTAGAGATCGACGGCAAACTGCATGCTGTCAGGAACGAACTCAAGGATGTCAGGACAGGGATGGACACGAGCTATACCTGGCACATCAAGGATCAGGAGGGTCTTATACTGAAGGCAAGGAGGATGCTCGATACTGCGGGTGAGAATATCCTTTTGGCGATATGGCCCGATGAGATAAAGCTGCTGGACAGGTCCCTGGAGGAAGCCGCGGCCCGAAACGTAAAGATCGCGATGCTGCATTACGGCCCGACAACACTCCGGATCAAACAGACATATATCCATCCGGTCAAGGAGACCCTTTTTGCTGAGAAGGGCGCCCGCGGGTTTGTACTTGTGGCAGATTCCAAAGAGGCCCTGAACGCAAGGATCACCGGCAGGCAGACAGAGGCTATATGGAGCAAAAACGGTGGCTTTGTCGTTCTGACCGAGAATTATATACGTCACGAAATATATCAGATGAAGACCATGAAGCGGTTCGAACCTCTCCTCAGAAAAGAGTTCGGCGAGAGGTACGAAAGGCTGTTAGATATCTATAATGACGAATAAAAATTAGCGCGGCAGCCTACTGTTAACTTGTCAATTTTCCCTGTCTTGGATATAATTATTACCGTTTATACCACAAGGGCATGAGTTTCGTAGGAATATATGAAATGAAATTATAATAACCCCCTGCAGATTTGACGTCCCCTATAGTTTGATTCTCAAACTACGTAAGGGACTTTACAAATCTATGACGCGGGGGCTGCGCAACTAAAGTTGCTTGGGAGGTAGATATGAAAAAGAAGATAACCGTTGTCGGTGCGGGAAATGTGGGAACCACAACCGTCCAGTTGATCGCTGAGAAAGACCTTGCTGATGTTGTGCTTATTGATATAATCGAAGGTGTTCCGCAGGGAAAGGCGCTTGATATTATGGAGGCGTGTCCCATATGGGGGTCGTCCTCGAAGATAAAGGGCACAAACAATTATGATGACACTGCAGGTTCGGACATCGTTGTTATAACTGCCGGTCTGGCGCGAAAGCCCGGAATGAGCAGGGATGACCTGCTTGCCGCAAATGTAAAGATCATAAGAGAAGTCGCGGCTAATATCGCAAAGACCTCTCCTGATGCTATTGTTATCGTGGTCACGAACCCGATGGACGCCATGGCCCAGGTTGCCCTGAAGGTCACCGGTTTTCCGCACAGCAGGGTGATCGGTATGGGGGGGATCCTGGACACCTCAAGGATGAGGGCCTTTATCGCCATGGAGTCGGGTGCTCTTCCGAAGGATGTGCAAGCGATAGTGCTCGGCGGCCACGGAGACCTCATGGTCCCTGTATTGAGCCTTACAAAGATAGGCGATAAATACATAACGGACGTGCTTTCGGATGAGAAGATCGATCAGATCATCGAGAGGACAAAGAACGGAGGAGCTGAGATAGTCGGGCTCCTGAAGACCGGCAGCGCCTACTATGCCCCTGCGGCCTCAACAGTTGATATGATCGAGTGCATACTCGGAATTAAGTCTGAGGCCCTTCCGTGCTCTGTTAATCTGGATGGTGAGTACGGGATAAGCGGTGTTTATATCGGGGTGCCTGTGAGGCTCGGCCCCAAAGGAATAGAGGAGATAATCGAGGTGGAACTCTCGAAAGAAGAAAAGAAGGGCCTTGAGAGATCCGCTGACGCGGTAAGGGAACTGATCAGGAAGATCGGCGATTAATAAATGACATTTAGTTCTAAGAGGGAGATATATAATGATAGATAAAGAACGCGAAGAGACGCTTGTGCTGATCAAACCTGACGCGCTGAAAAATTCACTGACGGGATATGTGCTTTCTCAATTGTCAGAATATCATTCCGGCCTGCGCTTTGCCGGTACAAAGATCGTGAAGGTCAGTAAAATGCTTGCGGACGAGCATTATGCCGAACATCGCGGCAAGATATTTTTTCCTTCATTAATAGAATATATAATGGGCCGCCTCCATTATCCTGATGCTCCGTGGAAGCACAGAGTTATAGCGCTTGTATTTCAGGGGCCGGATGCGGTACGGAAGATCCGCGACCTGGCGGGTCCGACGAACCCGCATATTGCCCGTGAGGAAAAACCCGGATGTATCCGTTCAATGGGGACGGTTGTTCCTCTCAAAGACAGCGAAGGAAACGATATCGGTGAGCGTATGGACAACCTCATTCATGCATCCGCCACTAATGAAGAAGCGGAACGGGAGATCAAGCTCTGGTTTGCGCCGAATGATATACCGCCGGCCATGCGTGCCTATCCTGTTGAGAGATGCGAGGAGTACTATTACCTCAAGGACAACAAACTCAGCATAAAACATGAACCGGGCAGTATTTGTTTTTTGGCTCCGGGCAATATTGTATGGAAGTCTGATCTTGATGCGCTGCAAGTACTGCTCCAGGGAAAGCCGTCGACCTGCACCCTGGAAGCAGTGGTTGCCAAGTACCTTATGAACGAAGAATAAAAGGCTGTTCAGTCTTTCAGAAGCAGCATTGATGTTTTTACAGGTTTAAATAAGCCATATTTAAACCTATGTCATGACCGCTCTGAATTTTTCATATTGACATAAGTCTGCATCATAGTATTTAATATATTGTGGTTTTATTATTTCTATAAAATCTATAACATTCACCGCCATAATAAACATCAATTTTAAAGGAGGGGTTCATATGTTATTGTTGCACAAAAAAGACAAAAACCTCAGAAAAAAAATCATCACGATTCTCTTTTCATTGTTCTTATTAATAAGTCTGTCTGCCGGTTATCAAAATGCCTATGCCGGGGCAAATGTCCCGTCGCTGGTAGAAACCCAGTGGCTCGCGGATAATCTGAAAAACCCGGATATGCGCATCGTGTATGTAGGCGGTTTTTCCCCTAAATCCATGGCGGATTTCGGCGGCAAACACATTCCCGGCTCCGTATATGTCAGCTCTAATAGCGTGATGAAGATTCTGGGAAATGGGAGTACGCCTCCTGACAAGGCGGGATTTGAGGCCCTTATGGGCAGGCTTGGCATTAAGAATGATACGCATGTAGTAATATATGGCTCAGGCGCAAACCCGTTAATCTCGACTGTCTTCTGGCTTATGGAATATTTCGACCACGAAAAAATAAGTTATCTGAATGGCGGAATTGCAAAATGGACGCAAGAGAAGCACAAGACAGCAACAGGAGCGCCTGCGCAGATAACAGCCGCAAAGTATACAGCCGTGCGTGATGAATCTATCAGGGCTGATGCAGATTATGTATTGCAAAATCTCAAGAACCCGAAGGATATATTAGTCGATACGCGTGGTTTAGATGTGTATAAGGGAACAAGAAATGAGGTTCCGTCAAATAAAAGAACAGGTCACATCCCCGGAGCTGTCAACCTCAATTTTTATTCTACCAATCTCAAGAATGACGGGACATTTAAATCAGCCAAGGATCTGAAGGCAGTTTATGAGGCAAAAGGAGTTACAAAGGATAAAGAGGCTATAACATACTGCCAGGGAGGCGTACGCGCTGCGCATACCTATTTTGTGCTTAAACATCTCCTGGGTTACCCAAAAGTCAGAAATTATGTAGGCTCATGGGGTGAATGGGCAAATCTGGATGCCGCAAAATATCCTATAGAAAAATAAAATAATCATTACAGCCGTAGTTTTTGTGAGAGTCTATGGCTGAATTGCAAAAAAATCGGGAAGGAGATATGGAAAAATGACAAAGAAGATTGCAGTTCTGGTCAGAGACAGACAGGGCG
>BDTS01000020.1 GCA_002897915.1 bacterium BMS3Bbin09 | reverse complement strand
TCTCAATTGAGAATGTGTCGGAAAATTTACATCGGTATCGTGTTGCGCCATTGCAAAGAAAGGCATCAAATTCACTCCGGAAACCAAACTCATGTATTGGTTTTATGAACTGGTCTTTAATAAGCGGGAGATCACTGCCGGTAACCAGAAAAAAAGGGATTTCCAGGCCTTTCAGGATATCTGCCATTTCTTGATTGAGTGGTCGTCTTGGAGGGGTAAGTGTATTATCTATGTCGAAAACCAATGCATTTTTCATTCTAACTCCTTGTATATATATGTTTTTCTAATAACAAGTCTAATCCAGATCTCAAAATAAATCAATTCAGGTATGGGATAATATTTATGCGCCGGGGGATATAAGCTCAAAAAAAGGGAAGCTTTCGCCTCCCTTTTAAATTGATCTTGAAAGTAAAATTGAAACTGCCTGATGTAACGTTGAATTAAACTATTCTGTTACAGTGATCTCTTTGACCGCTTCCCACTGGCCGTGGACATTGCACCTCTCTGTAGCGCGCAGTGTAGCCTTGTTGTGCTTGCCGCCTTTTACAAGAGTGATACTGACCTCTGGTTTTGTGAAGACTGGTGTCAGGTCAAACCTCGCGTTGAAGTTATCCCCTGAATAGAGCTCTATCCACTGGATATGGTGCGTCTCTTCCATTACATGGGATATCCCGCCTACGTTGATCTTTACTGTAAATGGTTCGCCTGCTTTTACACTGTCCGGGCATTCGATGACCGGGGTATGTTTCTTTTCGGATTCAGTCATGTTTGCCGGGTCTGCGGGTTTGTTTATACCGCAAAAAAGACTTTTTTCTGACATGTTCCCCTCCTTTTAGTTGTTTGTATAAATCATACTACGAAATTTACCTGATTGCATCAATTATTTAGTACACTGGCTGTTTTTAACATAGCGTTCAGCCGCAGTTTTGCAAGGGCCGTATTCGCGAGCTTGCCCGCAGTCATATCCTTCAGTTCCCCAACTTCATAAAAAGGGACAGGGGATGTATCATTTGTTAATTCCTCCAGTTTATCTTCAGTATCCCTTATGTCCAGCTCGCCTGCTGCGTAAGCGGCATAGGCGCGGGTAGCCGGATCCGGATCGTCAAGATACGAGGTGACGATTGGAGCGGCAAAATCGTAAAAGTAGTCATGGATATTTCCTATCCTACCGATTGCCAGCATTACGCCGGGGGTAAGCGGAGGCTCATCATGAAAAGAAGCCACGACTGTAGCAATATCCTTACAGATCTCAGGGTTGTTTTTTACGATCTCGCTTAGGATCTCAGGGCAGCTCCACCCGATCCCGCCTGACTCGTCCCTTATCATCCAGAGCAGCCTGTTCACAAGTTCCCTTACAAATTCGGGATTCTCCCTGGACATGTCAGTGGCTATCTGTCCGATCGCCTCCATTGCGCGCCATGAAACAACTTCTGTCCTGTTATAGGTCGAAGAGATCAGTAATGTTATAAGCTTTCTTTTGTTCGGGAACAGAGCGTTCAGCTCATCGTACTTGTTCTCTTCCAGCAACCTCTTGATCTCTTTTTTAGCACGCATTGCTCCCTCCTTAACAGGCTTACTTGCTCTTGCAGCTGCAGCCGCAACCGGAGCCGGAGCCTGAGTCTTCCTGTTTCTTCATGATATCGGTTTTGCCGCACTTCGGGCATTCTTTCGGTTTACAGTGTCCTTCTTTTGTTGCTCCACAGCTTTCACATTTGAATATTGCCATTGTTATGTTCTCCTTTTTTTGCATACGGGACATATCCCGTAAAATTCGATATTAGTATCGATTACTTCAAAGTTGTTGTGATCTCCGATAGGTATTTTGATCGAAAATTCTTTATTGACATCTACTATTTTTTTGCACTTTATACAGATAAGGTGATAATGCCGTGTTGTATCAGGGTCAAAATGTTTTCTTTCTTTATCTATTGTGAGTTCTTTTAAATACCCTTTTTCCTTCAAGGTTTCGAGGGTTTTGTATACTGTTGCTAATGACATAGTCGGAAACTTCACCCTGATGTCAGCATAGATATCATCAACAGTTGGATGATCAAAATTATCATATAAATACTCGATAATAGCTAACCTCTGAGGAGTTCGTTTTAAACCTATGTCTTTGTATTTATTCATTTATATAGAGATAATCACTCTCGACAAGTAAAGATTACCATAAAAGAATGGTTCTTGTCAAGGGATAAGCGATATAAACATAACAAATTAGTACAAGGAATTCTTCTTTTGAAAGGATTTTATTTGTTGTTTTTGTTATTACCACAAAGTCTGCTGATAATTATTTTCATTTGCCTGATTTGATTTTGAGTGTATGTGTAGGTTCAATAGTCTGCTTTACAGCCTGGTCAGTTGCCACTATTTGTTGCTTATCCTGGAATAACTCCGAAGTTTTGTTGTTTACAAGCATTAGTTTAAGCCACTGCAAAAACAACTTTAACAATATTTTTTTAGGTATACGCTCCCAAATTCGCCAAATTCGTTTTGGATGTAGAAAAAATCTAAGGTTTGTGGACTTAATCATTTTCTGAAGTGGATAGCCATAAGCTCGCTCATACCAAGACAAAGCTACAGTATATGTACCTTCATCAGTCAGTCGTTTCTCCAATGCTTTTGCATTTTCTTTTTCTGCCAATGGAAAAATCGGTGTACCCGGATGAATGTTTACATGAAAAATAAATGCGATTGTTATATCACTTCTTAATATATAATCTATTGTCGCTTCAATCTCCTCAGCCGTTTCTGTAGGAAAACCCAGCATAAAAAATCCGGTTACTCCACATTTATACTTATTGAACTCGGAGATTGCCCATCCAACCTTATCTATATCAAGATTTTTCCCTACCAGTTTCTGTAAGCGTGGAGTGACTGTTTCTATCGCTATTCCGCACCAATAAGTACCAGCCTTACACATTAACTCGATACATTCAGCATCAAGAATATCAGCACGAACACCGTTGGGAAAATTAAATTTCAATTGACCAGGCCAGCGGCGAATGACTTCTCTGAAAATAGCTTTCAAGCGGGGTTTGTGGAAATTAAAAATATCATCAGTAATTTGAAATTCATCTACACCATAGTTCTCATAAAGATAGGCAATTTCCTCAATAACGCGTTCAGGACTTTGATAAACATATTTCTTCGTAAAAAGATCATGGCAGTAATTGCAAAGATAAGGGCAGCCTCGCGAAGTAAACAGTGAGGCATAACGCTTGCCTTTTAACATAAATGCCATATTCTTGGTGCCGGCATACATATCAAAATCAATAAGATCCCACGCAGGTAAAGGTAGAGCGTTCAGATCTTCTATAGAATCCTGCCCTGAAGAAAGTTGTAGACTGTTATCTTCTTTACGGTAATTAAAACCAACAATATCATTGCCCAGGTCTTCACCAGTTATGACACAATGAACAGCTTCAGGAAAAGTCAGATCAGCCGCGCCATTAAATATCCAGTCAAAAGTAGATTTATAAAAAATTTCTTCAGCCCTATGTAGGGCATATGGACCTCCTAACACTGTGATAATATTTGTATTATATTGTTTTGTATTTTCTGATATTTTATGTGCAGCTGACATCTCACAATTTAATGCAGAAACCCCAACAATATGAGGATTGAAATCTTTCAGATAGTTGACTATCAACTCAGGCTCTTCGTTTAATACTTTCATATCCACCATACGCACATCGATTTTTTCTGCAAATCTTTCTCTTAGTGTAGCGGCAATAGATATCAAACCCAGAGGGGGGGAATACCCTAAATGCATTCCCTTCTTAGACTGTGATTGACTTTGATAAGGCTTAATAAATAAAATACGAAGAGGATTAGATGCATTCTTCTCTAATGTCATTAGCAGATATTCTCCTTTCAACCAATTTCTTTACCCCTTCAATCATAGACTACTGATAAGAAATAGCTTTTAAAGCTTGGGTTGATTTTAACAGAAAAACTGATGAGTCGGCAATGTTTCTTCATATTACATTTTCAACTAAAAAAACTAAAGCGGCCAGAGTTTTTGCTCTATTGCCTTGATCAGGTCTTTGAATGTTTTTGGATCTTTTGCGGAAAGCGATACACCCTGAAATCTTTTGCAGACTGCTGTAGTCGACGCCTTGTTTACAAGGTCCGCTTTGTTAAAGGCGAGCAATGTTAATTTGTACGAGAGGTTGAGGTCGGATAATATTTTTTCGACTGCTTTGATCTGCTGTTCGAACCTCGGATTTGAGGTGTCCACCAGATGAAGCAGCAGGTCAGCGTCCTCCAGCTCTTCAAGTGTCGCCTTGAACGCAGCCATGAGGTCCTTCGGGAGGTCGCGTATGAACCCGACTGTGTCGGTGATTATAACGTCCCTCTCTTTTGGGAACCGAAGTCTTCTGCTCGCTGTATCGAGGGTCGCGAACATCTTGTCCTCAACAAATGTCTTGCTCCGTGTGAGATTGTTAAGTAATGTTGATTTGCCCGCGTTTGTATATCCGATTATTGAGATGATCGGCAGCCCCTCCGAGATCCTTTTCTGTTTTCTCTGATCTCTTGCCCGTCCGAGTGCCTTAAGCTGTTTTTCAAGAAGCGTAATCCTTTCACGGACCCTCCGTCTATCGACCTCGAGCTTCATTTCTCCCGGACCTTTTCCCCCGATCCCTCCCATCAGGCGGGACATGGCGGTCCCTTTTCCGGTCAATCTCGGCAGGCGGTAGCGTAACTGCGCGAGCTCGACCTGTACCTTGCCGTCTCTGCTGTGGGCGCGGCCCGCGAATATATCAAGTATGAGTTGGGATCGGTCTATTACCTTCAGTTCTGTCATGTCGCTCACGGCCTTTGACTGGGACGGGTTCAAGTCCTGATCAAAGATCAGTACGGTCGCACCTTTGTTCATGGCGTTTATGACCAGTTCTCGTATTTTACCCGCACCAATCAGGTATTTCGGGTTGATCTGTCTGGACCTCTGCATTACAGTTCCGAGTACGATAACATTACTTGAGGTTGCCAGTTCCTTCAGCTCCTCCATTGAGTCTTCCTGTTCGTATTTTGATTTTGTCGAGATACTGACAAGAAGTGCGCGTTCTCTTTTATCTTTTATGTCGTGACCTGCCTCTTTTGACTTGAGGCCTTCTTCTATGAGAGTGATAAAGTGATCGAAGTCTCCCAGTGCCCTGTCCATGCCGTGCAGGGGGAGAGGGCTGTTTATCTCATGGGATGTCTCTTCTCCGGATGAAAATAGGTGTGCGACCGATATGTTGTCGGCTTCGCCGTCCTTCATGCCTATTACCACAAGCGCATCGAACCTCAGCAAGGAAAGATCGGTTATATCGTCCTGGTTTATCTTTTCGTTATTCAGGTGGGTATGTATGAGCCGGAGCCCCCTTAATATCTTACGGCCGAGGGGGTGGTCGGTGAGGTCCGGTATGAATATACCTTTTGCGTCCCCCACGATCACATGACTGATGCTGCCGTTCCTGCCGGCAATCAGACCTATCTGGCGGTTGACCGAGTTTGAAATATCGGCCATGTACCTTGCCAGTTCGGTTGTGAGGATCCTGTTTTTGGGTATGCGCTTTCTGTATATTCTCTCGAGCGACTTAATGTCGCTCTTTTTCAGACCCGATGTATTGCCGTATACTGATGGAATAAAAACCTCCGATAAAAGTTGACAGTTAACTGTTGACGATAGCAGCACTTTAAAAACATGAAGCTACTATCAAATGTCTTAAAGAGATAAGAAAACAGGATTAATCAGTATTGACGATATCATGGCCTCTTACCTGTATCTTTTCTTCTTCTCGATTATTACACCTATTACTCTAAATTCAGTTGCTCTGTTTAGCTCAATATCATCATACTTTGGATTAAGTGGGTGTAATACCCGTGTCTTGCCGTATTTCTTAAGCTGCTTAAACGTTGCCTCTCCTTCCTCATTGGAGACTACAATATAGTCATTGTGCTCTTGCTTTAAAGCTGAGTTTACGATAATGATGTCCCCCTCGTGAAACTCCGGCTCCATGCTATCACCCCTGACCCTGAGAGCAAATGCTCCGTTTGAGTCGGTTGCCACATATTCCTCATAATCACCGGATGGCTCCGTTGCCTCACACCAGTGACCGGCCTGTACCCATGATATTATAGGAACATGCCTTGTCTTGCCAGAATTTTCGGTTTTTAAATAATCAGGCAAGTGGCCGGTCTCACTAAGGAGGTCTCCCATATTTGCTCCATAAGCATCAAGTAATTTCATAACCATATCAAAGGATGGGACACTTCTCTCGCCCTCTATGTCCCTTATGTGGGTATGGGAAACCCCGGTCCGTTTAGAAGCCTCACGCAGGGACAGGCCTATTTTATTTCTTTTTTCCTTCAGAAACTTACCCAAATTTCTCATGCTGTAAATTATATCTTACTTTTCACTTAACATCAAGAGCTATTTAATGTAAGATATATCGTACGATAACCGAGGGTTCTGTAAATTATATAATATATAAAGGGGTTAGGCCTATTTACCATATTTTAGTATGCTTAATAACCCCATATTTTTTATCACAAGTGGAAGATTTATCAAACAGAAATGTGTATCATCCCAATACGAGCCGAAGCGTATACCGTCAAGGACGTGGCGAGAATGTATCAAGAAGATATGGGAGGTCGATCCGCTGGAGTGTCCGAACTGCGGCGGCGAGATGCGGATTATCAGTTTTATTACGGAGGCATCAGTGATAAGGCAGATACTTGAGCACCTGAATCTCTGGGAGGAGAAGCTATCCCGGGACCCGCCGGAATGGGAACTATCATATGAAGATAGCGGAATAGTACAAGAGCCGTTTGATGACGGGTGGGAATACAGCACTACTTTTTATAGTATATGATCAGGACGTTTCATAAATGGCAGAGGGGGAGGTATGTCTGAATAGGGCATAACCCATAGCTTAAGACAGGATGTTTTCTCAAATATTAAGGCCTGACTGCGAAGCAGACAGGTCTTACCGCAAAATTTAGACTTACAGGCCCCGAAATTTTCAGGAAAGTCGATAAATACAAAAAAAGATTGCAGAATCAGCGTTTTTTCTGTTAAAATTAAGACAGGCTTAAAAAGCGATTTCTTATCAGTTTAAGGACAAGTAATCGGTAACATCTAAACTATGGAGGTAGGATAGTGAACAAAAAAATACTCATGGTATTAATGATATTTTCATTTTTAATGACATTTGCGGCAAACAGTGTTTTAGCTGGGCCCCCACCCCCACCTCCACCCACTCCTAAGATTGATGTAATATATATGGTCGGATCAGAAGGGAGCACTATACAGAAAGACACCTTTGGCTGGAATGAAACTCCCTGGCTTTACTTTGAAAATATCCTTTATTTATATTCAACGGAGACATGGTCAGTGTGGAAGGATATTGATGGCGGTACTGCACAGCTTGTGTATAAGACGGTCCCTGCAAACACAATAGGTGTATGGCACTCATTGAGTACTTGGGATTCTGTTAAGGCATCAGGTGAGTGGGAGATAGAGGCAAGCGTCAAAAATCCGAATAGTTCAACGTTTCATGGTACCACCAGTTTCACTGTTACTCCTTTGGTTGTACCTGAGCCAATAAGCTCTATTCTCTTTTTAACAGGCGGTACAACATTGGTGCTCAGAAGTTACCGGAAGAAGAAACAGGGCGCTTAAACAAAGCAGTCAGTGGGGTCGTATCTTTACCTGTTAGAGTTTTTTTCTTTTCATCCAGCAAGTAGAGGAGACACCTATTAAATTTCCTGAAGAATGGAGACCTGACCTGACACCACCCATTGTCTGTTCCTTTATCTTCCGGTTATTGGCACATCTTGATGCCTTATCATTAATTTGCAAAAGGTGACTGATACTAATGAGATTATAGACAAACTGATGAAGTGGCGGCATTCCGGCTTTCAGTATAAACAATGGATTAAGAATCAAAAGAGATGATGAAAAAGGCCGGGAGTCAGTAGCACAGTATATCCTCCGCAATCCCTTCTCAGTGGAAAAGATGACATATAACGATAAGAGCGGGATGGTCATTTACCGGTCAAAAATGACCCACGGGAGAAATAAGAAGAATTTTAGTGACTATACGGCCGAGGAATTTATAGCAGCAATTACTCAGCATATACCGGAGAAATCGTTTCAGACCTGCCTGCCGACAGGCAGGTGGTCAGATATTACGGTTTCTACTCGAACAAGTCACGGGGACTGCGTCTGAAAAATGGGTTGGTGAGACCGGGAGATGAGCCTTTAGAAAATGATGTGGAAGTAGAGATAATAGACGTATCTGAATATGAGCCGAAGCGGATACCGTCAAAGACGTGGAGGGAATGTATCAAGAAGATATGGGAGGTTGATCCGCTGGAGTGTCCGAACTGCGGCGGTGAGATGAAGATAATTAGCTTTATAACAGAAGCGTCAGTAATAAAGCAGATACTTCAGAATCTCAATCTCTGGGCGGAGAGGTTATCGCGGGACCCGCCGGAATGGGAGTTATCATATGCAGACAACAGCTTCGTAAGAGAGCCTTTTGATGACGGGTGGGAATACAGTGCTCCTTTATATAGTGCATGATCAAGACGTTTCATAAATGGCAGAGGGGGAGGTATGTCTGAATAGGGCATAACCCATAGCTTAAGACAGGATGTTTTCTCAAATATTAAGGCCTGACTGCGAAGCAGACAGGTCTTACCGCAAAAATTAGACTTACAGGCCCTGAAATTTTCAGGAAAGTCGATAAATACAAAAAAAGATTGCAGAATCAGCGTTTTTTCTGTTAAAATCAAGACAGGCTTTAAAAGCGATTTCTTATCAGTTTAAGAAGGGATTTATAATGTCCACTGCGGTAAACAAGAAAAAAGTGAGCGATTTGACCGTCGGAGAATTAAAGTCACTAATTAGAGATACAATCCACGAAGTTATCGATCCTGATTATGGCCTGGAATTAAGACCAGAAGTAGAAAGAGCGCTTCAGAAATCCGTTACGTCAAAGAAGCGTACCCCTGTTGAAAAAGTAGCTGCTGAGTTAGGTCTTAAGTGGTAAATGTATAAACTGCTTTTCAGCAATGAAGGAAAAGCCTGTCTTGCATCTTTGGACAAAAAAACTGCTCAAAGGGTTTTGAACAAACTTAAATGGCTTCTTCAGAATATTGACTCAATCAGCCATCTTTCTCTCACCGGAAACTTTTCCGGATTATTCAAACTGCGTATTGGTGACTGGCGCGTTATTTATGAAATCAATCACCAGAACCAGATAGTCACAGTCTATAACATAGGTCATAGAAGAGAGATTTATAAGTGATTTAGCACTAATGAGATAATTGAAAAACTGATGCAATGGAGACATTCCAGCTTCAATATAGCAATGGATTAATAATTTAACTATCTGACTACCGACAGGCAGATACTTGAGCATCTGAGCGACGCAGAGGTTGGATCTCATAGAAGGATCTTGACACGGGCATATCAGGTCGGCACATCGTTACGATTCGTATCGAGAAAGTCAGAAAATACAAAAAAGATTGCCAGTTCAGTTGTGAGGATCTTGTTTTTGGGTATGCGCTTCCTGTATATTCTCTCGAGCGACATAAGGACGCTCTTTTTCAGACCCGATGTATTGCCGTATACTGATGGAATAATTTACCTCCTGATGTTTCAGGTACGGGCGTTGCATGCAACGCCCCTACAATTAATGCGCTTCCGCCCAGTTCTTTAAGGCGATAAACGATCCGATAATTTTACAGGTCCCAAGGATAACAATAATTACTGTCTTTGGGCCTGCCCCGCAAGCTTACTATTTTAAATTTTTTAAGGCCATAGTTTTTTTTGAAATAATTGATTGCTGAAGGATTAAACTGCTCAAAATTCAGCTTTACCTCTATCGGAAGCAATTTATCCCTCCTCTTAAGAATGAAATCAATCTCACGTTTGTCCTTGGTACGCCAGTAATAAACAGCTTCCTGATTATATTTCTTTACCAGCTCACTGAAGATACCGGTCTCAAAAACGCTTCCAGGCAGTTCCTTCTGAAGTCCCTTCAGCCAGAGCATCTGCATCAGCCCTGTATCATAAAAATATATTTTGGGAAGTTTGAAGAGTTCTGTACGAATATTCCTGCTGTAAGGTCTTACAAGCTTCAGGATGTAGGTGTTCTCAAGAATAAAAAGATACCTCTCTATCGTCTGCTTTGCAATCCGCGTGGTATTGGAGAGTTCAGTAACATTCAGCATCTGCCCGCTCTGTGATGCCAGTGTCTCAATCAGCTTGTTGAATTTATCTATATCTTTCACATTGGCAAGGTCCCTTATATCCTTCTTTACGTAAGTATCAATTATTTGCTGGAGATACTTCTCTTTTTTCTCTATCTCAGGGGTCAGAACAATCTTCGGATATCCGCCGTAAAGCAGATATTCTCTGAACTTCCTCTTAAGGTCTTCTATCTTTTTCTGTGTGATAACTTTATCTGGAACAAATGTGATCTTCTTAAAGACCAGAAACTCTCTGAATGAAAGGCCGAATATCTCAAAATTCACAGTCCTTCCGACAAGAGAGTCTTTAAATTTTGTCTTGATGGCAAAAGTCGAAGAACCGGATATGATAAGCTTCAGATTTTTATGATGGTCTGCTATGAGTTTTAAAAAAGATGAAGGGTCTGCAAGATACTGGATTTCATCAATGAATATAAAAAACTTCTTCTTTCCTGCTGACAACACCCCTTCTTCTTTAAGGTGATCAATAAACTCATCCACTCCCCTGTCCAGTATCCTTACAAAACGCGAGTCCTCAAGATCAATAAAGTGAGTGATCTCTCCTTCTTTTTCCAGCTTCTCCCTGAGATAAAAAAGTATGGTCGTCTTACCTACCTGACGGGCCCCGTGAAGTACAATGATATCATCCGTTTTGAGATATTTGACGATCTCATTAATTACTGTCCTGTTATATATATTACCCATAATCACACCTTGCTTGATTATATATCGTACTCATAGTAAAGTCAAGTTTAATTTAAGTCAGATTTAGTCTGTTGAAAAGGCGAGTGTCTTCTAACGGGGTTTACTGACAACCTTCAAAAGCCCTATAAGGTTGGATTTTGCTTTTTTGTCTGGGAGCAGCCTGAAGCAGTCCAATAATTCCTGCTCCATAATTGTCCTGTTGTCTGCAACCACCTCTATCTGACGCTATTGTGAATAAGTGATTTTCTGGCACTACTGGCTTTTGTGTGGGTACATGTCAGCATACCCAATAAGGTTTAGCATCGTCATTCCCCGATAAATCGGGACAGGCCCGATGTATTGCCGTATACTGATGGAATAATTTACCTCCTGATGTTTCAGGTACGGGCACGGCATGCCGTGCCCCTACAATATTAATGCGCTTCCGCCCAGTTGTTCCCGATGCCTATGTCCACTTTCAGGGGCACTGCGAGCACGACCACATTCTCCATTTCCTGCCTGACGAGCTTCAGGGCGATATCCTTTTC
>BDTS01000019.1 GCA_002897915.1 bacterium BMS3Bbin09 | reverse complement strand
GCATCGACCTCGTTGGTCCTCTTGTAATCGATCCACTTTTCTATCGCGTCCTTAGTAAATACATTGCCTTTGAGGAGGAACGCATGGTCTTTCGCGAGTTCGTCGAGTGCTTCGTCGAGCGCGCCCGGCATCTGCGGGATGTTCTTCATCTCTTCCGGGGGAAGATCATAAAGGTCCTTGTCTATTGGCTCTCCGGGATTGATCTTGTTCTCTATCCCGTCGATTCCTGCCATGAGCATTGCCGCGAATGCGAGGTACGGGTTACATGAAGGATCAGGGAACCTTACTTCAACCCTCTTTGCCTTCGGGGACGGTGAGTACATCGGTATCCTGAGTGATGCTGACCTGTTCCTTGCGGAGTACGCGAGATTTACAGGCGCTTCAAAACCCGGAACGAGTCTCTTGTAAGAGTTGGTCGTCGGGTTTGTAAGGGCAGCGAGGGCCCTTGCGTGCTTCATTATCCCACCCATGTAATGCATGGCCATTTCGCTGAGCCCCGCGTATTCATTGCCCGCGAAGAGCGGCTTGCCGTCCTTCCAGAGGCTCTGGTGGACATGCATGCCTGAGCCGTTATCGCCGAAAAGCGGTTTCGGCATGAATGTGGCTGTAAGGCCGTGCGCGTGTGCAACGTTCCTGACGATATATTTAAAGAGCATTACCTTGTCGCCCTGTTCAACGAGCGGTGCAAACCTCATGTCGATCTCACCCTGTCCGCCTGTTGCGACCTCATGGTGCTGCGCTTCAATATGGATACCGCACTTTTGCATAACATCCACCATCTCTGTCCTGATGTCCTCGAACTGGTCTGTCGGGGCGGTAGGGAAGTAACCCTCCTTGTGCCTTGGCCTGTATCCGAGGTTAGGGCCTTCTGCGCCTGAATTCCAGATGCCTTCCCTTGAATCGAGGAAGTAGTAACCGCTGTGCGCGTTCTGGTCGAAACTGACTGAATCGAAGATGAAGAACTCCGCCTCAGGGCCGAAGAATGCGGTGTCGCCTATACCTGCTGATTTCATGTACTGAACGGATTTCTGAGCGATGAACCTCGGGTCCCTTGAGTACGGCTCTTTTGTGATCGGGTCTATAATATTGCATATAAGGCTCAGTGTGGGGTATTTTCTGAACGGGTCGATGATCGCTGTTGAGGGATCCGGGACCATGAGCATATCAGATGAGTTGATGGCGCACCATCCCCTTATGGATGAGCCGTCAAAACCGAGTCCATCCTCAAAAGTTGATTCGTCGAGTTCGCTGATCGGCTGTGAAAAATTCTGCCAGATACCGGGGAAATCGATAAATTTGTAGTCAACCTGAACTACATTGTTTTCTTTGGCAAATGATAGTACTTCTTTTGGTGTCATTACTGCCTCCTCTAAGTTATTTAAATTTTATTTATTTAAATTGTAAGTTCGACTTACGCAAATCTTACAATATTAAAACTTAATTGTTAAGCAAAAAACCCTTCGTAAAATTTCATGGCCCTCTTTTGGTATTCGGGGTAGATATCGTCTGTCTGTACGAACATCTTTTCAATACCTTCGCCCTTTTTATCAGCGAACCATTCCCTTATCATCTCAGGCTTCACCTCTATATGGAACTGTAACGCGTAAACATTCTCCTTATATCTGAAAGCCTGGTTCTTAAATGCTCCTGAAGACGCGAGCCTGACCGTCTTTTGGGGCAGGTCGAATGTGTCTCCGTGCCACTGGAATACCTCGGCGTAAGGTTCGGTCTTGACCGAAATTGCCGAGAATGTCGGGTCTTCCATTCCTTCAGGGGTAATGTTGACCCTGTCCCAACCGACTTCTTCAGAGCCCCCGGCGTAAACATCCGCCTTCAGTGCGTGTGCGATCAACTGCGCGCCAAGGCAGATCCCGAGGGCCGGCTTGTTTTTTAAAATGAATGCCCGGATCATCGCTGTCTCAAAGTGCATGAAAGGCGCGCCTTCGGATTCGTACAAAGCCATGGGGCCTCCCATGATAACGAGGTGGCTGAATACGCTTATATCAGGGACGGTCTTCTCAGTCGCATCACAGCCGCAGAAGTCGACGACACTGTATTCGGTCCCCTTTTCCTTCAGGAAGTCCTCAATTGTTCCAGGGCCTTCGTTTTTAACATTTTTGATTATCAGTACATTCATATATTACAGTTTGTTAATTGAGTATATATCCTTGCTCACCATGGTTGTAAACGTCAAGTCCCTCAACCTCGCATTCATTACATACACGAAGTGACATAACAGCACTTACGACCTTAAGGATAAAGAATGTTGCCACTGCCGTGTATCCGACTGTCGCGGCCACACCTATTGCCTGCACGTAAAGCTGTGAGGAGATACTGTCGATCCCCGTAGCGAACCCCTGTCCACTGAATATCCCGAGTCCCGTGGAAGCAAAGACCCCGGCGAGTAGTGTACCGGTTATTCCTCCGACTCCATGGACCGGGAAGACATCGAGTGAATCGTCGATATGAAGCACTGCCTTCATGTAAAATACCGCGTTAAAACATATGATCCCGGCCACTATACCGATAACGAGCGCGCCTGCCGGCCCTACATATCCGGAGGCCGGTGTGATAGTGCCGAGACCGGCGACCATACCTGTTACCGTGCCGAGCGCCGTTGGCTTGCCGAATTTCTTCCATTCATAGAACATCCATGTCATTGCGCCTGCTGCCGCTGAAATATGAGTTGCCAGCATGGCCATGGCAGCGTTGCCGTTCGCGGCCAGGGCGCTTCCGCCGTTGAACCCGAACCAGCCGACCCAGAGCATGCCGGCGCCTGTTACAGTCATTGTCATGTTATGCGGGGGCATCGCTGTCTGTGGGAACCCGTCGCGCTTGCCCAGCACGAGTGCTGTAACAAGTGCAGCTACACCGGCGGTTATATGAACTACTGTACCGCCCGCGAAGTCGAGCAGTCCCATCTGCTGGAGCCATCCGCCGCCCCAGACCCAATGGACTATCGGACAGTAGACCACGATCAGCCAGAGGGTGGAAAAGAGCAGTATCGCGGAGAATTTCATCCTTTCAGCGTAACCCCCGATTATAAGCGCCGGGGTAATGATAGCGAATGTCATCTGGAAGAGTGCGAAGAGTGATTCCGGGATAGTGCCGACCAGAGTATCTTTTGTTATACCCGTGAAGAACATCTTTGAAAGCCCGCCTGCAAACGCGTTCCCGTCAGAAAAGGCTATGCTGTAACCAACAGCTAGCCAGAGGATCGTGACAATGCCGGATATGGCGAAGCACTGCAGTAATATTGATAATACGTTCTTGGTGCGGACGAGTCCGCCATAAAATAGCGCCAGCCCCGGAAGCGACATAAAGAGGACCAGTGCTGTTGCAACCAGTATCCAGGCGGTGTCGCCTGTATCGAGTGCTGCGGTTTCGCCCGCAAACGCAGAACTTGCCATTAATGTCATGACCAGGGTGAGGACCAATAATTTGAAATTCTTCATTATATTGCCTCCTCCCCTCTGCGTCCGGTCCTGATCCTGATAACATCCTGAAGGTCGTAGACAAAAATTTTGCCGTCTCCGATCTCGCCTGACTCACCGCTCCTGGCGGTCTCCTGGATCACGTTCAAAATCTCGTCGAGCCTGTCTTTCGACACAGCCACCTCGATCTTGATCTTGGGGAGGAACTGTACTTCATACTCTATCCCGCGATAGACCTCCATGTGTCCTTTTTGCCTTCCGAAACCCTTGACCTCGATCACCGTCATTCCCTGTATGCCGATATCAGTCAGTCCCTTTCTGACATCATCAAGTTTGAAGTGCTTAATGACGGCTGTTATCATTTTCATTTTAATGCCTCCTGTCCTCATAGTAATTTCTGGATCAATGGCTATACATGAAGCACGAAGTGTGCCAGCATCAAAACGCAGAAAAACCAAAGGGTTAGCGGACAGAGAAACCCTACAAAATTGTAGGAGCTACAATTTTGTAGGACATTTAGTTGTCAAAGAGCAAATAAGAACAGATCTACCAGCCGTATCCGGTCTCATCGTGGCTGCTGAGGTCAAGGCCCTGGACCTCGTCTTCTTCGCTTGTACGTAATCCCATGGTCGCGTCTATGATTTTAAGGGTTATTACGGAGACGGTACCGCTCCAGATTATGGTCACGATCACACTTTTTAACTGCGCCCAGACCTGTGGTCCGACACCGGCTCCTTCGATCCCGGCTCCGCCCATGAACTTTGCCGCGCAGAGTCCGGTCAGGATCGCTCCTGCGATCCCTCCTACGCCGTGAACGCCGAATACATCAAGGCTGTCGTCATAGCCGAGTCTCCTCTTCATTGATGTAGCGGTGAAGTAACAGAGCATACCGGAGACCGCTCCTATGAGGATCGCGCCCATCGGCCCTGCTGTCCCGGAGGCTGGGGTAATTGCAACCAGTCCCGCTACAGCGCCGGTAGCTATACCGACAGCGGTTGGTTTCCCGGTGCGGACCCATTCGATCGCGGCCCAGACGAGCGCCGCTGTTGCTGATGATATTTGTGTGACGAGCATCGCCATCCCGGCCGTTCCGTCAGCCGCAAGCTCACTACCAGCGTTAAAACCGAACCATCCAACCCAGAGCATTCCCGTTCCGATCAGTGTAAATGGAACGTTGTGCGGCATCATCGGGACCGATCCGTGCCCGTGCCGTTTTCCTACCATTATACAGGCGACAAGGCCCGCGATACCGGCGTTGATATGAACGACCGTTCCGCCCGCAAAATCGAGTACTCCCCAGTTTGCGAAGAGGGCGCCTGCGCCGCCCCATGCCATATGGCATAACGGCAGGTAGGAGAATGTGAACCATATTGCCGCGAATAACATCACTGCGCTGAACTTCATTCTCTCGGCAAAAGCGCCGATCATCAGGGCGGGTGTGATTATCGCGAAGGTCATCTGGAAGATTACAAAGACAGTCTCGGGGATGGTCCCGGTTATACTGTCTGCAGTTATACCTGAGAGGAACGCCTTGTTGAGTCCCCCGAATAGAGAGTGAAAATTAAAGATTCCTTCCACCATCCCGGTGCTGTCAAATGCAATGCTGTATCCATAGGCGACCCATAATATTGTCATCAGGCAGGTGATCGCGAAACACTGGACAAATATAGAAAGGACGTTCTTCTTTCTCACCAAGCCGCCGTAAAAAAGTGCCAGTCCCGGTATTGTCATGAACAGCACCAGTGCTGTTGCTACTATCATCCACGCGGTGTCCCCGCTGTCAATGGATGGCGACTCTTGCGCCATTGCCGTTGCTGGCATCAGGAGAATGGAAAATAGAAATGTTGTGATGAGCTTTTTAATATTCATTTTTTAAATGAGTTCCTTTCTCTATCTTGATTTTATAACCGATCATGCGTTCGGTTATGCCGAGTCTCATAGCAGCGCGTGCCTGGACACAGCTGCAGTCACGCAAAGCAGTCATTATGGCCTTTTTTTCGATAAGTTCTATCTGGGTTTTTAAAGAATTCATATTGAATGGGTATAATGCGAAAAGCGTGCCAGATTATAACTAGTTGATAAATAAGAAAACTCAAACGACAAATTTGTAACAAAACTGTATTTGCGACAATTTTGTAGCATACAATTATGTGGGAAAAAGTAGGGGCGGGTTTGATACCCGCCCTTACATTTTATTTAAAGGTTAAAGCGCTTCTTTTCCGCTCTCACCTGTCCTGATCCTGATACATTGCTCTACATTATAGACAAAGATCTTTCCGTCACCTATCTCGCCTGTATTGGCAGCGTCCCGGATCGCCTTGAGTGATTCTTCGAGCTTTTCCGAAGGCACTATAACATCGATCTTGACCTTTGGCAGGAACTGTACTTCGTATTCCACACCCCTGTAGACCTCCATGTGTCCCTTCTGCCTGCCGAACCCCTTGACCTCGATCACGGTCATTCCGATCGCTCCTGTGTCCATGAGGGCCTTTCTGACATCGTCCAGTTTAAAGTGCTTTATGATAGCTTCTATTTTTTTCATTTCTTCTCCTTTCGTTTTATGCTTATCCGTTAGCTTCCGGATTTACCTGGAAGTCAGGGTATGCCACGAGCCCGTGCTCTCCGATATCAAGACCTTCGAGCTCTTCTTCGGGGCTGGTCCTGAGACCTATGGTTTTGTCAATTAATTTAAATAAGACAAAGGCGGTCGGGAAGACCCATAGGAACGCGGCCCCGATACCGAGCAGCTGCACGCCCACTATTTTCAATGTAACTCCTCCTGCATTAAAGAGACCGGCGGCAAGGGTTCCCCATGCACCGCAGACACCGTGTACTGATATCGCGCCTACAGGGTCATCGACCTTCAGGGTCTGGTCAATGAATATAACCGCAAACACTACGATGACACCGGCAAGCAATCCGATAAGTATGGCGCTTCCGGGAAGGACATTCGCACAGCCTGCTGTGATCCCGACAAGGCCCGCCAATGTGCCGTTCAATGTCATGGTTGCGTCAGGTTTCTTGAACTTGATCCATGATATGACCATTGCCCCGAATGCGCCGGCACAGGCGGCCAGGGTTGTGTTTACAGCTATAAGGGCTGTATCCGTATTGGCTGCTGTTGTGCTTCCGGCATTGAATCCGTACCATCCGAACCAGAGGATGAATACACCGAGCGCCCCGATAGTGATGCTGTGTCCTGGTATCGCCTTTGCTTTTCCGTTCACATACTTCCCGATCCTTGGCCCGATCACGATGGCGCCGGCAAGTGCGGCCCATCCGCCTACCGAATGCACGACTGTTGAACCTGCGAAGTCTATAAAGCCGAGACCTTCAAGCCAGCCTGATCCTTTATAAAGGCTGCCCCATGCCCATGAACCGAAGATAGGGTAGATCAGTCCGCTTATCACTACTGAATATATGAGGTACGAAATGAACTTTGTCCTCTCGGCCATTGCCCCGGATACGATCGTGGCTGCAGTGGCCGCGAAGACTACCTGGAACATCCAGAAGGCGAGGGTCCATGGGTCCTTGTCCGCTACGTAGTCACTCAGGAAGAACCCTGTTGTACCGAACCAGCCGGTCTTGGAGACACCGAACATGAGCGCAAAGCCTATCGCCCAGTATGCGATCGCGCCCAGGGACATGTCCATAAGGTTCTTCATTATAATGTTCACTGCGTTCTTGGCCCTTGTAAAGCCTGCTTCAACCATCGCAAAACCGGCCTGCATGAAAAAGACCATGAATGCTGCTACAAGGGTCCAGAGAAAGTCTGCGTTTGTCTGTACGGTCTTGATTGCCTCAGCGTTGCCTGCAACTGTCGGCATTGCATCTCCAGCGAATGATACCAGCGGGATCGCGAGCATCATGACCAGTAAGATTAATGATATGAATCGTTTCATTTTTGCTCCTCCCAAGAAAGCAAATAAATATATTTGCTTTCGCAGCCCCTGTATCTTAGTTTTCGTAGAAAACTACAGGGGTCATGTTCATTGTTATTGTTTACTTGTTTTTTTCCTAAAAGCTTAAGGCAAGGTTAACTCCGCCGTAGACGAAATCGCTGTCGGCATCAGTGTTAAGAGTCTTTATGGCTGCCTTTGCATCGCTGCTCAGGCCGGTTGAGTAGGCGATCATTGGAGTTATGCTTATCTCCTTGTTGACTGGTATACTCAGGGCCGCAGAGACATTTGCGCTATGAAAGCCGTTGTATGCGCCAATGGAATATGAACTGTCTGCGTTGTAGCTCGCTGATGCCCCTAGGCTGAGTGTCATATCGCTGCCTACAGCAACGTTATGTCCGATGGATGCTTCTATGAAGGTACCGTCTCCCTCATCAAAGTCATAGTAGACCGTCAGTGTCGGACTCAGGAACATGTCGTACGCTGCAGAAAGGTATATCTCCTGTGTGTCGGTCGCATTCTCAAGGCCGAAGTAGATATAACCTGCGTCAAAGCTGAACTTGTCTATTAAAAAGGTATAGTTCAGAGTCAGGTCTGTTTCAGTTGCTTCCTTTGTCTCGGTGTTGTAGTCCGACCAGAGGTTCATTCCGAAACTGCCGTAAGTGATGCCGACAGAAGGTTGAATTGCCGGGTCCTCGTGCAGTTCAAAACCTCTCCACATGTAGCTGCTCATAAGGTCCACTGACGCACTTGCGGATTTTTCGGTTTCCGCATTCGCGTTAAAAGCTGTGATTGCTACTAAAATAAACATCAGACTCAGAATGGAACTAATTTTTCTTTTCATTTTTTGATCTCCATTAGTAAATTTTTATTGTTCTGCTGTAATGTTCTTAAACTGCCTGCTTTCGCTTCACGTTCTATCCACCTCCTTATTGATTCCGTATTTTTTGATCTTGTATCCGATCATGCGTTCGGTGATGCCGATCTTCCTTGCTGCCTCGGCCTTCACCCAGCCGCTTTCGTGAAGCGCCTTGATGATCGCCAGCTTTTCAAAGTGTTCTATTTTTCCTTTAAGTGATTTCATGGTTACTGAGATATAGCAATGCGAAAAGCGTGCCAGTTCGTAACTTGTTGAAATGAAAAGGAAAGCAACAAACAGAAAATACTACAATGTAGGAATTGCTACAATTGTGTCTGACAATTTTGTTCGCTGATCAGCCGGCAAACACTTTCCTGGTCAAGAAAATGATCGCTACAAGTATCACTGCCCCAAGAACCTTCTGCATGGTCTGAGGTTTATATTTGGCGGCCCCCATGAATGACCCTGATGCACTGCCGATTACTACAGCGATGATCGGGAGTATGATCTGATCCAGGTCTATTGAGTTGAACTGGAGACGTGCGATCAGGCCGGAGACGGAGTTGACGAGGATAAATATGACGCCGCAGGCCGCAGCCTCTTTTTCGGTGCCTAGTCCGAGGACTATGATCAGAGGTACAAGATAAATGCCGCCGCCGATCCCGACGATCCCGGCGATCAGTCCAAGAATAGAACCGGCTGCAAGGGAAAGAGCTGTTTTCCCTGCACTGCCCATGTTCAGCTTAATGGTAGCCCGTTCCCAGATGTATAAACGAAGCACCACAAAAATTAGCGTGGCAAGTAGGATCCAGTAAAAAAGTTCTTTGGGAAGTTGCAGGGAACCTCCCAGGTATGACATGGGAATCGATGAGACAAGAAAAGGAAAAAGCAGTCTTAACCGTGTATGTCCGGATCGTATGTAATTCACACCGCCCACTGTTGTCACCAGTAAATTCAGTGTTAAAGAGATCATGGGGATCGCTACCGTACTCACACCCATAATAGCCATAAGCGCAGTATATGAAGATCCTCCGCCCAGTCCGACAGAAGAATAGGTATAAGCAATTATCAGAAAAACAAGTGACAGCGCATAGGGCGATATGATCATCTCTTCCATCTTATGTCTCCACCTTATTTAGTGACCAGGTCTTGCAGTTTTTGAGCCATTTCCAGCATGCCCTGAATTTCTTCCATGTCGGGCGGAGTGATCCTGAATCCGTCAAGGTCGCAGATATCCTGATATTGATCCATTTTGAGTAAACCTTCTCTTAGATCATCAATAGCACCAGGGAATGTCTCATCCATAGCTTCAACCAGATCTTTCATCGTATGGTTGTATGGCAATGCACCATGGCGCATCAACGCAGCCATAACAAACTTTTCAATCGCCATCGCAATAATGTTGTACAGGATCTCCGGGGTGAAGACTTTCTTTTGTTTCTTATACGCGCCAGCTGCTGTCCTTAAGAATCCTTCCCCATCTTTCAGGAAATCTTCCCAACCCCAAATGGGTTGCGCGGAAGAGAATTTCATTGTGACCTTATCCGATAAAGTCATATTTCATACCTCCAGGGTTAAGTGATAATGTAATCAGCCGCCGGCTCGCCGTCTTCAAGGCCATCTAAAATGGCATCCATGGCTTCCTCGCTGTCCACGCCTTTGAACCACCAGTTTTCCGGCTGGATAACCATGATCGGGCCGCTTTCACACTGTTTAAGACAGGTTGATGCAGTTACCAGGCAGTCCAGGCCCCGATCAAGAATTTCTTCTTCAAGATACTGCAGGAATCCGTCTGTTTGTTTGTGGCAAATGCCTTTTTTATCGCCTGCAATGCGAAAGCTCTGACAGACGGTGATCTGCCGTTCCGGTGTTGCCATTGTATTTCTCCTTCTGTAGTGCCGCTGTATGTCAGCGGCTAATAGTTATTTGTGGATCAATTCCAGTTCATCACGACTTAGACCTAGTAATTTTATTTACTTGCCTCCGCCAAAGACGATATCAACCGCTCCTTTGATATTGCCTTCTGTAATAAAAACATCAATGTCCTGATCTTCGAGAACCTTTATCGGTTTAGGACCGGCCCCTGAGGTCAGGAGGGCGAAACAGTCAGTTAAGACTTCTGCAAGCGCCTTCCAGCGTGCTTCACCCCCTCCGGGCTCAGGTGTACTCCTGGCCCCGAGCATGGATACAACGCCGTTCTCTCCGGGGCCATAGATCAAAAGTTGCCGGGCATGTCCGATATGAAGGTCCACTTCAATGCCGCTAAAACTGGCAACCGCTACATTTGGTCTTTTTGTATGTTCGATCTGCACCTGGCTATCCCTGTCTTTCCGGCATTAAAATACCAGCTCGAATTTCTGTTCTGTCGCGTCACGGTCAAGACGGTCCATGATCACTCCGAGAATTTTTTCCAACAGCCTGAGACCGCCTTTGTACCCGACAGTCGGGAAGTACTGATGGCCCTGACGATCAAGGATCGGAAAACCCCATCGAACATAGGGAAGGTCTTCG
>BDTS01000018.1 GCA_002897915.1 bacterium BMS3Bbin09 | reverse complement strand
CCAATCATGGATAACTTCTTCATGTCGAATCCGGATTTTTGCATCTCCCTGACCGCATCTTCCGCTTCAGTGTGGGTGTTGAAGATTGAGACTACTGAGTTTTGTTTCTCAGACATAATTTCCCCCTCTTAAAGGTTTTTTGATTTAAGATATTAAATAATAAACCCTTATAACACTCACTTCTGCTACTTAAGTTACACACTTTGAATATTTATAAAAACTGCTTGTCAGATTCCCGCCCTTAATACATAGAAAACCTTTCCCGGGACAAGAAGAGGAAAAATGACTTAGAAAGTTAATAGTGCAAATTATCAAAAGCAGTTCAATATCTAACTCGTATTCTTATTGTTTAAACCTATATGGTGTTCAATTTTATCCACAAGAGCATGCAGATCTTTAACTTCCAGCCTGCCCCTTCGGGCAATAACAATGCCTTCCTCCTTGAGCTTTTGCATATATCTGTTTACAACAACGCGGACCGATCCGATCATGCCGGCCAATTCTTCATTGGAAAGGTCATTGATCAGTTTCAATCTGGGACGGGGATTGCCCTGAACAGTATGCTGGAGTAAAAGCTTCATGAGACGGGTGCCTGTATCATACAGCGCCATGTCGAATGCGAGATTGGATATCTGGCGTATCTGTTTGCCGAGATAAGGAAGGAATGTGCTGTTGAAACAGGGATGCCTCGCTATCCATTCATGAACGACAGCAAAAGGAGCGGATAATGCCTCCAGATTATCCAGGGCCATAAATGATATATTGTGTTTTTTACCGTCAAGAAGCGGGAGCACATCAAAGCCGTCTCCGGGCCGCAGTAGAGAAATAGTAAGCTCTTTGCCGGTATTGGGATTAATACGTATAGCTTTAACACGTCCCGATATTATCACAAAAAAATGCTTCAGCGTCTCCTCTGGATCCATCACTATGGATTTCCTCAGCCATGTCTCTCTCCGAAACATAATGAGCATGTCCTGAATAACTGCTTCCTCAAGCCCGCCGAAGAGTTCCGACTGTTTCAGTACTTCCAGAGTATGCGCATAAAATGGAGAGTCAGGTTTCACTTATGAAAATCTCCTTCATCACATCCCCTTTTTTAACCAGCTGCTAAAGGTATTTTTTTAATGAGCACATATCATATCAAAGTCTGTTATTAAAAGGAATCTTTAAAAAGGAGCGTCACCTTTTCCTTGACAGCTTTGTCCTGATTTCGCGGAGACCGGGGGTCATAAGCCAATGCGTCTTCAATAAAATCGTCCTGTCTGGTGACAGCCCTGGCATACGGATCGAGAATCAATTTGTGTCTATTGAACCAGTGGCCTTCATCAGGCGAAAAAGGCCCATCTATTTTGTATGCATATAACTGGTTTTCTTTTATGCCTTCAACCCAAACATGCCATATATCACCCGTCTTATTCTGAGACGGGTCAAGCTCTATCATTTGTGAAGGATTTCCGTTGACATCATCGAACATCAGAAGACAGACAGCCGTGGCGTGTCTGCTGAGAAGGGCAAAATTAGCCCCGTCTCTGCGCAGATGCGCTCCGGGAGGAAGCGGATATCCTTTAGATATACTTACACCCACTATATTCACATGCTCCCGTCAAAGTGTTTTTCATTATATCGCCTTGTAAATTGTAATAAGCGCAAGGCCCACAACAAGTATCGAAAGCCCCGTATACCTGTTATCAGATTTAAGAAAAATGAAATAATAACGATAGCCTGCGCATCCGGATGTATTTCCCTGGAAAATACAGGGAAAATCTTATTAAAATATATCCCGAATACCGAAACAATACAAATAACGACAAAGATAACCGCCAGTGGTAACGCCGGAATCAATCCCGCGAAAAATGCCCCGGCCACAGACCCCAGTGTACCGCCGGTTATTATGTATTTTGCAATCTTTTTATCAATATTACTTCTCTGGCTTATTGCGCCCACCAGTCATGAGACGGGTGCCTGTATCATACAGCGCCATGTCGAATGCGAGATTGGTGAACCAGGCTTCACTTATTAAAATATCCATAATCTCATCCCTTTTTTATAAGCGGCCGGCAAAGTATTTCTTTGAACGAGCACATAATATAGCAAAGTCTGCCGATAAAAGGAACCAATCTCCACAGCAGAGCATCGGGAAATTCTTGTAATCAAAGGTAAGGTGAAAAGAGCCGGGCAATGCCGTCGCGCAATTTAACCGGAAGCCTTCGGCTCTTCACATCTTTAAATGTTACCTGGTGTGCATCTTGAAGTTTTATGTGAATCAGAGCTTCCAGCCGGGCAGCCAACTCCTGATCATAACATTCTACATTGAACTCAAAATTCAGCCGGAAACTTCTCGGATCCATGTTTGCAGATCCAAACAATATCCAGACGTCATCCACAAGCATAAGCTTTGTGTGATCAAATGGCGGCGGCGAGAGCCAGATACGGCAGCCATGTTCCAGAATCTGCCCGAATAAGTCCGTAGACGCCCACTTGACTATTCGCAGATTATTTACAACCGGAAGAATTATGTCCACTTTCACTCCACGCATTGCAGCAAGGTCCAGAGATTTGATCAAAGCAGAATCCGGAAGGAAATAAGGTGTTAGGATCCGCACTTTTGATTTTGCGCAGGCAAGCGCTCCATGGACTGTCCACAAAAAATTTTCATAATCTTCATCAGGTCCGTCAGGTATGCCGCGTGCCATTACAGCGCCTTTCGGCTCGATGAGGGGAAACCACTTTTCGTCCTGCAGGCGTTCTCCGGTACTGAAGGCCCAATCCTCGGCAAAGGCCTTCTGTAAGTGGTTGACAACAGGCCCTTCAATAAGAAAGTGCATATCCTGCAATGGATTACGGGGTCCTTCCCTGAGGAGGTGCCCCTCCCGAATATTCATACCCCCGGTAAAGCCTGCTCTCCCGTCTGTTACAAGGATTTTACGATGGTTCCGCAGGTTCACAAAGGGCATCCGCCAAGGGAGAAGTGTCGGCAGGAACCGTGCAGCGGTAATACCTGCACTATGTAATTTATGGCTGATAGAAGGCAGGGAATAGCGGGCCCCCATGTCATCGATAAGCACTCGCACTTCTACTCCCCGGTCAACCGCGCATACGAGGCTGTCGAGGAACAGTCTGCCGGCCATGTCGTTGTCAAAAATGTAGGTGGACAGGGCAACAGAGCGTTCTGCTCTGTCAATGGCCTCAATCATGGCCGGATAGGCCTCATCGCCGTTAACAAGGGGGACTATCCGGTTGCCCTGTAAAAGCGGCATCTGTACAATTTTATCTACCAGCCTTGATAAGGCGGTAAATTGGTCCTGCATGGCATGTTCAATATTTGTCTGAAAATAGTATGGCATGTTTTGAGAACTTCGATAACGGGTCTGATCGCTGCGCAAAGCAACGGCACGCCGCCTGATACGATTAATTCCCAAAACCACATAGAGAACAGCTCCGAGTACAGGGACAAGCCAGATAACGCCTACCCATGCAACCGCTGAAAGTGTATCACGCTTGTGCAAAACAGCATGCCCTGAAGCCACAAAAGTCAGCAACAGGGTCAGAGCCGCTGTGATATGAGGCCATATGTCATTTAAAATATTTAACATAACCGGACCAATATAAGTAAGTCTATTACTGCCCCAGATAGGACCGCAAGTAAAATCGATTCATGCCGTCTGTCTCACATAAAATCTATTCCTCCGGATTATCCTATAAAAATAATCACTGGTTGTAATATTATAGTGAAACTGATACAAGCCTAAAATATCAAGAGCGTTAAATATAACCTATATTCAGTGCTGAGACATTAAGGATATGCTCTACAACCACTCAACGGGATCAACTCTATAGAAGCCTTTGAGTTCCGCATAAAGATCAGGTTTTATTTTCTTCAGTTGTTTTGGTTTCTCGAAAAATGTCTCTGTAGCAACAGCAAAAAACTCTGCAGGGTTAGTTGCCCCATAGTCATCCATAACACTCTTTTTATGGTGTTCCATATCGGACCGCAGTTGTTCATATTCCTTGTTCATAATACGAGCCCAGGTTAGATAGCTCGACCTCTTTTCAAGGATTGGAGCACCGTCAGATATTCCATCCTCCTGATCCAGCTGATGAGCAAATTCATGAAGCACTACATTGTGACCATTGTTGAAATTTACCGCTTCCTGCTTCACATGATCCCAGGCAAGAACCACCGGCCCATGCTGCCAGGATTCTCCGGCACGAACCGTCTGCAGATCAATGTGCGTCCCTCCTCCTACAGGGATCTTTTGTTGGGCCACATAAGCGCCGGGATACACAAGAATGGAGAAAAGTCCGGGATAATCCCTGTTTTTTCGATTCAGCAATAACATGGAGGCCTCCGCTGCTATGGTAACCTTCATCTCCTCGGTTATTTCCAATCCGTCTAGCCCTTCAAAATGTTTTTCAGCTATAAATATATTGATATCCTTATGGAGCTGTTCCTTTAATTCATCAGGAAGGTGCCGATAGAGGGTTACATTTCGCTCCAGCATCTTTCCCCACCTGGCAGGAAACGGCAAAACCGCCAGTTGTTTAAGTTTCCAATTACTAAAAGCCCGTTTCCCAGCCATGAATACCAGAACCGATGCCCCGACCGCTATTGCTAAATCAAAAACTCCCAATGTTTATGTCTCCGGCCAATTAATAATTTGTTTTGACAGTGCTGCTGGAGTCCATTTTCTGCCATCCTGGTGTGTCCATTTCTGTGCTGCGTTCAGAAAGGGCTTTAGTACATTCCCACATACTTTTGATATCCGCCTCAATCTGCTGTCCTCTATTTAATCCAGTGATGAATAGATTGGAATCAAATCGGGCATGACTTCTTCAGTGTCTTCATAAGAAAGATGTTTTTTTGCCACCCAGATGTGGTCCTTGACCTTCGTAACGGGCCTTGCTTCTTTGATAATGCCGATCAGCTCGCGGGCCTGTTTAAGGGAGGTCAATGAATGAGCACATATCATATCAAAGTCTGCTAATAAAAGGAATCTTCAAAAAAGTACCGGGAAGGGGATGAAAATCCCCTTCCCGGGTGGCGGGACAGTCCAAGCTACTTTACCGGCTAATATAAACCGTATGGATAGTAATCGAATTCGTCGTAATAATAAGGACCATAGAGGTCCGGTACCTTTATATACCATTCATCCCAGGGGTAGTCATAGCCTTTTACGGTCAGCATATTATCCAGTTTACGGATACCATCAGTAAGCAACGCAACACGGCCGGCTTCTCTGCGCTCGGACCATTTGTCGACATCGCCTGTGAGCGTAGCCACGCCGTTATTGACAGTTACATAAATTTTATCACGCACATGGAACGTGGTCCAGTTCCACTTGAGACGTTTATTTATGGTCTTTATCAACTCAGCATTTTTCTTCAGGCTGGTCCTCTGAGCAGTGATATTGTTAATGACCTTTTTGACTCCCTTGACACGGGATGCAATATCGCCGGCGTGGAATTTTTCGTACCACGTATGAACATTTCCGGAAAGCGTTACAACTTCATTATTGACCTTTGTGTAAATGTCAAAGCCTTCTAATATCGAATCAGTGTCCAGATTAAAGTCAATGTCATCCTTAATTGCCCAGTCTTCACGTTTGTCTACACGCGCAAACAGGTTGTTTGTTACCCAGCCCACGCCTACAACATCGCGGGTGTCCTGTTCGGCAATACGCTTCTGGTAATGGCTGAAGACAGAACCGTCCAATATCACATACCCTGTGGTTGCTTTGACGGCTATGTCTGAGGCATCCACACGGTTATCCTGATCCAGTTCGGCACGAACGGCTTTTTTCAAGGCGCTGTCCGATGGCTGGAGCTTCTTTTCACGAACACCTCGCTTTTCCCACCATTCGACCTTCAGCTTGTTCTTGACATCTTTAACATTTGAGATCCAGTGAACATCGCTGCCTGCCCTGTCCTTTTCATATGCACTGCCTACCGACCCTGTGAGAGTAATCTCTGCATCCTTAACAGAGACCGTTATAGGAAGGCCGCTCAGATATACATCACGTTCCATGGCGGCCACGGCATCGTTCTTGATCTCCTGGTCGCTTCGTTTGGTTTTCCATTTAGTTATAATGTTGTTATCCACCTCCTTAATGCCTCTTACCTCACTTGCAAGCAGTTCAGCCTCTTTTTCCTCGGAATAGGTATCAACTGTGCCGAAGAGAGTGACCTTTCCGTTGTTGGAGGTCACTGTAATTCCCTGCGATTCAATGACAGCGCTGTTCAGGATTCGACGACGCACTGCATTTCGAATGTCAGCATCAGAACGCCAGACAGGTTTTATTCCGATCCTGTTTATCACGCCCAGGACGCCCTTGATCTTCTTCGCCTCCTGGTCAGCGTACTTCTTTGCAGCAAGATTGTCTACACTGCCGGTCAGCGTGACAATCCCCTTCTTTGTTTTTACTGTGATCTCAGAAGCGTCCACACGCGCATCATTGCGAAGGGCATCCTTTGCCCAGTAGGTGATATCGTCATCCGCCACCTTATTGACAGCGAATGCAGGTGCGGCAATAATTACGCTCAGCAAGAGCGCAAAAAGAACCGCGAATTTGCTAATGCTTATTTGCTTTTTCATAACTATCTCCTCTCTCTTAAATAACCTGTTAATTTCACTCTTGCTTATAGAAAAATTATCCCTTTTCAGTGAGGCCCATGTTTATTGTGCCGCTCCTGAAATACTGAGCCACTGGTTTTCTTCTTTGGCTTTTTCATGTCCTCCATTCTCCCGATTTATTGGTTTCGATTACGTTTCCCCTGGTAATATTTAAACCAATAATACAACTGTCTCATAGCCCGTTTCTGCTACTTTAGTTACACAGCTTAAAAATATTTCAAAAAACGGTTAATAAGAGATATATACAAAAGTATTTGTATTTTCCTGCTGGGGCAGTAATGGAAAGGCAATGTTTTCGGGAGATTAAAAACAACCTATATTAAAGGGCGGGACTAAAAAACTCCAGTTTTTTTAGACCTCGGGCTTACGTCAATCAAACCGGGAAGTGTCAGCATTTCATCTGTATATCCTCTGCTTGATTTCCCTTTTAAATAATTTCTGCAAAACAGACTCTATGATTGCAGCGATTATTAAAAAACCGATGAGCATCGGGATAAGATTGTCAGATGTTTTGCTTTCATAAAAGATAGCAAGTGACATAGCTAAAAAACTGATTATTACTGCTGTCAGTACTACAACAAAAGAAGCCCCTGTTTCTTTTATTTTTTTATTTAGTCCTTCCCCCTGCCGAAAATACGCAGAAGCATCAGAAACAGGTTGATAAAATCCAGGTATAACGTCAAGGCACCGACCACCGCGATTTTACTGAACTGCTCGCTGTCCGCTTCCCCCATATTTTCTCCCATCCGCCGGATTTTCTGGGTATCGTATGCCGTGAGTCCCACAAAGATACCAACACCGATATAACTTACAAGCCAGTCAACAGCAGGATTGTGCAGAAACATATTCACTACCGAGGCGATAATAATGCCGATAAGCCCCATGAACAGATATTTGCCCCACGAAGTCAGGTCAGTCTTCGTAAAATACCCGTACGCGCTCATCGCTCCAAAGGTGAGACCGGTAACAAAAAAAGTGGAAGCAATAGAACTGGAAGTATAAACCAGAAAAATTGAAGAGAGGGTAAGACCGTTTATAAAAGAGGGTCTTCGTGGAAGTGAGTGGGTACATTTATATCTCCTTGAGCATACAAGTAAGGATTTTCAAGCGAAGATACTCCTCATCTCTTAATCCGTAAGACCTTCTCTGTATTACCCGAATCTTATTATTAAAACCTTCGACAAATCCTAATGAAACTTTGTTTTCAGGTTTGCTGTATGCAGCAATGCCATCCCAATGTCGCTCAATCATTTCTGCAAACTTCTCATATGGCT
>BDTS01000017.1 GCA_002897915.1 bacterium BMS3Bbin09 | reverse complement strand
CCTTTTTGCTATAGGCGCTGCGCTGCTGCTCCCGTGTCCGCCATGTTCGACAAAGACCGAAACGACTATCTGCGTGTCATTTTCAGGGGCAAAGGCCACGAACCAGGCATGGTCCCTGAATTTCTCCGGGACGTTATACTGTTCCTTATCATCCGGCACCCCCCCGATGACCTGGGTCGTGCCGGTCTTGCCGCCAATAGCCACAATATTCGAACGAGCCATATGTCCCGTGCCTCGATTTCCTTGAACAACATCCATAAGGGCCTTCTTAACCATTTTAATGTTCCGGGGGTCTATCTTCACTATACTCTCAGGCTCTATTTCGCGGCCAGGGTCCTTAAGCAGAAAAGGCTTGTACAGCTTGCCCCCATTGACCAGAGCAGAAGTTAGCCTTGCCATCTGTATCGGAGTAACAGCGAGGTACCCCTGGCCGATAACTGTATTGAGGGTCTCACCCGTGTACCATTTTTCTTTCTTCGTATTGAACTTCCACAATCTGGTCGGGACGATACCGCTCACCTCGCCTTCAAGCTCCACGCCGGTCTTGCTTCCGAGTCCGTAATTGGAAGCATACTTCGCAAGAATATCTATATCGATTTTTTTCCCGATCTCGTAAAAGTAGACATCACATGATTCGACCAGCGCGTCATGGAGAGCCAACCTGCCATGCCCCCCCTTTTTCCAGCACCTGAACTCCCTCCCGAAATAGATCGAGCCAGTGCACTCATATTTTGTGTGCATTGAGACCAGCCCCTCTTCGAGAGCAGCGATCGCGGTTATGATCTTAAAAGTGGACCCCGGCGGATAACGGCTCTGGATCGCCCTGTTCAGGAGGGGCTTTCCGGGGTTTTTAATAAGTTTTTCCCAATCCCCCTCTTTTATCCCCCTGACAAATATGTTTGGATCGAAAGACGGCGCGCTCGCCATGGCCAGTATCTCCCCAGTGCCGGGCTTGATAGCAACAACTGCACCGGCCTTGCCTCTGAGACTTTTCTCGGCCTCTACCTGTAGATCCACGTCAATAGTAAGCTTAATATCCTTACCCTTAACAGGCTTCTGTATCCTCACGACCCTGACTATACTGCCGAGGGCATCGACCTCTATGATCTTCTTACCTGCTTTACCCCTCAGTATATTGTCGTAGACCTTCTCTATACCGAACTGGCCCATGAAGGAGTCGTGGGGAACATTAATGAACTCTGGCGACCTCAACTGCTCCAGGCTCAGCTTTCCGAGGTACCCTATTACATGGCTGGCCGAATGCCCGTAGATATATTCCCGCCCGTTCACAACATCTACCTGCAGGCCCGGGAAGTCGATCTTTCTCGCCTCAACCTTCGCTACCTCTTCGAACGAAACGTCCTGTTTGAGCTTAACCGGCTCAAACGATCTTGAAGAGGTAGCAGAAAGCCTCTTTTTTATATCATCAGGATCGAGCCCGAGAAGCCCGCCCAGCGCTGCTAATGTCTCTTCATCCCGGGGAAACTCCTCTTTTAAAACCGATATATCGAATGAAGGGACATTGTTAACGAACGCCTTGTCGTTCCTGTCGTAAATTATTCCCCTTGGCGCGGGGATGTCTATAACCCTCAGGCGGTTATGTTCTTCTATCCTCGTGTATTCACTGCCCTTAATTATCTGGAGGTCCCAAAGTCTGATCAAGAAAACACAGAAAAGCAGGATTACAATATATAAGGCGGCAGTTATTCTCTTATCCATTCCTTCTCTTATCTTTCTTCCCTCAATCCGCTATCCCTGTCCAGGCTGAAGAGTTTATAGGCCGCTAAAGCAGCGGCGATCGTGAAGATGATCTCTTTTGGCAAGATCACCCAGAGCCTGGTGGCAAAAGATCCCTGAAGAAACATCTCGTGGCAGAGGTAGACGATCAGCATATCGATCACTGCCAGAAGGGCTATCATGATTGTGTTAACAAACATATTCCATTCGAATATCTTGCCCCTGACCATTCTTATAAGGAACGCGGCAAGGGACTTGCTGATGATATTCGGCCCGAGAATGAACCCGCCCATTGTATCGATGATCAGGCCGGTTAACGCTCCGTAGGCCGTGCCTTTCGCATAACCGTATTTAAGGGAGTAGCAGCAAACAAGCACGATCACGAAATCGGGCCCTATTCCCTTAAAGAATATGGCCTGAACGGAAAGAGCCAGATACGCGAAAACAAGATAGAGTAGAAAATTCTTCATCGCTTGAGTATTACAACCTCTTCTATTGCATTAAGGTCCTGGGCCGGGAGAACCTGTATAAGCTGGAACATCTCGCCTTCCTCTTTCTTTACCTCGGATACATAACCAACAAAGAGTCCATCGGGGAATATACCGTCGAGCCCCGAGGTCACAACCTGTTCCCCGACCTTCACTTCAACCCTCTTTGATACGTATTTCAGGGAGCAGGTGCCGTCCCCCCTTCCTTCGAGAATGCCCACCACCCTTGTGGACTGGAGCCTGACCGCGACCGAAGAGTTGACGTCCGTCAGGAGTATGATGCTCGCCCCGTCGTCAAATATCCTGTGGATCTTCCCAACCGGTCCAAGTGGAGTAACCGCGACCATGTCCTTGGCAACTCCGTCACCAAACCCCTTATTTATCCATAATACATTGAACCAGTTAGAGGGGTCACGAGCAAAGACCTCTGCAACAGTTATCTCGTCCGGCCTTTCGGAGGTCAGCTTCAGGATATTCCTGAGGCGTTCGTTCTCAAGCTCTGTCTCTGTATATTTGTTCTTATCCTGCTCGAGCTTCTTTATTTGATGGAGGAGTTTCCTGTTCTCTTCTTCTTTCCCGACAATAAGGATATAGGTGTTGAAGAAATCGGTAATGCCGTTGATAACTGCGGAACCGCCCTGCTCCAGTTTTTGAAGGGGATAGATCGGAAAATCCAGAAAACGGCCCTCGCCTTTTATACTCTGGTATCTAAGCAGTACGAATATAAGGAGAATAAATAAGAGAAAGATGACAATTTTTTTTTTAGCATCTTCGTTTATCCGTCAAAGTGAGACTCTCTTTAAAATATCCAGGTCATCCAGTACCTTTCCTACACCATTAACAACCGCGAGGAGAGGTTCTTCGGCAACAATAACCGGAAGATCCGTCTCATGCCTTATAAGCTCATCAAGGCCTTTTAACAACGCACCGCCGCCGGCGAGCACGATACCTCTGTCCACTATGTCGGATGCCAGTTCAGGCGGAGTGTTTTCGAGCGCCACCTTTATCGCATTCATTATCACTGTAACGGTTTCGCTTATCGCTTCCCTTATCTCATCCTCATATATGGTGATCGTCTTCGGTATACCGGAGACAAGGTCTCTGCCTTTGATGTCCATGGACCTGTTCTCGTTATCAACCTTAAATGCCGAGCCGAGCTGCCTCTTGATATTTTCAGCTGTCCTGTCCCCGATAAGGATCCTTCCCTTGCTCTTGATATGGCTGACTATGTCTTCATCCAGCTTGTCGCCGCCCATCCTGACGGCCTTACTGTAAACTACTCCATGCAGGGAAATAACCGCGACGTCCGTGGTCCCGCCGCCTATGTCAACGATCATATTGCCATAAGGTTCTCCGATAGGCAGTCCAACACCGAGGGCTGCTGCCATCGGTTCTTCTATAAGGTATATCTCCCTTGCGCCGGAGGCCTGGGCAGCGTCCTTTACGGCCCTCTGCTCGACCTGGGTTATCCCTGAAGGAACACCTATGGCTATCCTCGGAGATATAAAGCTCTTCCTGTTATGGACCTTCCGGATAAAATACTTGAGCATTTCACCCGTCTTGTCAAAGTCCGCGATAACACCCTCTTTGAGAGGCCTCATCGCACATATATTGGCCGGAGTCCTGCCGAGCATCTTCTGCGCCTCTGTACCGACCGCTATTACCTTGTCATGCTGTACCGCAACAACGGACGGCTCATTACAGACGATCCCCTTCCCCTTGACGAATACCAGAGTATTCGCCGTGCCAAGATCTATAGCAAGATCATTCGAAAACCATCCAAGAATCTTATGAAACATTTAATCCTCCCTGTTTATCTTCAACTACCCGTGTCTTAGCGATCTCGTCTCCAAGCCTCATGCCCGTCTCGCTTCCGGTCATTACAAGAAATTCAAAAGCCGGTACCAGCGTAATAACAGCAAGTGAAAGGAGCCACCCTATAATAGGGATCCCATTTAGAATACCGTACAATATATATCCGGCGGCAAATGGGAGGTTTCTGAAGATCGATCCCTTAAAACCGCAGCCAGCGGCCGTATCCGTAGCATTATTAAAAACAACCTTGATCCCGATCAGCATCTTGCCGACGCTTCTTCCTTCAAATAGCCCATCAGCTATTAAAAGATATGCCAGTCCCGCGAAATAACCTACCTTGGGTACGATTTCGAGCAATGCGACGACAATTATAAAATCGATTGCCTTGGCAACAACTCTCTCGAGGTCATCCGGCTTGTTCAGATCTTCCCTGTTATCGGAAGAGATATCGTTAAGGGGTTCGGTAGAGTTCATATTAAATCCCATCAATACTAACAAATAGGCTTTATTATTTCAATAAATAATATGGCGCTTAAGGGAGATTAACAGGGAATCCTTTCCCTTTATCAAAACCCTTCAGGAGCCGCGAGGCATACCCTGCCTCGAGTTTAAAGCCGTATCCCTTTGCCTGGTCAAGACCTTTTGTGAACGACCCCTTTGCCTTTTTTACATTTCCTTTAAGATAATCGATCTCGCCTCTTGCGAGGATACAGTATATATCGCCCCTCGGGTCCTTCGTCTGCCTGAAGAATTCAGCCGACTCCTTAAAACTCCCGTCCGCTTTATCAAGCTTCCCCTGCATTTTGTAAGTAGTGCCCTCGCTCCAGAGTGTATATGAATAACTTACCCTGTCACCAATCTTCTTATACAGTACCCCGGCCTTTTTAAAATAATCCAGCGCCCCCTTGTAATCGCCCTTCATCCTCCGTCCGTTCCCGAGTCCGCAGTACGAATAAGCGAGCCCGAAACGGTCCTTGAGTCTGCCGAACATCCTGTTAGCCATTTTATAATATTTCTCCGAGTCATCAAACTTATTGGCGACCCTGGAGCTGCCCCCCAGGCCGCAGTAGGAATATGCCATACCGGTAGAATCTTTCAGTGCCCTGAACCTGTCGAGTGCGAGGCGGAAGGTCTCTACCGCTTTTTTCACGTCTCCCTTTATCCTGTATGTCCCTGCTCTCGCCCATAAGGCGAATGCCTCGCCATGCCTGTCCTCTATGGATATATAGATCTTTTCCGCCATATTAACAGCCTGCATGGCCCGCTTCCAGTCACCGAGTGCACGTATGCTGAGACCAAGTCCGACCAGAGCGTCAGCCTCTGCATATCTGTCCTCAAGCGCCTCGGCAAGACCGAGCCCTTCTTCGTAAAAGGCCTTTGCCGCGGCAAACTCGCCGCTCGCCCTTAATGTGTCACCAAGTGCGAGAACAGAGTCAAGGACACCCGGGAGATCGGCCATTTTCCTGTACGCAGAGAGGGCACTTTTATACAGTTTGACCGCATCAGCGTATTCCGCGGTTTTCCTTCGGCCCTCGGCCTTTTCGAACAACTCTTCGATATTCAAGAGCATTTCTCCTTTACTGTTTTCACGATAGCGGCATAATTATCCGAATTGTAGAAGGCACTGCCCATAACAACGATATCCGCGCCCGCCCTGTCTACCTCCGAAACATTGTCCACTGTCACACCGCCATCAACCTCGATATCAATAGAGAGCTTTCTCGCGCTTATCATTTCCTTTAGCTGTTTGATCTTCTGGAGCGACCCAGGGATAAACTTCTGTCCGCCGAACCCAGGGTTCACACTCATGATCAGCACCATGTCGAGATAAGGAAGTATTGTCTCGATACTGCCAAGCGGCGTAGCCGGGTTTATGGAAACCCCTGCCTTTGCACCGCACTCCTTTATGTTCTGTATTGTCCTGTGAAGGTGCACGCACGCTTCCTCATGGACCGTTATTATATCGGCCCCGCTGTCAGCGAACTCCTTTATGTACTGGTCAGGGTTCTCGATCATCAGGTGGACATCGAACGGCAGCTTTGTGATGTCCCTTATCGCCTTAACAACGAGCGAACCGATCGTTATGTTAGGAACGAAGTGCCCGTCCATTACATCGATATGTATCAGCTCAGCCCCGGCCTTTTCCGCTGCCGCGATCTCTTCTCCGAGTTTTGAAAAATCTGCCGATAATATCGACGGCGATATCTTTACCATTGTTACCCTCCAGTATAATTAAGAATTATACTTGATGACACCGATTTCAAAAGACGATGACACAGATATTAAAATATCCGGTCCTTTTTATCTGTGTAATCAAGATGTTTAATCTGTGTAATCACGGCTATCTTTAAGATAGCCGTTAAAACCACATTCCCCAGCCCCGGCCCAGCACAACCTCGACAGGATCGCCTTTATTGATAATAGTCCCGGGAGCAGGCTTCTGATCTATAACCCTGCCGCCCTCTTCCTTTTCATTCAGTTTTACACCAAGTTCCTTTGCGAGCATCCTCGCATCCTCAGTCGTCATATTGACAAATGCCGGACACTTATAAGATACAGCGTAATGTCCCAGACTTACAAGAAAATTTATCTCGTTGCTCTCTATGTTCCCGGGCAGGGGCCTCTGCGCGATGATCCATCCCTTTTCAACCGTATCCGAATGGACCCATGTTATCTTCCTGATCTTGATACCGAGATTTACGAGAGTCAGCTTCGCGTCATTAAGGGCCTGGTCTTCAAAAGAGGGCATTGTGTACATCTCGGGCCCACTGCTTACGAAGACCCCGACCTCGGTCCCGATCCGGACATCTTCGCCCGGCCCTATATTCTGATTAATTATATGGTCTTCCCTGATCTCATTATTGCTTTTCCTGCCTTCTATCTTCAAGATGAGCTGCCTCTTGCTCAGGAGTTCCTCCGCCTCTGTAAGGCTCTTCCCCTCAAGCAGGGGCACTTCACCGGTCTTGTCGATATTGACTATCTTAACGACAAGAAAAACAACGATAGCAGCTGCCACAAGGAACGAGGCAAGATACATGACTATCTTAAAGAAATTTTTGATCATCCGAATGAAATCTCATCCCCTTCTCAAGTTTTCTGCCCTGCAGGAACGCCCTGATCTCCATAACCGGTTTACCTGAGGGCTGGATATTGATTATAGAGACCATCCCATTGCCGGTACCTACCAGAAGCTCGTCCTTTGTGACACTCTCTATCATTCCTGGATCTCCGTCCCCTTCGGCGGGAAGCGCCATCAATATCTTAAACCTTTCTTCGCCGATAAAACCATACGCCCCGGGCCAGGGGTTCATCCCCCTGATAAAATTGCATATCTCTTCAGCCGGTAATGTCCATTGGATAAGGCCGTCACTCTTTTTCATAAGAGGTGCGTAAGACGGCTCACCCTCCTGGGGCATCGGTTTCAGGTTGCCTTTTTCAAGCCCTTCCAGTGTCAGTATAAGGCGCGCGGCCCCGGTTTCCGAGAGTTTTTCCGAAAGACTCCCGGCTGTATCCTCCGTGGTTATCTTTGTCTCTTCCTTCAGGAGTACCGGACCTGTGTCCAGGCCTTCGTCCATAAGCATTATCGTTACCCCGGTCTTTTCTTTTCCGTCTATTAATGCTTTATTTATAGGCGCTGCACCGCGGT
>BDTS01000016.1 GCA_002897915.1 bacterium BMS3Bbin09 | reverse complement strand
CCCGTGAGGCGTTCAAGCGGGAACTCATCCAGAATGGGGATGCGTGGATGGAGATGATCAGGGACCGGAATCTGACGTCCCATACATACAATGAAGAAACAGCTGTCAAAATTATTTCGGCCATTATTGACACATATTTTAATGAGTTCATGTTGTTTAAAGACAGGGCGAATGAACTCAAGCGGGAAGAGCAGTCATGAAATACGGCTTATCCGATGCTGCCGTTAAAAAGATTCACAATGTCTTTGCCCGATATCCAGAGGTTGAAAAGGCAATCCTTTACGGCTCCCGCGCCAAAGGAGATTACAAAAATGGTTCTGATATTGATATGACGCTGTCAGGCGGAGATGACATAACCGTTTCTGTTCTGGGAAAGATCATGGAGGATATTGACGACCTGCTTTTACCCTATACAGTTGACCTCTCTATATTCAGCCGGATCAGTGACCAGGAAGTAATCAATCATATTCGACGTGTGGGTGTTATTTTTTATGAAAAAACAGAAGAGTCAACAGCTTTATTAAAAGAGAAGGGAAATGGCTGAAAAGTTTTTGTATGAGACACTTGATTCTACATCCGAAATAAGGACAACAAATGACCCATTCAACCAAGGACATTCTCAATAAAATCGATTCCATTAAATCCGCCATCCCTCATTGCGGTTGAGAAGGACACTCATAATAGACACTCTGCAGGATTAGAAGAACCATGGAAAAAACAACTCTGTTCATAACACCCCCCGGCACCGGCAATAATAAAGAGCCGCTTTTCGATGAGCTCCTTGCCCGGCACACAGGGAACGACTACTCGCCGATCATATATCTTTCACCTGATAATTTTCTTCTCTCCGAGGCCAGGGACCTATTTTTTTCTTATCGCAGGAAAAAGGGGGGGGAGGCCTACATCCCTTTCCGTTCAGTGACGGTCAGACAGTTTGCCGCGGACCTATACGGGGAGTACGGCGGGAAGATCCCGGTATCCGGACGCATAAGGACCCTTATCCTCTCTGAACTCCTCAGGGAAAAGGGCACGGGTTACGCGGCCCTCTTATCGGACCTCTTCCGAAAGAGCAGGAACTATCTGCCGTACATGGAACTTTCGGGGATAAAGGAGAAGATTGGAAAACTCATTGCCGAAGAAACGGCGAAGGAGAGGGCGCTCCAGGCGTTCGGAGCACTTGAACAGTATGAAGATGAGCTTAATCTGAAAGAACTTGCGGACCCTGAGGATATGCTCAGGGACTGCATAACTTTTATAAAAGAGGCGCCCGGGTTCGAGACGCTCGTGATCGACGGGTTTCTGGACCCTTCTCCACTGGAGTTCGAGGTCATAAAGGCGTTGATAGAAAAGGCCGGAAGGGTATATGCCCTTGTTGAAGAGAATACGCAAATGCTCGCGCAGTTACGGTCATATCAAAAGGATATTGTGATAAAGAGGCCCGGGCCGGGTGTCATGAGAAAGACCGCTTCGTACTGCTCTTATCCCTCAATTGAAGATGAAGTGGAGGGGATTGCCAAGGGGATAAAGAAACTTATTATTGAAGGCATGAGGCCGTGGGAGATCACGGTATGTTTTCCTTCTCTTGCCAAATACCTTCCGATGGTGCAGAGGATATTCAGAAAATACAGCGTGCCTGCGGATATCGGGGAGTATAACATCTCGGCAACGCGGCCATTCATGTTGATAGAAGAGATGATCACATGCATGGAAGAAGATTATCCAAGGAGCGATCTTCTATCTATCCTTGCATCTCCGTACTTAAGTGCGGTCCCCGGCATTGTAAGGGAAAGGGCGGTTGCTTATTCCTACAGGGCCGGGATCGTCAAGGGCAAAGAATCATGGCGCTGCATAAGAGAGACCTTGCTGAACGCTCACCGGTCCGTCCCGGATAAAGAGAAACAGGAGCTGGTTGAGTTTCAGAAAGGACTCGGGTCGATCATAAATATTATCGAGGGGATAAAGCGGGAAAAAGATCTCTTGTCATTTGTCGATCTGTTTGAGTCAGCATTGACCAAACTGGGCTTCTTCGATTCCCTTGGTGACAATTCGGAAATATCAGAAAAGATCATCCAGCAGTTTTCTGAATTGAGGAATTTTGCGTGGCTGTACGCAGAAGGCTCCCATAACTCCTCTCCAGGATTTTATCTTAGATATATATTGAAGGACCTTAAGGGGTCGATCAGGAACAGGGAAGGGGTAAGACTGCTTCCCTTTGAACTTGCGGCCGGGGCAGGGACAAAGGCGCTCTTTTTCGGGGGAATACTTGAGGGGGACTTTCCGTCCAGACCGGGTATTGATCCGATACTGCCCGATAAAGTGAAAAAGGCATTGGGCATGCCGCATCTCGATCATTACCTGAAGAGGCAGAAACAATATTTCAACAGGCTGCTCAATGTTTCTTTGCATGATCCATATTTTTCGTGCCCGTCTGCGGATGGCGACAAGGTCTTTCTGCCCTCGCCTTTCCTTGAATGGGGGGAGGCGGTCAAGCCGCAGTCCCTTAATATATTCTCGGAAGAGGAGGTGCTCGAGAGGGAAGGTTCAATTAGTAATGAGATCTTGAGCTCGATATACTGGTCAGGAGGAATGTTCCGTACTAAGAGTGATAAGAGCGCCCTCCAAAAGAGGATGGCTGCGATTACCAGAGGCTCCATCAGTGTGACTGATATTGATTTCTATCGGAAATGCCCGCTCAGGTTCTATATCGGGAAGGTACTCGGTCTTGAAAAGGAGTCGCCGCCGAAATTCGAGGTCGAGTCAAGGCTATGGGGCAGTCTCGCGCACAAGACAATGGAACATCTTTTCAAAGAAGGCGATGTGGCCCCGGAGATGCTCGAAGAAAAAATACTGGAAGGGCTGGAGAAGGGCCTGGAGCATTTTCCGGTAGGCGATTTCTGGTCCATTGTCGCGAAGGAGATATTTTTGAAGATCATGCCGCGTATGAAAGAGCAGGAGAATGATATAAGGATCGAGGGGTTCAGTCCATACATGGTTGAACAAAGCATAAAGGCGGAGCTTAGCAGCCTTAAACTCAGGGGCAAGATAGACAGGGTAGATATGAAAGAGGGTGGAGCGGTAATTCTTCTTGACTACAAGACCGGAGGCATTGATAGTGACAGTCTCCAGTTGCCTCTGTACGCGTTCATGTGGCAGGAGACATCTTCGGGGAGAGTAGAAAAGGTGGGCTATTATTCGTTAAAGGAAGGACGTGTTAAATGGTATCCCGGCAAGAAGATAGGGATGGAGGAATTTATAAGCAATGCGGTCCAAAGCGCGGAAGAACTTGTGGGGCAGATAAGTAAAGGGGAGTTCTCTCATGAGCCGTTCAAGCCCACGGAGTGCAGGTATTGCGACCACAGTCCGTTATGCGGGGCAGCAAAATGAGCAATTATCTTGATACGGACAAAAGCATTATTATCTCGGCTCCAGCTGGTTCGGGCAAGACCGAGAAGCTCGCGAGACGTTACATCGCCCTGCTGCAGAAAGGTGTGGATGTAGAGCGGATACTTGCGGTCACGTTCACGGACAAGGCGGCCGCTGAGATGAAACAGCGGATACTTAAGATACTAAGAGAGGAGGACGGGGAACTTTTCGTTAAGCTGCTCGATAAGATGCCGCTGATGAGGGTCTCGACGATCCACTCCTTTTGCGGCACGCTCCTGAGGAGGTTCTCATTCGAGGCCGGTATAGACCCGAACTACAAGGTCGAGGACGCGATAGACTCCCGAATTGTCTGGGAGGACATCCTCTTTGAGATATTGATGGACGCTGGCAAGGGGAAGAGGGGGCATGACCTCTTTATACAGACACTGAGTGAAAAAGGTTTCAGGGGACTGGATTATCTCAGGGGTACGGCGGACTATCTCTATCAGAAGACCCCATTCTCGATCGAGGCTGAGACGTTCCGGCACGATCCTGCCGAGGTCGGTGAGCTGATAGAGGAGTTGAGGGCGTGGCCCGGTGTAGAAGAGGCGTTCAGCGGTTATACAGGGCTTTTTGAAAAAGGGGCTTTACAGGATATGGCCTCTTTTGAGAAGTTCTTCCTGACAGACAGGAAGGAGCCGCGCAAGCGTGCCGTTCCGCTGCTGAAGGAGATACCTGATTACCGGGGCTGGGCATCGAAGATGCATATATACTGGAAAGAGAAGAAGACAGAAGAGTTTGTCGAGAGGACCGAACGGATAAAAGATATCTTCAGGATATGTCTTGAGAAGTATACTGCCAGAAAAAAATCGAAAGGCATCCTTGATTTTAGCGACCTGGAATATCTCGCGTACAGGATGGTGACCGAAAACCCCGAGTGGGCGAATATACTTTATGCCTTTGATGAAAAGACCGACCATCTGCTCGTGGATGAGTTTCAGGACACTAACAATTTCCAGTGGGCGATAGTGGACAAACTCACGGAGGAATGGCGGGCCGGTTTCGGGGCAAAGAGGGCGGAGGGCATAAGGCCCACGGTTTTTTTTGTGGGGGATGAGAAACAATCCATCTATTTCTTCAGGGGCGCGAATGTCGAGATCTTCCGCAGGGCCAGGGAGAAGTTCGAGGCCTGGCTCGGTGATGAATTTTGTTATGAAGAGGTGAAAGAGAATTACAGGAGTCTGCCCGCGATCATAGAGTTTACGAACCATGTCTTCTCCAGGATCATGGACAGGGCCGGGAGAAACTTCCCGTGGGTTACTGAATACACGCCGTTCAATGCATACAGAAGCGGTGTCCCTGACGCGGGCAGCGTTGAGCTCATAATGATGAATGATGAGGCGGAAACCGCGTCCGAAAAGAAAGAAAAAGAGGCGGAGGTGCTCGCACAGAGGATACAGGGGCTTGTCGGGAACCACAAGGTGGGCAGGGTTCCAGAAGAGAGGAGGCCGTGCAAATATATGGATATGGCCATCCTCCTGAGAAAAAGGACGCATCTCAGGAAGTATGAAGAGGCGTTGAGGCGTCACAACATACCCTTTGTCGCGGTCAAGGGCATCGGGTTCTATCAGGAGCCGGAAGTCGCTATGCTCAGGGCGCTGATATATTTTCTCTCTAACCGGATGGACGATTACAGTCTCTATGTGCTCCTGAAGGGTCCCATGTTCAATGTCGATGAGGGCACAATCCTGCAATTGATAGAGAAACAGGGGAACAGCCTGTTTGAGAAAATGGAAAATGATGCTGCTGAAACAGTAGGGGCGGGGTTACCCCGCCCCTACGATCTCCTTCAGGAATGGCTTTCGAGGCTTGCTGACATGCCTTTATCAGAGCTTATCGAATATGCGCTCACCTGCACAGGCGCCTGGAAATACTTCCATGAGGCGCAGAGAAGGGCGAATATCAAGAAGCTCATCAGGATAGTGGAAGATCTCGAGGCGTCCGGCAAGTCGCTTCTTAAAATAAGGGACTTTCTTGAGAGGACGGATGGTAAGAGCGATGAGCCCAAGGCGAATGTGAACACCGAGGAAATGGACGCGGTAAGGATAATGACCGTTCACGCCTCCAAGGGGTTAGAGTTTCCGATAGTCTTTGTTCCTGGGATCGATGAGCAGTTTCTCCTGAGAACGGATGACAGGCTTGTATACGAAAAAGAGGGGAAGTTCTTCTTTAAATCGTTGCCCGAGGCGTCTATCCGCAGGCAGGACGAGGACTTTTTGGTCCATCTCGCGAAAGAGGCCGAGGAACAGAAAAGACTCTTTTATGTCGCGGCAACAAGGGCCGAGGAGGCGCTTATAATGCTGAGCCACTGGAGTGACAGGGAGAATACCTTCCTGGATTTTCTCAAGAAGGGGATCAATATTGAGAAAGAAGGGGAGACTTATACCTATGATCAGGAGCTGACCGGTTTTTCACTACTGAGCGAAGACGATGTGAAGATGCTGTTTGAACATGCGCCCCGAATAAAGGCCCAAAAGACGACCTGTCCGCCTGTTTCAGTTGTTCCCCTTACATTCGAGAAACAGGCCCACTGGCAATCGGTCACTGAAACCGTGGACATCAGAAGGCGACACGGCAATGATTGGGCCATGCTCGGAGATATAATACACAGGATATTTGAGGGTATCTCAAAAGGAATAATTATTGAGGAGAATATCCTGGAAAAGACCGGGCGAATGCTTGGGGACAGGGGTGTTTCAGGTGAGGATAAGAAAGAGAAATTATCGATCATTGAAAGGCAGGTCACCCTTCTTAAGGAAAAGGGCATATGGCAGAAGATCATAATGCCTGCAGCTGACTCATACACCGAACTGCCGTTCATATTCGAGGACAGGGGTTCTGTTTTTACCGGAAGGATAGACAGGGTGATCAAAAGAGATGATTACTTTGAGGTCTATGATTATAAGACATTCCCGGTCAAAGAGGATGAGACCGCATATCTACTGAAAGAGTACGCGGTACAGCTCGATATATACGCAAAGGCAGTGAAAAAACTTTTTGGTACGGAAAAGGTAAAATCTTTTATTGTATTTACAAATTCCGGAGAGGTGAAGGAAGTCTGACTGTTTTATCCTTGCCCAACTAGTTGTCTTGCAGGTAAAATTGAACATTCTGGGTTTTTGTGGGTCGCTAACGCTCAGTAGTAATAATTAAAATCAGCTTATCAATGCTTCTAATATGTTTAATGCA
>BDTS01000015.1 GCA_002897915.1 bacterium BMS3Bbin09 | reverse complement strand
AAGTTATGCACCATCCTGGTGCCGAGCGGGGGCAGTGTCGCCCTGAACATCTGCGGAAGAAGCACATGCAGATACTGCTGCACCCGGCTCAGACCGGTCGAGATCGCAGCCTCCCTCTGCCCATGAGGTATCGCGAGCCTGCCGCTGCGTAATATGTCCGAAACATAAGAAGCATTATCCACCGTAAGACCCATGATACCGGCCACTATAGGATAATATTCATAGTGATTCAGCTTATATCCCCATTCGGCAGGGATGATCTCGGGAAATACAAAATAAAAGAAAAGTATCCAGAAGAGCCCGGGTATGTTCCGAAATATTTCGACATAGATGGTCCCGATCGCCCGCATGGTCTTGATTCTCGATATCCTCATTATTGCTATTACAGTGCCGAGGCATAGTGAGGTCACGGTCGTGGCTGCCATCAATATCAGGGTTATCTTTACCCCTGTTATCATCATAGAGAGATAAGGCTCTCTAAAAGGAATGCTCCAATCAAACTCATAAGCTAATTCAAAAATAGCTTATTCCTCCTCTTGGCCAGCGTCAAAGATAGGAATATGGAAGACACTGCTCATAAAATCTTTTGTTCTCTGGTGCCTGGGATTCACGAATATACCCGGAGGGCTGCCGATCTCGAGGATCTCACCGTCAGCCATAAATACGACCTTGTCCGCGACCTTCTGAGCAAAGCCGATCTCGTGGGTTACTACTACCATTGTCATTCCTTCTTTAGCGAGGGATATCATAACATCAAGGACCTCATTGATAAGCTCGGGGTCAAGGGCTGAGGTCGGCTCGTCAAAGAGCATTATCTTGGGTTCCATGGCAAGGCTTCTTGCTATGGCGACCCTCTGCTGCTCTCCTCCTGACAACTGTGCAGGGTAGGCATCCTTCCTGTGAATGAGCCCGACCCTCTCAAGGAGCTTGTGGGCCCTCTCCCGTGCATCATTTTTGCTTAATCCACGCACCTTACGGGGCGCAAGTGTTATGTTATTGGTCGCTGTCTTGTGAGGATAAAGGTTGAAGTGCTGAAAGACCATCCCTATTTCAGCCCTCAGAGCGGTCAGGTCCGTCCTGGAGTCCGAAAGATACATACCGTCAACGATGATCTCACCGTCATCTATCGGCTCGAGCTTGTTAATTGTCCTGAGAAATGTGCTCTTGCCGGCCCCGCTTGGTCCGCATATTACAATAACCTCACCCTTTGTGATCTCGAGATTAATATTCTTTAGTACATGCTGGTCATTAAACCATTTGTTGGCATTAATGAATTTGATCAATATATGAACCTGTATTAATACTTTAAAAATAAATGGTTATATTGGGTAGAGATAATATTATGTTCAAAATACACGGTTTTTGTCAATTTGGAGCAGTACCTGAATCAAACATATTTCCGACCAGAAAATATACCTTTCCCGCAAGCATACCCTCCTTTCCCTTGCTCTCATGCCTTACCAATTACTACTCGTTATCACAAGAAATCCGCTTTAGTCTCTCTGTGTATAACAAAGACAATAGCCATGAAGAGGAATATCATATTGCCGTAACACTCTTGCCATAAGGAATTGGTAATATTAACCATTACAAAAGCTATTATCACCCCTATGCTGCTTATTATAAATTTTCTGGCTTGAGGATCGTTCCCGGTCCTGGCGCATTTAAATATTTTCCAAAACACCGTACCCCATAACCATAAAAAAATTGAAAACCCTATTAAACCTATCTCAAAGATTATCTGAAGCGGAAGGTTATGAGGGTTTACCCGGCCGTACATCAATTGCGCGTCGTCTACATAATAATTTCTAGCACTTGGAGGATATTCCCCCCAGAATTCGTCAGAGTCTTTTTCCTGAATAATAGAGGCAAGTTTTTTCCATCCATACCCATATCCTATCAAAGGTCTTTCTTTTATGATCTCAACCACTACCAGCCATAATCCCAAGCGGTTTGTAAGTCCTTTATCTGTGGTGTATGTATCCGTACTTAATAAGGTTTTATACCGTGAAGAGCCTTCGTATTTTGAAGTGGCCACTATTGATATGCTTAACACCGCTGTAATTACAAAAACAGCTACTAATTTATATTTTTTAGCTAAAAGCATGATTATAAAAACTACAAAAAATACCGTAAGCAGATGTGTTCTGGCATTGTAAATATAAATCAGGACACACCCAACCATAAGGGTCCCGGCTCCAATCCATTTTTTCCACGACATCTCTTTTACCGATACAAGCCAGGCCGCGATAAAAGGCAGGTAAAACGTTCCGTTGTCAGCATAGTTAGCAAAAAAGTAAGTACTGGTAGCTCTCCATGATACTGCGGGGGTCAAGGTGGAAAACAGCTCCCAATCTTTTGCTATGTTTTCAATGATCGATGCAATTGTTACAGCTGTAAAACTGGCAACCACGACCCAGAAAAGAGGTTTAATATCACGGAAACTTTTAAACTCCATAATAATAACCAGGAATATTATAACCTCTTTAAAGAGGTTCTTTCGGACGGCATTCAGACTTTCCCAAGGAAACGGCCCGGATACAGATACGAGCAAAGACCATCCTATAAGCATAGAAATGGCAATTATTGTTTTATCATTAAACGCGATATTCTTTACTTCTCCTTTAAACATCCTGCCTAAAAAAATGGCAAATAATGCATAAAAACTTATCTCCCTGAAAGAATTAAAGTGGTTAAACGGCTGAAAGAATATCAGCACGTACAGAAGGAACCTTGTAACCCCTGACATGTTTAGCTTAGCAATAAAGTTCATACGATCAGTTCTTTTTACCACTGGCATAAGTCTCATTGAAGCGGATGCTGCGCACCGCTTAATTCGGCTTTAGCAATATTTTATTAGCAGCAGAGAATATCTCTTCCACCGATACCGATGTAATACATTCCCGGGTTTTGAGCCGGCAGGAATACGGACTTCTGAATGCATGGGAACACGGGACACAGGGAATTTTTTCCCGCATTATTATAGCATATTCATTTGTCGGCCTCTGGTCCTGCATGTCCGCTGGTCCGGCCACATTGATCAGCGGGACAGAGAGGGCATCTGCCATATACGTTATCCCCGAATCCACGCCAATAAACAGTGATAATCTTTTGAGAAGGGCAGGTAGTTCAGTAAGGCTGAATTTGCCGACCGTGTTAATGACCCTCTCTTTATGGCTGAAAGATCCGCACAGCGACTCCGCTTTATCCCTGTCCTGACCCGACCCTATAAGGGCTATATACGTCCCTGTATTGTCCAGCAATTTATTAACGAGCGCGGTTATCTTCTCCGCTTCCATTTCTTTCATTTTATTCCCACTGCTTATAGCGATGCCGGTTAAAGGCTTGCCGATCGATCCTAACAGGTCCCGCACCATGATATCAGCACCCTCAGACATATATACATCTTTCGAAATATCGCTGCTTTCGACCCCGATCTTTCTTAACATTTGCATATAGGTCTCAATGACCATCTTTCCCCTCACATGTTTTTCGAGATGGGTAAAAAAAACTGCCGCGAGCTTAAAGGTAATCCCCGCAAAATCAGGCATCACCGAAATTCTGAGCGGTACCAGCCCCCAAAAGAGAGATAGTGCATACGGAACATTTGGGTTCAGGCAAACAGCAGCATCGTAATTGCCCTTTCTTATAAGACCGGAAAGTCTGACCTTGCCCGCAAGCCCTTTAAAGTCCTTAGTCCGTATCGTTGTTATCTTATCGATATGCGGGTTTTTCTCGATCACCCCCTTCGTAACCGGGTCTATAAGGAGAGTTAAATGCGCGGAAGGATATCTCTTTTTTATCTCTCTGAAAACAGGGGTGGAGCAGATCATGTCCCCGATCTTTGCGGTCTGTATGACCAGAATCCTTTCGAGTCCCTTTTTCCGCTTTATGGATGTGACCAGATATACAAAAGGATAAAAAAGATATGTGAGCAGTATATATATCATGCATTGCCCCCGGAAAGTATATTGCTGACCTGCTCGACATATCTCTCGATAAAGAAGTTATCTACCACCCGTTCTTTCCCTGCCATGCCCATGTCTTCCCTGAGCTGCGGAGACAATAAAAGTTTCGCAAGGCACCCGGCGAGATCTTTTACAGCGCCTTTTTTATACATTATTCCTGTTTCGTTGTCTACGACCAGCTCCTCCGTGCCCCTGATTCTTGCCGCAACAACAGGCTTCCGCATAAGCATCGCCTCGAGCACGACCCTCGGGAACCCTTCTTTTTCGGACGGCATCGCAAAGATGTCCATTGCATTGATATAAGAGATCGCATCTGACTGAAAACCGGTAAATATGACCCTGTTGCCGAGACCACTCTTTTCGGCCAGTTCAACAAGGTTCTCCCTTTCAGGGCCTTCGCCGACAATAAGGCACTTGACCGAACAGCCTGTCTTTCCTTCGATCATACCAATCGCCTCTATCAGATCCCTGATCCGCTTCCTCCGTATAAGGGAACCGACCGTCCCTATCAGGAGATCACCCTCCGGTATCCCCCACTCACTCTTTATTTCATCGGGAGACCTCCGGGTTACGGTTTCAGAGCTTATCCCGTTATAGGCCACAACACATTTTGCGGACTCTACTCCGCGCTCGACAAGCGTGTCCATAACGCCCTGCGAGACACATATTATTTTTGAGAGCCCCTGGTTAGCGGCCTTGACCTCGAACGGATTCAATTCTGTCTCTATGCGGCTGTGCTGTATGGCAGGGACACCGCTCATTTTTGATGCGATAATTCCCTCCAGATTGGATGACGGCTGGTTGTTCATATAAAGCAGCTCGCTCTTGCGTTCTTTTAGTATCGCGGTGATCCGCTTCGCATTGTTCATGATCCTGGTCCGGCGGTCTATAAAAAAGACAGCCTGTTTTTTGAGCTCCCTGCTGAAGAAGAAGAGGGCCCTGGCAGTTTCCTTGAGTATCTTGACACCGGGAGACTGTTTCTTCTGCGGTAAAAGCAGAAATTCGATCCCGAGGTCTTCGATCGCGGTCTTTATATCGGAGCCTTTTCCCCGGGCATAGTTATGATAAAAAAGGACCTGAAAACGGAATTTGTCCCTGTCGATCCTTTTCAGAAGCTCGAGCAGGCTGTTCGTGCCGCCTCCCCACTCCCTGCCTGTATCGAGTATCAATATGTTCAAAATAGTAGCCCGTTCATCTTATTGTTTTAAATATTCCTGATAGAGTTTCAGATATGCCTCGGCCATTGCAATGTAGTTGAATTTCTCCTCAACTCTCTTCCGGCATTCAGCAGGGTCAAGCCCGGAAACACCTTTAACAGCCTCCACCATTTCATCCTTTGTATTACATAGAAATCCGTTCTTCCCATGTTCGATGATCTCAGGCATTGCACCGTTATGGGTGGTGATGACCGGGGTCCCGCTGGCAAGAGCTTCTATTGCCACGATCCCGAAAGGTTCCGGCCATCTGGTAGGAAAGATCATCGCCCTGGCCCCTGCAAGCAGGGCTGACTTCAATCTGCCACCGACAGGACCGGCATAGTAGCAGTCTTTGCCCAGGTTCCTCTTAAGGGGAAAACGCCAATAACTGTTTACAAACGATTTCCTGTGAAAATTGCCGGCGATAATAAGCCTTACGCCCGCCCGTTTCGCAACCTTGATCGCCCAGTCAAGTCCCTTTACATCCCAATCAATACGCGACAGAAAAAGAAAGTAATCATCTTTCATCCCGCTGAAGGTGTATTCTGAAGCATCCAGGCCGTTATAGACAAAGGGGTTCTTCGGCATACCGTAATGGTGCCTGTGCGCGTCCGAAATATAACAATAGTTATTGTCCTGCTGGCTCCTGTCGAAATCCTCTTTGCCGCCATATCCGTGCATTGTAGTGATCCATGGGATATCCAGCTTCATCTCCATCTGTCCGTCATTATGAAAATGGATAATGTCCGCGTCTTCCGGGATATACTTTTTCAATTCGGAAGGGTTTGGCACCGCAACACTTTCCGGAAAGGTAACGATATCGCAGTCAAGGTCAGAACCCTCGGGAGAGATCAGGGTCACTTTGTGCCCGAGCTCCCGCAGACCCTTGATGAGCCATACAATGACCCTTTCGATACCGCCGTACTCTTTGACAGGCAAAGATTTACCATAATACTGAACTATATACACTATATCTCCTTTAGCACCCGGGCGAATTCTCCGGAAACCCTGTCCGCATCATACATCCGCTCAGCCCTTTCTCTCCCCTTCCTGCAAAGCTCTTCCCTGAGAAGCCTGTCTTCCATCAGCTTTATGACATTGTCCGCAAGCATCGCGAAATCTCCGGGGGGTATCAGCATCGCAGCGTCTCCGAGCACCTCCGGGATCGAACCGGTTAAAGTGGAGATAATTGGAGTCCCGCTTGCCATTGCCTCTTCCAGCCCCATGCC
>BDTS01000014.1 GCA_002897915.1 bacterium BMS3Bbin09 | reverse complement strand
TTTTACTTTAAGCCTTGATTAAGTTAATTCAAAAACCTTTCATGCTAAATGTGTAAAGATCATACTTCATATTTTTTCGATAAACCCATTCATGTTATAATTAATATTTACACGACCTGTTTTATAATTTCCTTAACTTGTTATTAATATCGCCCAGCAATCCTTTTATAAAATCCGCCTGCTCAACAAAGGGGTTTCCCTTATCTTCTTCATCAGCGAAACCCGAATTGTTATGTTCAGGCTTTCCCATCTGTTCTGTCATTGCGTCCGCATTCTTATTTGCCAGGGCATTCACCACTTCAGAAATCTTTTTGTCCAACAGGTCGATCTTTTCCTCCAACGCATCAACATCAAGGGTATTATTTTCAATAATATCTTCAAACCTTAGAAGTCTGCGCGAAATATTCGCAATTTCCTTTGCCAGATCGGCATTCATATCGTTCTTTTCCTGTTGAATAATGCCCGCATCATGGCCTTCGTTCCAGTAATCATGTGCTTCCAGGTCCATGGCAACTTCCCTTACAACTTCAACTGTTACTTCACTTACGCCTTCCACAAAAGCGGCAAGCAGCACATAATCACACAGTATATTGATAAGTCTTGGAATTCCCCTGCTGAATTGATAGATTATATGAAGCACATCATCATCAAGTTTTATGGCATCGGGGTTACCGGCAATAGTAAGACGATGTTTTATATATTCCCCGGTTTCATCAATAGACAACGGGGAGATATGATAATTAATGCTTATACGCTGACGCAGCTGTATCAGTTCCGAAAGCATAAGCGTCTTTTTTAATTCGGGCTGCCCGACAAGTATTATCTGAAGCAGTTTTGCTCTGTCCGTCTCAAGGTTGGACAGCAGCCTTATTTCCTCCAACAGGTCAACCGAAAGATTCTGAGCCTCGTCGATCAATAGTATAGGTTGGATCTTTCTTGAATATTGTTCGATGAGGAACTCGTTCAGTTCGCTGAGCAATCTGGTCTTGGTTTTTCCATCTATTTCCAGTCCAAAATCTTCATTGATCACTGATATAAGCTGTTCTGATGAAACCATCGTATTGTTAACCCTTGAAAGTTTGATTGAACTGCCCAAGTACTTGATGAGGTTTCTGATTATAGTTGTTTTACCGGAACCGATCTCACCTGTCAGAAGGATAAAGCCCGCCTTTTCTTTTATCCCGTAATCAAGGTAGGTAATAGCTTTTTTATGAGTGGAACTCTGGAAAAAGAAATCCGGATCCGGAACCAGTTCAAATGGTTTGTGTTTAAAAGAAAAATGCTTTTCATACATTTTCACATCCTAGAAACTGACTTTTGCCTGCAACCATCCTATATTATTATTAAAATCTTCTGTATCAATATTTGAATTTCTCCTGTTGTATCTATATCCAACACCAGCAGTCATCTTCGAACTTAATTTATAATTGAAACTGCATCCGAGGCTGTGCCTTCGGACCTTCTCTTCTCCCGGCAGAAATTTTTGGTCTTCCCACAACCCATTGAGCAAAAGGGTTACTTTCCCGGACACAGGCAGTGATACGTCACCGTTTATACCTTTTATCTTGTCTTTTCTGTCAGTATTAATAAATGTATTTTCACTGAAATACGGATTTACTGTTAATTTAAGAATATTGCCTGCCCTTAAGAATAAATCGCTCCTATCGTTCCTTGATGCTCCCAACGTAAGAGAATCATTTAAAGATCTGCTGTAATTGATCCCTATTGACGAGCCGGATATAATTTTTAAATTATAGTCTGCGCCAACATTCCAAAAAGTCATCCGGCTGTTGTCTCTATTATCAAAATCGATCCAGGACTCTCCCATCTCTCCATCAACCCAGAAATTGGAAGCAATTTGATAATTAATTGCAACAGAACCATCATGCTTGTCATATTCAACAACCGCTCCCTGCTGCCCAGTCAGATTAGGGCGATACGCACTGTAATTGTATTTCAGTGCTCCGGTTATTTTTGAAGAAAACTTATCATTTAACACAAAAAAAACGGAATGTGTCTCAGAGTCGGTACTCCCTTTATCCTTAAACCATAAATTGCTATAGTTGTAACCTGCCGTTGTTGAAATGGCGGTTGTCACGGGTAAGACCACACTGGTAGATACAGAAAAGGAATTACTGTCGGTCATATTGGTAATTGTATTATCGGAAGCGTATTTATTTCTGATATCTATTGGTACTCTGGTATATGTATCGGCAACATCGATAAAAACCCGTTTGAACGGTTTGGCGCTAGCACTCATTTCCATCCTATGTGTTTCTTCACTAAGATTGCTGTGGCGGGAGTAATTCCTTAAATCTAAACCATAATCGAGACTTAAATCCAATGAGCTATTAGGAGAATATTTCAATCTGATATCCGGTGCAAGAGTCGTGATAAAGTCGTCTTCTTTAGCAGTGTCAGCCAGGTAAATATTGTCATTGTATTCCCCCTTGACGTCAATGCCGGGAGTTATGGTGAATTTCGCGAAAGAATGCGTCGAAGTCAATATTAAAACTAATGCAAGTAATCCTGTATAGATATACTTATTCATTTCACCTTCCTTATTAATAGTTTGTTTTATCCTTATAATAACGGGAATACTGCCCATCCAAGCTTGTCTTTTCAACACCATTAAACACAACGCCTAACAGGTTCAGGCCCTTGACCAGGTTCAATGCATCTTCGATCATTCTTTTCGGTGCACGGCCCTCCTTAACGACAAAAATTATCCCGTCGACATTGGCTCCAATAGCAATCGATTCCGCAAATGAAAGAATCGGCGGGGTATCAATAATTACATATCTATCTACATACCTCTGTTTAACTTCCTTGATAAGTGCCTTCATCTTTTCGGATGAAAGAAGTTCAAGTGGATTATCGACACTGCTTCCCGCAGGGATAAGGACCAGCTTCCCAATGCCTGTTTTTATCATGACCTCCGAAATATCAATATCACTGGTAAGATAGTCAGAAAGTCCATATTTATACTCTATCCCGAGATATTCATGTATCATGGGTTTTCTGATGTCAGCATCGATCAAAAGGATCGAATGGTCTATTGCCTGCGCCAATGTTACCGCAAGATTTATTGACGTAACACTTTTCCCCTCACCCTCAATGGCGCTTGTGATCATAATGGTATTCAGAAAGTCCTTTTTTGTTTTCCTGAGGATCATAGACTTAAGTTTTCTATACTCCTCGGCAACCGGCGAATATGGCTGGGTAATTGTTACAAGATTTTTATTATTCACTTCGATAGGAACAGTTTCCCTGGCAACATCTACTTTGCCAGCTTCATTAATACGTCCCGATTCCCTCAGTTTATTAGCTTTTTCCAGTGCTTCTTCAAGTTTACTCATCAAGTTTCCTCTTAGGTCCTTACATTATGAACTTTGTCACAAATTGATCTATATACGTCAACTCTAATAACTCCGATACTAAAATTATCAGTACAAACAACATATATACGCCTGCAGAGCTGAATAGCAGAATATCCTTCTTTCTTTTCCTGTTCAGATCCTTAGCGTTGGTTATAGCCGGGATCACCGCAAGCACCGGTAATCCCAGTGTCTTCAGCACATTTATCGTCTTAACAGAGGTATCCATATTATCAATTAAGAAAACAAGCCCGCCCGCCTTATGCACACCAAGATATGACATGATATATTCGGGTGAATTTTCTAAAACAATGCCAACCCGGTCACCGGCCTGAACTCCCTCTTTTAATAAGAAGCCGGCTATTTGTGATACCCCGAGACTCAGTTCCTCATAAGTGACCGTTCTCTTTCCATGGACCACTGCAACTTTATCGGGCTGAGCGCCAGCTCTATCTGTAAGATATTCATACAGCATAATTATTTTTCAGTTATAGAAATCAATTCTCTTTCTTTTTATTAACAAACCCTGCAAGTTTGTTGACCGAATCAAGATTCTCCGGTATCATTTCTTCGTCATCCACAGAGACGCTGAACTCTTCTTCAATAAAATTGACGAGCTCCAGCACTCCCGTGGAATCAATAATACCCTTCTCTATAAAAGAGTCGTCATAATCCAGTGCATTCTCATCATCTTCAAAAAGGATATTCTCGAGTATAAATTTTTTTATTACTTGTCTGATCTGTTCCATTGTGTCCTTACGCAACCTCCACGATATGTTCCTTTGTCTTGTCTATTTCATTTAACGTATATGACGGGAATTGGTCAATAAAACGATGATGAAGCAATTGTGAAGAAAGAATACCTACAAATGCCATATTGTCTTTGAATCCTATTGCCAGTCCCTTACGGCATTTTTCAAGAAATCTTCTTGCCCTTTTCACGTCAAACAAATCGTATTCCTTTAGAGTTCCTTCTGAAAACATTTCATCGACATAATCTATCGTTCCATCTGAGAAAAAGCTTTTGATATCCGGAGCCATATAGGGCTGTTTTGTTCTTTTTGTTATTGATTCCGGCAGTAATTTATTCATGCTCTTTTTGAGAATGTACTTTTCCGTCAAGGTTTGCATCCTTAAATTTGGTGGAAGTTTACAGCAGAATTCAATTACCCTGTGATCAAGAAAAGGAAACCTTCCCTCTACTGAATTGCCCATAGCCATCCTGTCACCCTGAGAAGAAAGAAGATAGTTTGAGAGGAGGGTTTTAATTTCAAGATATTGCGCCTGAGACATATAATCATACTTCTGGATATTATCAGACAACAATGACGAAAGCTCATCAGTACTTCTGTGTCCATTCAGTTCTTCTTTTATCCGGTCAGAGAAAAAGAACTTAGTTTTAGACGTTGTATTCCATCGTGGAATGTGCGAATAAAATTCAGCGGGGTAGCCTGAGACATCTGTCTTGAAAAAAGCCTCTGAAAATTTTAACGATTTTGTCGGGGAATTGGCAAGATATGGATAAAGCCTCTTAAGAATAAGAGACCTGAATTTTGAATCAGGATTCATTTCCATAAATTTACGAACCTTTACTTCCTTAAATATGTCGTACCCCGCGAAAACCTCATCCGACCCCTCTCCCGTCAGGACAACCTTATATCCGTTGTCCCTGACTAATTTTGAAAGCATGTAAAGAGGTGCTGGCGCAGTCCGTAAGATCGGTGTTTCTGTATGCCAGATAACATCCGGAAAAACCTTCCCAATATCAGAGTATGAACACTTAATTACACTGTGATCTGTATTCAAGTATTCGATCATTTCCTTCTGATATTTACTTTCATCATAAACTTCATCGTGAAATGCTACAGAAAATGTTCTGAGAGGATTGTTTGTATGTTTTTTTATTAATGCTGTTATTACAGAAGAATCTATCCCGCCGCTCAAATACGCCCCTACCGGCACATCAGCCCGGAGACGAAGCTTAGTAGAATCAATTAAAAGTTCTCTTAATTCTTCGGCATATTCTTGTTCACTTCTTTCGTTTACGTCAGGCGTAAAGTCCAGGTCCCAGCATTTCTCTATTTTACAGTCGCCCTTTTCAACTACCATATAATGACCGGCGGGGAGTTCCAGGATATTTTTAAATGCCGTCCTTGGAGAAATGGTCATCCAGAACGTGAAGACCTGATCGAGTGCGCGGGGATCTATTTCTCTTTTCACCCTGTTGTCCGTGAATAATGACTTTATCTCTGATGCAAAGATCATTGAACCATTGACGAACGTATAAAATAAAGGCCTTATGCCAACCCTGTCTCTTGCAGCGAAGAATTTATCGTTATTTTTATCCCAGACAGCAAAGGCAAATTGTCCGTTGAGGTATTTAAGACATTCGACGCCATGGTCCTCATACAGGTGTACGATCACTTCCGTATCGGATTTTGTGTAGAACCTGTGCCCTCTTGATATAAGCGTGTCCCTTAATTCGACATAATTGAATATTTCACCGTTAAAGGTTATCCATATAGACTTGTCTTCGTTATGGATAGGCTGCCAGCCGCCTTCAAGGTCAATTATACTCAGCCTCGCATGCGCGAATCCGGCCCTCCTGTCCTTATAAAATCCAAACCCGTCTGGACCGCGATGGTTTATGATCGCAGCCATTCTCCTGAGATTATCGATAGATATCTCCTGGTCTTTATGAAGATTGAATATCCCGGCTATGCCGCACATTTTCAGCTAATCCCTGATTTGTCATTCCGGGCTTGACCCGGAATCCGATATGGCTGACAAATGTCAACAAGCAATAAACTGCCCTTGCCCTTTTTATATGGGTTATCAATTTACAATGATCCAGAGTATAAGCAGGGACGGGACCGATACGGCGACGTTTGATC
>BDTS01000013.1 GCA_002897915.1 bacterium BMS3Bbin09 | reverse complement strand
GCTCGTGAGGTAACCTGCACCAGCAAAGTAGAATGTGCCGGCAGCGGCGGAGGATGTCTTTAATAAAACCATTTTAAAAGGAGATAAATAATGAAGATAGCGATAGCAACAACAGACGGCCTTACCGTTAATGAACACTTCGGAAAAGCAAAGAAGTTCTTTATTTATGATGCCACTTCAGAGAAGCTCGACCTGTTAACGGAAAGAGAAGTTGAACCATATGCAACCGGTCAAAAAGATCACACCTTTGATAAGGTCCGCTTCCAGGAAGTTGCGAAGGTTTTAGAGGGCTGTGAAAAGGTTTTTATTACAAAAATCGGCGATGAACCTGCTGCAGCGCTCAAGGCCATGGGTATAGAGCCGGTAGTCTATGAAGGGGCTATCAAAGACATCGATCTTTGCCGGGAATAGAAAGCGTCGCGTTGTAGGGAGAAGAAATTGTCTTGACAGTGTATTGGACTACTCCCAGCTATAGTGCCACTATTAGTTAGAGTTCTCCGTCGATTCTTAGGAGCTGAGGTTTAATCTTTTGTGTTTTATCATGCACTTCTAAAAATGATCCGATTTTTAGATTGTCCATAAAAACAACCGTACATTTTCTTTCTTGATTATTTGTTGATTCATAAATGAAACCTTCATATCCAAGTACCCTGAGGTAGGAGGAAACTTTTTGAGAATATGAAGTTATTTTATATTTATTAAGAATATCCCAGGCACCGTACATTAAGCCTGTATTTATACCCAAGGCAGAAATAATTCTGGTATCTGTTAAGTCTAAAATTCCACTCAATTTAAAATCAATTGCCCAAAGGCTATATGTTACAAAATTCTTATCAAGTTGTACTTCCAGGTTTGCCGTCGTACTATTTTCAGCTAAATAAATTGTTTTCTCTCCTTGCTCGTTAAATCGAGCTGAACCATTTTGGGAGCCATAAATAGAAAGAGGTTCCGAGTCATAGCGTCTATTTATTGCTCTCCACCATGATCCTGATAAACCGATGCTCTTGGGAATCCCCTTAGATGCCTTCTGTTTGAATTCATCAAACTCTTGATCTAAGTATCGTCTTATTGCTTGATCGTTTTGAATGATAATATTAATCTTGTCAGCAATAGGTTTTTTATCATTAGAAATATTCTTATCGAGAAGCTGTTTAAGCTCGTTGATAAGTTTATCTTTAATCTTTTGGCTCATACGCCCATGGCCTCACCGTAGAGCTGCTTCCTCAAATCCTCTTCAATAATAGGAGTATTTATCTTTGGATTTATCTGCATAAACTCAATGGGCGTTAATCCAAGCAGCCTTTCCTTAGGTTCTCTTAGCCAACGACGAGCCTTGCTTTCATCATGCCCAGAAAGCTCCCAAAGGTGATGAATAATTTTTACGATAGGAGTAGCCTTTGTTCTTGTTTCAACACTAATCTTTTTGTTTCTTAAAGTAGATGGGGAAACATCTATTAGAAATGCCAAGTCATCCTGCTGTATCCCTATAAACTTCCTGATCTTTGAAAAATCAAGCTCGTGATTTTTGTAAATTGGTACTTCTCTTGTTTCTAGCATTATAACCCTCCTTGTTCAATATTTGGCTTCAACTTGTCTTTATTATACCATTATTTTGTCGGTATTTTAACTAATATCTTTAACAGATTAATAACATACTTATTTTACTTGAAAAATCAGGGTGTTGTGACCCATGAAAGATCCGACCCAGGACACATACTGGGGATGCTGATTGAGGAGGGATTGCTGGTTTCGGATACTCCGAGGTTAGGATTTCCGATACATGCAGATGGATGGTTTTTCCCGGAATTGTTTCCGGCGTCAGGGAGATAGCGGTTAAGTTTGATGGGTGAAGATCGTAACGATCACCGATCCGACCCCAGACATTTATATGATTTTACAAGCTGTAACAAGTATGATTTCGTTTACAATCCCTTTAAAATCAAGTATATTACAGCAGCGGCTAAGCGGCTCTATTAAATAAGTTTTATCTGAAATCAATCTGTTTCTGCGGATAAAGCTCTTTAATGTTGGTTCTGCAAAACAACCGGGTTTAAAACGACATATGACAGCATAGCTCGCCGGAAGGAACGGTTTGGCCAGGAAAGCAACAAACAAAAAACAGAAGAGCCTGGAAGAAACCCTTTGGGATTCTGCTAATAAGCTGCGTGGAAGTGTTGAACCATCAGAATACAAACATGTGGTTCTGAGTCTTATCTTTCTGAAATTTGCCAGTGAGAAGTTTGAGCACCGGCGGCAGGAACTGGTTGATGAGGGGAAAGAGAAGTATCTTGATATGGTGGAATTTTACACCATGAAGAACGTTTTCTATCTTCCGGAGGAATCACGCTGGCGCTTTATCAAGAAGCACGCGAAGCAGGATGATATTGCTATCAAGATTGATACAGCTCTCTTTACAGTTGAGAAAAACAATAAGGCCTTGAGGGGAGCGCTCCCTGACAACTACTTTTCACGTTTGGACCTGGATGTCAGTAAGTTAGCGGCTCTTATTGATACCATCCATAATATTCACACCCTGAAAGATAAAGAGCAGGATATTGTCGGACGCGTCTATGAGTATTTTTTGAGCAAGTTTGCTCTGGCTGAAGGCAAGGGCAAAGGAGAGTTCTACACGCCCAAGAGCATTGTTAATCTTATTGCAGAGATGATTGAGCCATATAAAGGCAAGATCTATGATCCCTGCTGCGGATCCGGTGGTATGTTCGTACAGTCAATGAAATTTGTAGAAAACCACCAGGGAAATAAAAAGGACATCTCAATCTATGGGCAGGAATATACCAGCACTACATACAAGCTGGCTAAAATGAATCTGGCGATTCGCGGGATTTCGGCAAACCTTGGACTAAAGGCAGACGACACATTCTCCAGGGACCAGCATCCTGATTTGAAGGCCGACTACATCATGGCCAATCCGCCCTTTAACCAGAAAGACTGGCGGGCTTCTGATGAACTAACAGATGATCCCCGTTGGGCCGGATATGAAGTGCCATCGACCGGGAATGCCAATTATGGATGGATTCTGCACATGGCTTCAAAGCTCTCTGAAAATGGAGTGGCGGGATTTATTCTTGCCAATGGGGCTTTATCCGGGAACAACATTGAAAAGGAAATTCGCAAGAAGATGATCGAGAACCACTTGGTGGAAGCGGTGATCATTTTACCACGCAGCATGTTTTACACAACGGATATCAGTGTTACTCTCTGGATACTGAACAAAAATAAAAAAGCCCGTAAGGTGGAACATGGAGATTTGAAAAGAGACTATAGAAATCGAGAGCATGAAATCCTGTTTATGGATTTGCGCCAACGGGGAGAACCCTTTGAGAAAAAATATGTTCAATTCTCAGACCAGCACATTCAGGACGTTACCGAAACCTACCACACCTGGCAGCAGACCGTAGCAAATCAGGAATATAAGAATATACCGGAATATTGCTATTCCGCTCACATCGACGAGGTACGCAGTAAGGACTATTCGCTGGTCCCCAGTAAATATATCAAGTTTGTAAATCGGGATGAAAATATTGATTTTGATGAAAAGATGGCAGGCTTGCAGGCTGATTTTACTGAGCTTCTGAAAGCTGAGGAGAATTCTAAAAAAGAACTGTTGCGTGTATTCAGGGAGTTGGGATATGAGATCAGACTCTAATGAAGAGAACAAGAAGAGCGTACAGAAAAATAAAAATCAGTTTGTTTCTGATGTAAAGCAAATATTAGATAAGGCTAGGCAGCAGGCATATTCTGCCGTCAATACGGCCATGGTGCAGGCCTACTGGCTAATAGGTCAGCGTATTGTCCGGGAGGAGCAGGACGGGAAAGAGCGGGCAGAGTACGGAAAAGAAATTCTAAAGACTCTTTCAAGAGAACTTTCAACAGAATTTGGAAAAGGGTTTGATGAAAGAGAATTGCGCCGAATTCGCCAGTTTTACCTTACTTTTCCAATTCGGGACACACTGCGCCCCGAATTAAGTTGGAGTCATTATCGTCTGCTCATCAGGGTTACCAATGAAGACGCCAGGCAATATTATTTAAACGAGGCCGCTGATCAACATTGGAGCTACAGGACCCTGGAGAGAAATTACAGCACTCTTTATTATGAAAGACTGCTAAGTTCAAAACAGAAAGAACCGGTCACAGAAGAAATGCTTGAAAAGACAGGCAGTTATCAGCAAGACCAACTTGAATTTATAAAAAATCCTTATGTCCTTGAATTCCTGCAATTGCCTGAAAACTGCACCTTTACTGAAGCAAAACTGGAGCAGGCTCTCCTGAACAATATTCAAAAATTTCTGCTAGAACTGGGTAAAGGATTTGCTTTTGTGGCCCGTCAGCGGTTGATCAGAACAGAAACATCCGACTTCTACATTGATTTGGTCTTTTATAATTACATCCTTAAGTGCTTTGTTCTTATTGATTTAAAAACCAAAGGCCTTACCCATCAGGATGTGGGGCAGTTGGATATGTATGTTCGTATGTTTGATGATTTGCAAAAAGCAGATACAGACAATTCAACTATTGGCATCCTGCTATGCACTGAAACCGATAAAACCATTGCAAAATACTCAGTCCTCAATCAAAACAAACAGCTTTTTGCCAGTAAATATATGCCCTATCTCCCAACTGAAGAAGAACTGGCCGCAGAGGTCGAAAGGGAAAAACTTCACTTTCGCCTGCAAATGGAAAAGGGGGAAGCCTTGTGAGATCAAGCTATAAGAAATTGGGGCCGTATATTCAGCCGATCGATATTCGAAATGTTGAGGATAAAAAAGAAAACCTGCTTGGTGTATCTACACAAAAGGTATTTATTGAATCCATAGCAAATACTGTTGGAACTAATTTCAAAAAATACAAAGTGGTAAAGCGCGGTCAGTTTACTTACGTTCCGGATACATCAAGGCGGGGCGATAAAATTGGACTAGCAATGCTTGATCATCTTGATGAGGGGATTGTTTCTTCTGCTTATACCGTTTTCGAGATCACAGACACTGAGAAACTTCTTCCCGAATATTTAATGATGTGGTTTAGACGTCCTGAGTTTGACCGTTATGCCCGATATAAGTCACACGGTAGCGTGAGGGAAATATTCGGTTGGGAGGAAATGTGCGATGTCGAACTCCCCATTCCCTCAATTGAAAAGCAGCGGGAGATCGTCAAGGAATACCACACCATCGTTGACCGGATTAAGCTCAACGAACAGATCAATCAGAAACTGGAAGAGACCGTGCAGGCGATTTACAAACAGTGGTTCGTTGATTTTGAGTTTCCTGTAGATTCCCCTCCCGTGGAGGGGTGGCAGGCGAAGCCTGACGGGGTGGTAAATTCCCCTCCCGTGGAGGGGTGGCAGGCGAAGCCTGACGGGGTGGTAAATTCCCCTCCTGTGGAGGGGTGCCCAACGGGCGGGGTGGTAAAACG
>BDTS01000012.1 GCA_002897915.1 bacterium BMS3Bbin09 | reverse complement strand
CAGAGGACAGTGCAACAGATATTGCCGGAGCAAGCGCTACAACATTGAACATAACGTCAGCCGGTGCAATAACGGATTCCAGCGGAGCAACAATAGCGGTGACGGGTCTTGCAACGATCAATGCAGGCAGTAACGCAATCACGCTTGGAGACAATGGCGGTGACACAACGAACTTTGGCTCATTGAATGTAACGGGCGGAGCGGTAACGGTTACAGAGGACAGTGCAACAGATCTGGCATCGGTAAACTCAGCGAGCCTGAATGTGACATCTGCCGGGACCTTAACAGCGACTAACGTAACATCAACCGGAGATATAACACTGACTGCTTCTACCGGAGATATGGTTATTGGGACAATAACAGGAGGAAATGATGTTACCCTTAACGCAACATCCGGCACAATAGACGGCAGTGGAACAGTAAGCGGTAATTTGGCAACCATTAATACACAGACTATCGGTCTAACTACAGAACCCACAATGAACGTTAATAGTTTGACCTTGACGTTTACAGACATGTCAGGTGGTTTTTCAGGCAAGATGCTGAGCGGAGCGGCATTGGTAAATAAAGCTAATGTTACAATAGTCTCCACACCAGGGACAGTTAGGATCGGTTCATGGCTTTTTGATGGAAGCGGGCAGGATGTTCAGGATGTTACGCAAGAGTTTTCTTCATACTCAAGCCAGACAAGCACACTTACAGATATGTTAAGCGCTCTTGAACCAGTTCTCGCTGATCCGGATTTTTTCAACGAAGAGACTGTATCGATCAATATAGATATTGAAGGCGAACTGGGAATGCCCGGTGATGAGGAAATTGCAAATATGTCTTTAGAAAAAGAGATATTATTGCAAATTATAGATCTGAAAGAGAAGCTTGAGAGCCTGGATAGAGGTGATGATGTAAGCATGAGCAGTGAGCAGGTTGAACAGCTTAAGAGGGATATTGAAGAGGATATAGCAAAGCTCATGAAGAAACTTGCAGCGAGCAATAAATAAGGTATAACCAGCATCCTGCAGCATATTGTCTGGATCCAGATAGAAAACAGATACTTCTATATGAGCCGAACTATAGTAGTTACCTGTTCGGTTTCTGCTGTACGTATTAAGGATCTATTCCTCAATATCTCTCCAGTAGGGACTCAGTTCCCTAATTTTTTATAATTCCCGGTCAGCTTGTCAAGGAATAAGGCCATATGATATATTTTACTCAGTCAAAGTTTTAGTTATGGAGGTTTATTGTGCCTATTTATGAATATAAATGTATGAAATGCGGTGAGCAGTTCGAGGTTATGCAGAAGATGTCGGACGATCCCCTTGTTGAATGCAGTTCCTGCGGCGGGGACCTGAAGAAGATGATCACTAATACCTCATTCGTGCTTAAGGGAAGCGGCTGGTACGTTACCGATTATCCTTCATCCGATAGGAAGAAGGCGATGGATTCCAAAAAGCCGGTTTCTTCCTGTAAGGATAAAAAGTGTGATAAAAAGAAAAACCCGCTTAAACTCGACTCCTGATATGCAGGTTCATGCCCCGCATATCCATGTCCCGTTCGAGCTTGTAGACAAACACTTCGATCTCATAAGGAAAAACAGGTTTGATCTTGAGATGTTTTTCGGCACCAAAATATTCGACAGTGTAACTGACAGAGACATAACCGATTTGAAGAAAAAGCTCGACTACAGTCCGCGTCTTTCATTCCATGCCCCTTTTATGGATCTCTCTCCCGGTGCTGTTGACCCTGAGGTCAGAAAGGTGACGATGCAGAGGTTTTCGAGGACCCTGGATATCGCTGATATACTTAAACCAACGGTCATTGTCTTTCATTCCGGATACGAGAAATGGAAGTATGCCCATAGTACCAATGTCTGGCTCGAACAGAGCCTCAAGACATGGCTGCCTGTTAATGAGAGGGCGGCTGATATAGGCGTGAAGGTCGCGATAGAGAATGTGTTCGAGGATGAGCCGGATAATTTAGCGGCACTGGCAAGGGAGATGGATTCTCCTAACTTCGGGCTATGTTTTGATACAGGACATTTCAACCTTTTTGCAAAATCCTCTCTTTTAGAGTGGCTGCGAGCTGTTAAATCCTATATGCTTGAGATCCATATTCACGATAACAACACACACGCGGACGAGCATATCGTGCCCGGGGACGGGACATTTGATTTCAGGACCTTTTTCCGTGAGATCAAGGGAATAGAGGCTGTGTATACGATCGAGATGCATAATATTGAGGATGTCATAAAGAGCTTTGAACGGATCAAGACTTATATGGAATAAATATAGTTTAAATGTTTGATTGTTGAAACACTTGAACGCTTGAACATTCTTTATAGAGCGTCCATCTGGTTCCTCATTGAGAAGCCGCGCAGTATTGGCGAGCCTTTGCCTTTATACTGGACCATGAAGCTGTGTGTCTCGCCCATTCCCTGGGGCAGTATCAATGTCTTGATCTTCGAGATCTCTGCCAGATAGTCCGGAGAGCCGGCGTAAAGTTCGGTTATGATCTCGTCTATGCCGGACGCCGTGAGGAAGGTCCCCTGCGGGCAGTAGCCGAGTGTGCTCAGTCCTCTTTCTTCTCCCCATGTTTTCACGGATGAAAAATTGATATGTGCGGTTATGTCCTGTTTTCCTACATGCTGAAAGAAGTTTTCGTTGAATTGGTGCTTGTGGTAGCAGAGCAGGGTGCCCTGTGACCTCTCTTCGCTGTAATATGCCCTTGAGGTATACCCGTAATCTATCGTGAGTATGAAGCCCTCTGCCAGCGCCGCGGTCAATTCATCGAGCCAGTCCCTTATCCTGAGATTCACCTCGGTCCTGTACCCGGGCAGCAGATCCAGATCGAATTGTTTTATATAGTCCGTGATCTCATTAGAAGCATCTATTTTTTCTTCGATGAATTCTTTTCCGTCAAAGCCCACGCAGATCTCTTTTGGCCCGGTCTCTATATTGTCTTCCATCTCTATCAGGTGCATCGGAAATGCGTCGAGCAGTTCGTTCGAGAAGATGCAGCCCCTGATCTCCCTTGCTTCCTTTAGCGAACTTGTCCAGATTATTTTCCTCTCTTCAGCGTGGTCCTTTAGAATATCGCGCTGTTTTTTGCGGAAATGAAAGAAGGGTTCGACTATTGAATATCTTAATGAGGTCAGGAAGTGTTTCTTTTTATCGGCAAGTTCAGGGTCTCCAGCTGGTTTGCATAAATAGTCGAATATATCCTTGGAGAGATATCCTGCTCCTGCCCCTACCTCAACAGAGTTGAATTCAGAGGGACATCCCATTATCTCCCACATTTCGATCAGCTGTTTGGCTATCATTGCGCCGAATATCGGGTGCTGGTGTGGGCTGGTGAAGAAGTCTCCAGCCCGTCCGATCATTCTCTCGGCGCAGGAGTAATAACCCATCTCAGGGTAATACAGGGCCATTTCCATGAATTTCTCAAAGGTGACCGGGCCATCTTTCTGTATCTTTTCAGCGATCCGCTGTTCCAGCTGGTTCATATAGAAATAGTCTAAAAGAGTAGGGTGGTGGTGTAAATCCCACTTTTTTCCTCATAGCCCTCGCGCGAAGCCCCCGTGTCTTAGATTTGTCCCGTAGGGCGAATCTGCAGGGGGTTGCCTATTCGGCAGAAAAGTATATAATCTATTTAATAATCGTTATATTACATGAAAGGAGAAAAATAATGGGTTATTATTTCAGCAAAATATTAGATGGTTCGTTTGAAGATGTTGTCAATAAAGTTATGGAGGAATTGAAAAAAGAAGGGTTTGGAGTATTAACAGACATTGATGTGAAAGCAACATTGAAAAAGAAATTGGATATTGATTATCACAACTATAGAATATTAGGGGCATGCAATCCGCCGTTCGCGTATAAGGCGCTACTGGCTGAAAATAAAATTGGAACAATGCTGCCGTGCAATGTGATCGTTCAAGAAACAGTTGATGGAAAAGTAGAGATTGCAGCTGTTGATCCCATGGCCTCAATGATGGCGGTTCATAATGAGGAATTACATGATATAGCACTGGAAGTTCAGGAAAAATTACAGAAAGTTATAGAGAATCTATAAACAAACAACGTTCCTTCATTTGACCCCTTTGTGCCTGCCTGTGCGTTATAAAAAAAGACTGCAGAAGTGATCTTGCAGTCTTTTGATCTTCTATACCCATGGGCATAAGTTTCGTTTGAATAGATGAAATTGAAATTTCACTATTCAACTCAGCTATATGGTGCCGAAGGGGGGATTCGAACCCCCACACCCTAATGGACACTAGATCCTGAACCTAGCGCGTCTACCGTTCCGCCACTTCGGCAACTATAATGATTTCAAGAATTCTTTTCCTATGCCTGATTTTAAATATTTTTCTCTTTTTCTTGCTGTGACTCTATTTTCGTGTTCTTCTATTAAAATAGTCTT
>BDTS01000011.1 GCA_002897915.1 bacterium BMS3Bbin09 | reverse complement strand
CCGATCTTTTATAACCGATGCCGGGATGACCGGGCCGGTAAATTCGGTTATAGGCGTGAACAAGGAGCAGATAGTAACAAAGTTCCTTACGAGTATACCCACCCGTTTTGAGACCGCGAAAGGCGAAACGATCTTCTCAGGTGTTCTGCTGGATATAAACGCCAAGACAGGGATGGCAAAAAAGATACAGAGAATACAGGTTGCGTTTGATAAATAGAAAAATCATTCAGGGAGTCCCTGAACGCGGAACCCCCTGAATGATTTAAGTGTTATACCACTGGCATAAGTTTCATACGAATAGATGAAATTAACATTTCACTATTCAACTCAGCTTTACTTTATAGCCAGTTTAAATGCTTTTCCAGCAGAAAACTTTGGAGATTTTGAAGCAGCGATCTTTATGGCCTCGCCTGTTCTGGGATTACGGCCTTTTCTTGCTTTTCTCTTCGTAACAGAGAAAGTCCCGAAACCTACGAGAGTTACCTTATCACCTTTTTTCAGTGATTTTGAGATCGCGGCGGTAAGGGAATTGAGAGCGTTTCCAGCTGCTACCTTTGAAATGTCAGCGCCGTCTGCCATTGCATTAATAATATCTGCTTTTGTCATAAACTTCCTCCTTATAATTTAATATTAACTGCAGTATTTTAAAACAGTGATGTTGAAAGATACCAGCAGGCATAAGGGTTTGTCAATACTTTTTAAGGTAGGACAATGTCGACAACCTGTCCGTGAGGACCGAGGTTCCCGATATTCGTACCGTTAAGTATCAGACTCATGCCTCCGGCATTGCCTATCTTGAGAACGAATTTTTCATGTGCCGTTAAGGTAACCGTTTCTCCAGCGCGCATTAACCGTTCTTCCGGCCCGGCGGAATCGGTCTTTATGGCTACCCATGTGAGTTCAGTGGCCGTGATATCGAGTGACAGTTCTTTCTCAGGCAGAAGTTCCTTTGCGGATTCATGGGACTTTGCATTATTAGTCCCTGTAATATCGGCATTGACTTTGACCGGGATCGAGGCAGCAGGTTTTTTGGTCAAGTGACTTGTGTAGGCGGCTACCGAGACAGTGACAATGACAATACAGATGATCATGAGATACATGTAATTGAATTTAAATGGAGGCAGTATTCTACGGGGGGGGTGTTCGTCCGCTTCCGGCTCTTTTGCTGTAGATGGCCCGAACTGCTTGTTGTATAAGTCCAGTATATGGGTGTCGTCGAGTCCGAGTGCCTTGGAGTATGAGCGCAGATAGGATTTGGCAAACAAATCGGCGGGAAGCTGCTGGTAATTGTCGTTCTCGATCGCCCGCAAGTACTCGATATTTATTTTGAGCACTTTTTCTATATCGTTAAGAGACTTTTTCTGCTTCTCTCTTTCCGATCTTAAAAGGGTTCCCGGGGTGTTCATTTGTAAGTGTTGAAGATACCGGCCAGGTCCTAAGCCTGTTGGTTTAAGTTAATACTTGAGTTTCTCGATCTGATCTATTGCCATTCTGTTTCTTTCTATGTTCCTGCCCTTTTCAGCCACTATCCCGAGATGTTTCAGCGCCTTGGCATTTGCGCCTCTCCTGAGATATATTTGCGCAAGTTCCCAGTGGGCGTTTATGTATTCCGGGCTGATGGCTATTGCATTTATAAATTCTTTTATCGCCTTCTCATCGTCAGCGAGTTTGATATAGACAAGACCGAGAGTATAGTTCGCGAGCGGGTAGACGGGGTTGCGCATAAGGGCCTGCCTGAGGGAGTTTTCGGCTTTATGATAATTATTGTTCATATAGTACGCATATCCCATGCTTGTATAAGATCTTTCGGGGGTACGATATAAAGGGTTTTCCAGGGCGGCATTAAAAGAGCTTATTGCCTTGTCCCACTTTTCAAGTTCAATGTATAAAATGCCAAGATTGTGCATTGCGTCCGAATATTTCGGATCGATCGATATTGCCCTTTTGTAAAGTACTATGGCCTCGTCGTATTTTTTATATGTTGTATTAATATACCCGAGATAATTAAGTGTCTCTTTGTTTTTTGGATTAAGGTTGATTGCTTTTTGAAATTCCACATATGCATTGTTTGTCTGACCGTTATTTAAATAGGAAGCTCCCAGCTTATTGTAAGCCTCGGCCTTGTTTATGTCTTTGGTGCTCGGGGTAGTGGCACATGCGGAAAAAAATAGAACGCAGAACAGAGAAAAAAGGAGACAGAAAAATAACAACATGTTTGGACGATGGGATCTGGTAAGCTTATTTCCGGAATATGAATGTACTGGGATATTATTACTCAAAGAAAGTCTCCTGTCAGGCTAACTTACCAAAAAATTTAGAAGAATTCAAGAGTTAATGCCTTTAGGCGTTATCACGCCCTGTTACGGTTTGAATATATTCGGGCCTTTTATTTCTTCTTGCCGACTTTTCTGACAGCGGCTTTTTTCTTTACAGGATGCTTCTTTTTGGCAACAGGCTTCTTTTTGGCAACAGGCTTCTTTTTGGCAACAGGCTTCTTTTTGGCAACAGGCTTCTTTTTGGCTTTGGCCTTATCGGGTTTCTGCTCTTTTGGTTCTATCTGTTCCTTAAGTGACTTCGAAAATGAGGATTCAAGTATTGTTCTCAGTTCCTGCGCATTTTTGGGCGCATATGCAAAGGCATCATTATTAAAATAAAAATATACGTCTTTGCCAGCAGTTAAGTATTCTTTTATATTTTTTGCGTCCTGTTTTAACTGTTCAGGGCTGTAATTTGTTGAATAACTTCCACTTTCACCATGTCGCCGTATATATACAAAATCGGCTGTTAAAGGTAAGTCATTTATAAAATCGGGCCAGTCAGCCATGCAGACAGCGATGTTCGAGGCTGCAAGAAGATTGTAAACCTTTTTGGTAAGCCAGCTTTTGTTCCTGAACTCAAACACGTGACGAACGGAATATTGCTTCAGGTTGTCAATGAACTCCTCAAGGTTCTTCATATTGAGTTTTAGATTGGGAGGCATCTGCCAGAGGATAACGTCCAGTTTCTCTAAAAGAGGTGCCGTGGCGTTAAAAAATGTCGAGAGCGGCAGTTCAACATCCTTCAGTTTCTTGACATGAGATATAAAACGGCTGCCTTTAAGGCAAAAGGTGAATTCCGGAGGAGTTTCTTTGTACCATCTTTCAAAGGCCTCTTTTTTCAGGAGCCTGTAAAAGGTAACGGTTAGCTCCACGCTATTGAGCTTCTGCATATAGAAACTTAGCCATTTTTGGTGCGGGAGCGCCTCAGGATAAAAAGGGCCCCTCCATGAATCATATAAAAATCCGCTGCAACCTATCCTGTATTTTGGCATAACGTATAACTATACAATAAAAATCAAAAAAATTAAAGAAAAATCTTGAATTCTTTAAAATTTTATTCGATTATTCCCCCGCCGATCACCAGATCCCCGGTGTAAAAGACCGCGCTCTGTCCGGAAGCAGGGGCCCACTGGAGATTTTCGAACTCTATGCTGACCCTCTTATCCCAGAGCGGGCTTATAACAGCCTTTGCCTCTTTCATTGTGGAGCGTATCTTGACATTAGCGGGAAGAGGTTTTGGGAGGGATTCTATGGATATCCAGTTCAAATCTTTGATAATTAAGGTTTTTCCCATGGCGTCTTCCCTTGAGCCTACGGTGATCATATTGGTCTTGAGGTCGATATCTGCTACATAATGGGGGCTTAATGATGAAATTCCGAGGCGTTTCCTCTGGCCGATCGTATAGAACGCAATCCCTTTATGTTCACCGATAACTTTTCCGGACGTATCTATGATCGGCCCGGGCTGCAGCGATTCTGGAGAGAATTTCTCAATAAAATCAATATACTTATCATTGCCGACAAAACAGATCTCCTGGCTCTCGGCCCTCATTGCGGTAGCCAGGTCAAGCTTTTTTGCTATTTCCCTCGTCTCCTCCTTTTTCATTTCCCCCAGCGGGAAGAGGGTCTTTGCAAGTTCTGCCTGTTTCATTACATACAGGACATAAGACTGGTCCTTTTTTGGATCCGAACCTTTTTTTAATAAGAATCTGTTTTTATCTGTCCCTGTCCGGGCATAATGTCCCGTTATGATCGCATCAGCCCCGAGCTCTTCAGCCTTTTTCATGAGGAAATCAAATTTTATGTGCTTGTTGCATAGGATGCACGGGTTCGGAGTTGTCCCTTTCAGGTATGATGCGCAGAAATCTTCGATCACATGGGTGTAAAAGGCGTCTCTTACGTCTACAGTGTGATGTTCGATCCCGAGTTTGTGGGCAACGGACTTTGCGAGCCTGATCGTTTCAACGGAACAGCAGACGTTCGAGTCTTTCAGATCTCTGCTATCCCAGAGCTCAAAACTCAGGCCGATCACTTCATGGCCCTCTTTTTTTAACAGGTAGGCGGCTACAGAGGAATCAACGCCGCCGCTCATCGC
>BDTS01000010.1 GCA_002897915.1 bacterium BMS3Bbin09 | reverse complement strand
GAGACACGAAAGTTCATGTTCAAGTTTTTCTATCCTCTCATTCTCAGCCCGCACCTGGTGAATCGCGGCCTCTTCAGTCACAGCAAGTTCAGGTTCCTTTATCTCAGGCTCTCCTGAGAGGAGATGCATACAGCGCCGCTCTTTTCTTCCGGCCTGACGGGGCAGCTTGACCACCATGGGCTCTCCCCCGCTCATCAATTCATTAAGGACGTCCTCAATTTCATTCAGACCTTCAAACCTATGGAGGCGTTCCGAGCGTCCCCGGACCTCACCGGCAGTCTGAGGGCCGCGAAGCATGAGTACGCACATGACAGCGACTTTTTCGCGTGAAAGTCCAAGTTTCTCACTAAAAACATGCTGGTACTTGGGCACACGACTATCGGCCTTGTAGATCTTTTGTACCAGCTCCTTCTGCTGCAGACTCTCAAGACCGCGTACAACAGTCGTCTCCTCATACGAGATAACAGGTTCACGGTTGGACTTCTGGTTGCAGGCATTCGTCAGAGCTTTTAAGGTCAGGGGGTAGTAGTCGGGTGTTGTTGTCTCTTTTTCTATCAGACATCCGAGTATGCGGACTTCTACATCAGTTAAAACTATATCCATTTCATTTTCCTCACCGATCATAGATTAGCATTGTTTAATATCATATGCGCCAGCATGATCAATATCAAGTAGAGCGGGAAGGAAAGCATATCGGGCAATTGTGTAGGGGCAGACCCATGTGTCTGCCCGGATGATAATTTGCATCGTTTAACAAAAGGGCGCACACACGGGTGCGCCCCTACACATAGATTCCAGCTCGTTCATCCTTCGGAGTAACCCTACGGAAAACGGAAGGCCGGAATAACAGACAAGAACCCATTAAAACATCTCCATCTTAACTATTTTCAAATTGATAACTTCTTGACATTTACTTGACAATTTAGCTACAAAAACGCTATAATTTATTTGTAAGATGATTAACAAACTAATTACAACGGGAGGATACCATGAAAGCTGCTCTTAAAAAGACCATGTTGCGTCAATCTCCTTTCATTACTTCAGATGGTGGAATAAACATTAAGGACCTTGCTAAAGCTTTAAATATAGACCAGGCAACGGTTGCTTCTGCTTCCGGGTCAAGCAGACAAATAGTTTCACAGCATTTTAACGCTAAAAATAAGTTTGTAAAAATCAGAAACAAAAAAGCACATGAATTTTGGGCAAATTTGAATCAAATATACACTCTCCTTCTTGGGCTTACAGATGGTGAACACTCGCGTTCCGAAATAAAAGAATGGTTTAACTCCCCAAATCAGGCTTTGAACATGGAACGCCCCATTGATTTGGTTCGTCGTAACAAACATGACATTTTAATTAAAAAATTAATGGATATTATTAATGCAGCCCATGGGGGGTAGTTAGAAAACAAGTCCAAGATTTTTCAGAAAATCATCTGTATCAACAACCTCAATGTTTATAGTTCTACCATTAGGCTTAGCCATTGCCTCTGATTTCGGGTCCATGTAAATAGCAAGGCAGTGTTTTCCCTTTAATTTAATCATAGATGTAACCGGATAAGGAGGAAATAAAATCCCATCAAACCGATCATCTTCTAATGCCAGGCGGCCTATTTTATGCGTAGTAGCGTACACTCCCCTTTTCATCTTATCCTCCCACTCCTCTGTTGGAATAAGTATATCAGGCAGAGTAACGCCAAGATACCTTCTAGTCTGTCTATCTGTTAAATCCAGCACTTGTGCCGTTACTCTCACACTGACATATATATATGGTGGATGTGGTATTTTTAAATATGGTAAAAGGAATTCATCATAAGTTCTTGGGCCAATTTCTGTGCTTGCTACAAGATGATCACCTGCAAAATAACATACAGGGTGTGTTTCTTTGAAGTTATAACGATAGCCTCGCCTGTATGACCACGTACTATCAAATAGATGTTTACGATGAAAAGCAGTTATCATCCTTGCGTTATAAGCACGTACAAAAACAGCTTTATCCAAAAGCCGGGGCGTAACCCTATATAGATTTTCCCGAGCCTTTACAAGATCCATATATATTCCCCTCCCAACAAGATACTAATTCTAAAGAATAATAGTCAAAAACACTATTTAATCCATACTGATAAAACTGACAGCTTTACTATTAAGTCCTCGACAGCTATAATTCCAACAAAATTGCGCAACAAACTCTTCATAACAATCATCTCAATAGCAGTCCTTCTATTCCTATTCTCCCCCGGTATCATAAATGCGGAACAGAAGTCTTCCTCTTCCAATAATCTCCATTACTGTTCTTATGTGATCGACGGGGATACTATCATAGTCATCATTGACGGGAAGAAGGAAAAGGTCCGCCTGATCGGGGTTGACACGCCTGAAAAAGACGGCCCCTACACAGAGGAAGAACCTTTCAGCAGGGAAGCATCTGCCTTCACCAAAAAAATAGCAGAAGGCAAACAAGTAAGACTCGAATATGATTGGCAGAAACGGGACAAGTACGGAAGGCTGCTTGCTTATGTATACCTTGAGGACGGCACCTTCCTTAACGCGGAGCTGATCAAACAGGGTTACGGGACTGCATTCAGGAAGTTCACCTTTAAATACCGTGATGATTTTATACGTTATGAACGTGAGGCAAGGGGAAGTAAAAAGGGATTATGGCGAAAAGAATAAGGTTGTTTTATAAAAGCTTGCAGGATTCTTTGAGGTCTTCTTCATTTACAGGGCCGTAAGTTGTCAGCGCGAACGGCTTGTCCTCTATGAGTCTTTGGGAGAGTCCCTTTACTTCCTCGAGGTTTATCGACTCCACCATCTTTAATATCTCCTCCGGGGGAAAGTACTTTCCATAATAGATCTCCTGTTTGGCTATGTTCGTCATCTTGTTACTTGTAGATTCGAGGGCGAGTATAAGATTCCCCTTGAGTTGTGCCTTTGCCCTCTGTAATTCTTCGGCTGTGATAGAACTCGAAAGGTTTCTCATCTCATTAATGGTTATATCAATAACCTCGTTAGCGTTCTTCCTGTCGGCACCGGCGTAAACGGACCATAGCCCCGCATCAAGATAGGACACGTGATATGAGTAGATCGAATATACCAGCCCCCTCTTCTCCCTGACATTCTGGAAGAGCCTTGAGCTAAAACCCGAGCCGAGCACAGTGTTGAGCAGGTGCAGCGAGTACCGTTCTTCACTGTTATACGGCATTCCCTTGAGACCGAGGCATATGTGAGTCTCGGACATGTCCTTGTTGATTATATGCCGACCGCTGCTATATTCAGGCAACTTTACGGTCCTTTGGGCACCGCTCTTTTTGATCCGGCCGAAGGTGTCGTTAAGATACCCGACAAGTTCATTTTCCCTGAGGTTGCCGCTGCATGCAATAACGATATTTTCGGCACCGTAGTTCTTGTCAATATGGTCAAGGAGGTCATCTCTGGTAAGCGCGTTCATGGTCTCTCTCTTGCCCAGAACAGACTGTCCCAGACCAGTTTTTCCCCAGATGTTTGTGTTAAAGAGTTCATGGACATAGTCGGAAGGATTGTCCTCGACCATGTTTATCTCATCATTTACAACGTTCTTCTCTTTCTCGATCTCTTCTGCTGGTAAAGTAGAGTTCATGAAGATGTCCGACAGGAGTTCAACGGCCTTGTCCATGTATTCATCAAGGACCTTGACATAGAAGACCGTATACTCGGAGGAAGTAAAGGCGTTTAATTCACCGCCAAGGGAGTCGATCTCCATCGCAATGCCTTCAGCCGACCGGTTTTTGGTCCCCTTAAAGAACATATGCTCCAGGAAATGGGATATTCCGTTTTTTTCAGGACTCTCGTCACGCGAGCCGACCTTCACCCATATGCCAATGCAGACGGAATGAACTTCCCGTGCCGTTTCCATAAGCACGGGAATGTTATTATCGAGTGTTACTTTTTTGAACATATGCCCTGTCTGATTCCCGCATGGATAGAATGCGTAAGATATGCTTTCAAAACAAAAACCAGAGTTAAGATTTGACAAACTCGTAAAAAATCATGAGATGGCTAAGTAAAGATTTCGATATAGAAGGCATAGTGTATTTTTAAATCCGAGACTATACATGTAGTATGTCGAGGTTTTAAAAATGCGCTACAACGCAGTAGATCGGACTTTTTACGACGCCATCAAGATTTCGCGGCTTTCTGAGCAATAAGCACTTCTTTTCTGCTAAGACGTATTCTGCCCGTCTTGTCGACTTCGATAACCTTAACAGCGAGCTCATCCCCTTCTTTAAGCACATCCGTTACATTTGCGATCCTTTCCTCAGCGATCTGGGAAATATGAAGAAGTCCCTCGGTCCCTGGTAGTATCTCTACACATGCACCGAAATCCATTATCTTCTTG
>BDTS01000009.1 GCA_002897915.1 bacterium BMS3Bbin09 | reverse complement strand
AAATTCTTGAGAAATTGAAGAAATTGAAATAGGTTTAATATATACAAAGATTATATACTATTTTCCGGCTATTCATCTCTTATGAGAGAGGAACTGGAAGGGATGAAAAAGTATTTTTTTACGACTCTATTAATAGTTGTATGTATTGTTCTTAGCGGAACTGTTCCCTGTTTTGGCGCAAATCAGGCGAAAGAGTGGGAGTGCCTTTTCTGCCACCAGTATCCGGGCCTTGTAATGCCGGAAGAAGCTGATAGATTTAAAGTCATTTCTATTGACAAGGAGAAGCATTTCAGTTCGTCCCACGGTAAAATTGGCTGCATAAAATGCCATACACGTATAAAAAAGGTCCCCCACACTGGTCTGACAGGTATTGAATGCACAACTGAATGCCATCTTGAGGATAAAGAGAAAATTGATGCGATCGATCTTTCTCTGTATAGGGTACACGAAAGTGAACAATGTTCAATTGAGAATTTGGAGGACCAGTCATCATGCAGGGTTTGTCATCCCTTGTATCCTCACAATAAAAACAAAAAAGTAAGAGCTGTTCTCAATATGCATACAGGATACGTGGTTTGCAATATGTGTCATCTGAAAAAGGTAATCCTGAAAAATCTGACTTATGACTGGAAAAGTCCCGATAGTGTCAAATTTTGCGGGAAACCTTATGGTCGATACTCTTTATATGAAGGGAATAAAATAAGGAAACTCTGGAGTTTCATATCCAGAACATTTATGCGATTATTTTCGAAAGAAACCCGGACTGAACAAACTGGCGAAACCGAGTATTTGATATCCCGGATAGCTGCTTTTTCAGTAGAAGGAGAGAAGAAAAAGATAGTAATGAATATTCAGGATACCGGGAAAGCGACTGAATTTAAAGTCAGAGGTGAAAGCTTCTCTTACAGTGAGAAGGAGAAAGAATTAAATTATTTTCACAGGGATATAACAAAGAAAGAGTTCAGCGTGGCATGTAATGAATGTCATTCTTCAAAAGGGGTGCTGGATTTTAAGAAACTGGGTTATGACGATAAAAAAGCCAAATATCTGAAAGAATTAGATGCTAAGAGACTGGAAACAGAATATGATATATTTTACTTTCCACACATATTTGAACACTGAATTACTCCGAATTGATTATCCAATAAAATAGTTAACCGGCTACCGCCTTACTTTTACCTGTAAACGGCGACAATTTTTGTCCCTTATATTCCTGCCGTATTTGCAGCAAGTTTTATCTGTCTCGCAGCAGCAGATCTCTAATCCCGGCTCTTTATCAGAGGTCAGGTTTAGGCGCAGGTATCAGGTGGTTTATTTTACTTCCGGCAGGTGTGGGGACCATCATGTTTTTCAGGATGCGTTATCCTTTATGACGATGCCCAGGTTATTTCTATTCCGGCTACTTTCTCAAACTGTCTTATGCTTCCGCCAAAGAGCCTTTTGATACAGCCTTCTTCAAGACCTGCATCTTTGCATGCCATCAGATGCATTTCATCACAATTATATTTGTCGTAAAATTTCCTTGCTGCCTCGATTATTTTCCAATGATCTTCGGTTAAGGTTATCCCCTCTTTGTCAGCGATGTACTCTGATACCTCTTTTGACCATGTTTTTGGATCGTTAAGATATCCACTTTTATCAAGTTCAAACTTTACGTCTTTAAATTCTACAGTTGGCATTTCCCCCTCCTTTTAAGATTGTTAATAATCATAATGGATTAGTTTTAATTATGTTAATTTGCAATCAAGTTGTCAAGAGGTATCCTGAAAGCTGCAAGGACATTGCTCAGACATCCCAGCAAGATAAATCTCATATGCCTCTCGTCTTCTTGTCGTAATAGCTTCGATGTGCTGTTCCGCAACAGTTGCATATCGTTTTTTTGAGTCCTCCGTAATGCGATGACTCTTGCTTTTGGATCTGCCAATACCTCCTTAACTTTTGCCATTGGACGAAATCCAGGGTGCCGATATTTATCCAGCAACTTTCTATTTTTCCCCATCTTTTAATCATACAGTTTTTTCGCTTTCATTAAACCATTTATTGCTTTTTCTTTTAAAGGGTTACCCCTAATCCATAAAGGTTTTTCACAGACACTCTTTCACAATGAGCCTTAATAATGAATATCATTCAACAAAAACTTTTACAATAAAATTGTTAGAATTGATGAGGACACTGGAGCGAATAAACGGATAAACAATACAATCTAAAAGAGGAGGGTTTATGATTTCAAAAATTCTGGTTCCGACTGACGGTTCAAAGGCCGCTCAAAAGGCGGCAAAATATGCGGTTGATCTCGCAAAACAGACAGGCGCAACTATAACGTTTCTCAGTGTAATTGATAAACGACTTACCGTAAGTCAATCGATTCCTTCTGAAGCATCTCCGACTCATTTAATTGAACCGATTGAAGATTATCTGAGACAGGCTGCGGAATCTTATACAGGGGAGATCGAATCATTATGCAGGCAAAAGGGCATCAAATCAAAAAGCATTATACAGTCAGGACATCCTGTGGAGGTAATTGTAAAGGAAGCGGAAAAAATAAAGGCCGACCTTATTGTCATGGGTTCTCACGGTAAAAGCGCCATAAAAGCAACGGTCCTCGGCAGTGTTACTTATGGCGTGATTCATAAAGATACAATAATCCCGGTTCTTCTGGTAAGGAAATGACAAATTTTGCCCCCGTTTACTTTGTGATAACTCCTGTCAGACCCCTGGAAATAAGCGAAGCAATATTGGCAAGGATACGCGGCAATGAAAAACCACCGGGATAGGCAAGATATTTCGGCTTCCATTCAGGATCAAACTTCTCCTTATACTGACGCAGGCCCTGACAGTTATAGAAATGTTCGCCGTGACGAAAAACAAATGCCCCAAGCCTGCTCCAGAGCGGGGCAAGAGCACGATCTTCAAGACCTGAAAGAGGGGCCATCCCCAGATTGAACCATTTATAACCTTCCTGTTTGCCCCGCAATATCAGGTGGATAAACAGGTAGTCCATAATGCCGTGTGGAGCATCAGGGAGGTAACGCATAAGGTCGATAGAGAGTTCCTCCTTTCCGGAGCCGGACCAGATATTGGCAAAAGCAATAATCTTTCCTTCACTTTTAACTACGCCAATAGGAAATTTTTCAAGGTAATCTTCGTTGAAAAATCCAAGTGAAAATCCCTTCTCGCGCGTATTTTTTTCTTCAAGCCAGATATCGGATATCTTCTTTAACTCCGGAAGCATAGCAGGAATCCTCTCGGGAGGGATTATCTCAAAAGAACACCCCTCCCTCTCAAGTTTATGAAGGGCATGACGCATGTTCTTACGTTCATGTCCCTCAAGTGAAAAAGTTTGCAGTAAAATACGGCCTTCCTCCCCCAGTTTAATTAAAGTAAGCCCGAGGTCTAAATAAACCTGGAGGTTTTCAGTCCCGACCTCATAGAAAACAGTCCATCCGTCGTGACGGTCACACATCTCACGAAACCGCCAGGCCAGCTCGGCTGTTTCCTCATTCGGCCCAATGGGGTCTCCCATGGCTATCCAGCTTCGTCCCTCAACTCCATACATAATGAATGAGTTGCCGCTCCCGCTGAACAAGAGGCTCTTGTCGCCGAGAAAAGCGAGATTCGCCGAAGTATTACGGGATTCCGCTGTTATACTGTGTATTTTCTCCAGATCTGAGGATGCAGGAAGAGAAAATTCCGGCGTAACCGGGCGAAGCAGT
>BDTS01000008.1 GCA_002897915.1 bacterium BMS3Bbin09 | reverse complement strand
CAGGTCTTCGATTCTCAGGGATGCAGCAACAGGGGATGGAGTCGTTGAAATAGAGAGTCGCAATCCCTTATTCATCAGGTCTTCGATTCTCAGAAAAGGGACTCGCCGATGAAGTCACCGAGGCAGTGCAGGTCGCAATCCCTTATTCATCAGGTCTTCGATTCTCAGAGTGACTCTTTATTATATAAATAATCTATACAGTTAGAACCTGTTTTTCTGTAACCCCCGTTTATCAACAATTCACGTGCCATTTTAAGTCCGCTTTTAGATGTTGTCAAAGAGCTGTTTTATTAATATTTGCAACAAGTTACATCAATAATTGTAACCTCGACCTTTTTTTACACTTTTCCAGAGCTCCGTTAACTCCCTATAATATATAAACATCTTCATCTTTCGTTATTTCCCCCCTGCCGATAATTTTTACATTTGATTCACATTTGGCACAGAGAGAATATATCCTTATTCTGTCATCTTCAGTGGCAACTTCACTAAGCCTCACAAACATTTTCTCCATGAGCTTATCATCCATTATACACTCAAACACGCTATACTGCACTCGAGATCCATAATCCAGAAGAGTCTTCGCCACCCTGGTTCTTCTTTTATCATCCGGTATGTCATACGAAACTATATAGAACATGTTCAGATCTCTACTTTATACGGTGAATATTCGGCTTCACCCTTAATATGCTTTGCCAGCTTTTCTGCCTGTATCCTGAAACATTTTCGGACTGTTGTTTTTTCTTCCCTTTCAGGATGCATAAACTCATGCTCCAGATATTTTTCATATTCGGCAAAATATTTTTTCATTGCATCCCGAACCAGATACATGCCGCCCGTCTGAGGATTCCTGTAAAAATCATTTTCTTTCAACATTCTGTTGTTGACGAGATATAAAGTAAAACGGTCCACAACAGCCCTGAACTCCTCCTGCAAATCTGACGCAAGAGATGCCCTTCCATACTCCGCATTATGAAAATACCCTAAGTATGGATCAAACCCCAGACCATCGAGTAAGGATGATATCTCATTAAAGAAAAGTGTATATCCGAAAGAAAGAAGCGCATTGACCGGGTCGGTGGCCGGACGTTTCTTTCTCCCCTCAAAGAGAAACTCTCCAAGCACCATTTTCCCGAATCCCCCGAAATATGCCCTTGCCGCATTTCCTTCAATACCTCTGAGTGACGGAATACTAGCCGTACTTTCCAGGTTTTTTATAGATGAATCAAGCGCTGTCAACTCTCCTTTAAGATCTATTTCAGGATGATTCACGGCAAATGATTTCATGACATTGAAACAGTTAGTAATTTTACTCTTAACGATTACCCTCGAAAGATTCTCTTTGAAAAGATCATCATTGTATTTTCCGAACTGTTCAATACGCAAGTCTATGTTTTTTGTAAAAGGGGAAGTTAGCTGCCCCTTAAGCCTTCCGGATTTTGAGAGCAGAGCCAGTTCGATACCGTGTTCAAAAAGCTCATTAACCGACTGAGTGGTAAACTGCACATTCCCGAATATCAGGATTGAATCAATCTTGCTGCACTGAACATCAAGCAGCACCTCATCGTCCTTGCGGACAATAAGCCTGTTTCCGGTTTTAGTAATTACTGAGCCTTGTTCCGTCAGGTATAGATTAGCCATTTAACTCCTTTAAGGATAACTCCCCCGGCCCCTCTTAATCTAAGAGGGGAGCTAAAACTTCCCCCTTAAGTTAAGGGGGACTGAGGGGGTTACCATCCTTTTTTCTTTTTCAATAAGTATGCATCCATATTCATCGGCGGAGGATAATAAATCATCTTCTTTTCCCTCCCGGGTTTATCAAAAGGGGTCATGATAAGGCTCCTGACAAAAATCACTCCAAGATATTTAAAACCATCATCAAAGCTTACAATATCCGCCTCGTCAAGTTTCAATAGTAAATCTTCAAGTTTATCTTCTATCTGATCAAGGCACTGCTTCGCTTGTTCCCGGCTCTTACACAAAACAACAAAATCATCAGCAAACCTCACATATTTCTGCCCCTGTTTCAACATTGCTTCATCAAGCTCATCCAGAAAGAGGTTGGCTAATACCGGAGAAATAGGAGAACCCTGTGGAATTCCTTTTTCCATTACCTTTAAATCGTCTCCATCCCAGACCTCAGCCTTTATCCACAACTCAATGAGTCGTAAGATCTCTTGATTGTTTATATATCGCCTTACCTTGCCAAGCAACAATTCGTGATCAACGCTGTCAAAATACGCGTCAATATCAGCATCAATCACCCACCGATAACCATCGTTATAATACGACTTGATTTTGTAGACAGCCTGTTTTACTGAGCGGCCTTTACGATAAGCAAAGCTGCAATCTTCAAATTCTTTCTCAAGAACCGGCCCGATTATTTCAAGGACTGCAGCCTGAAGAACCCTGTCTCTTACCGCAGGAACAGAGAGCGCCCTTGATTCGCCGTCACCTTTGCCTTTATCAACGAGAAATTTTAAGAACGGAAGAGGATAGTAGGTTTTATTCTTAACCTCATCGGCAAGCATTGACAGATTCCGGTTTAAATCGCTCTCAAATTTCTCGATGGTTATGCCGTCAACCCCGGCGCAGCCGTGGTTGTCTTTTACGCGCTGGAAGGCGGTGGTAAGTGATAGCGAATTGATTTTGTTATCAAACATTCTGCTTATTTCATTAAAAAGGGCCGGTCATATAACCGGCGATCTCTACACCCAAATGCTGATTACTGAATCAACTGCTTAACGAAAGACAATATCCCTTCAGCTTTTTCTATAGCTTCTGAAACATCGTCACCGTGAGGTTCAATATCAGGCCCCGGATATCTGAAAGCTACATTGTACGGGGTAAGAATATCCGCATCATCAACAAACTGATTGAAGTTCTCATTAAATTTACTGCATGAATCCAACAGAATTTCAATGTCATGCACTTTTTGTATAGGCTGAGCTTTAAATGCCAGATACGCCTTTAAAGCCTTTTCAGCAGATTGCTGCGTGTGATAAATAGCTGTGTCCAAAATAGGATCACTGCTCTCGGAAAGCCGCCTGGCAGAGTTCAAATCGTTCTCTGCTTTTATGAGCCAAACTTCATGCTGCTTCATAAAGTTTCACCCCCTCGTTTTTGATCTTAAAACACAGCGATGACACATCACCGGCTATATCATCAAACTCATCACTTGTATAAACAATAATGTCCTTGGCAACTTTCAAACCTCTTAAAGACTTGTAACCGGCAACTCCACGTTTATAAAACCTCTCATCCGATTTTTCAACAACTACCAGCAGATCAAGATCACTGTCCTCATCCGGCGTTCCCCATGCGTAGGAGCCGAACAGGTAGATTGCCGTTGGGTTGTAAGTGCTGATCAATCTGTTTTTGACTGTTTCCAGCAATTCCGGGGTTGTCATAAAATCTCCTTTTTCTTATTATACAATGTTGTTACCTAACCTGTGCTCTTACTGTCATTCAACTGTTACTCTGCAAACTTTTGCCAGTGTTCGTTGGGCCTGCGACAAATTTATGAGTAGGAGCATTTCTTTTATCTCCCCCTCTTGGGTTAAGAGGGGGCCGGGGGGAGTTACTCCATTG
>BDTS01000007.1 GCA_002897915.1 bacterium BMS3Bbin09 | reverse complement strand
TATTCAGAGAGATAGGCCGTCGTCTGAAAAAGATAGCATGGGGATGGTCTGACAGTGCAGTTACAAACATTTCCAAGATGATAATGATCAGACAGTATTCAAGAGATCAATGGGAAAAATACTGGAAAAGGAAACTCGGGATCAGAGGCTATTTCAATATTCAAATCGCTTCAGTCCAAATTGCATAATGCCACAACTTTTGAACGTTACCAAACGATTGAAACAATCCGGCATGGAATGGTCAGTCCGCGGCGCTAACGCCATTATCGCTTTGCGATGCATGATGAAATCCGATCGCTTTGAGGACTACTGGGAAGATCGTGTTGCTTGAGTTTCCCCACTTTCATGTCGCAGACCCGTAGAAATTCAGGTAATTCGTAATTAATTTGCCTCTCCTCCAATAAATAATTTATACTCGCTGATGATGAGAATACGACTTATACGATATATGGGACTTTTAAAAATAGGTTTAATAGGGCTGATAGGACTTATATTCCTGGCCGGCTGTGTAAGTATGCTCGTCAAGCCGTACGGGTATGTCACTGTTGATGCCGAAAGGGTCAGGCCTGACCGCAGGCCTGTTTATATGCCTGATAACGCGCCATCGATCTCGCAGGGATATAGACCCAAGCGCCTGACAGGCCAACGTTCGGGCCATGAGGGAATTGATATTATCGACAAATCCGGGACCCCTGTATTAGCCGCTGCACCAGGTGTGGTCATTGGATCATATTTTGAGCTGCTTTTCGGCAGTCAGATCGAAATAGCCCATGGAGTTGATGAAAAGGGCCTGCCTGTCAAGACCAGGTATCTTCACCTCAGGAAACGGCTGGTGAAAAAAGGGGATGTTGTTGTGCGAGGCCAGCAGATCGGTGAACTCGGCAGGAGCGGGCTTTTGGCAGGGGGTATTCTGCACCTTCATTATGAGGTCAGGGTTGGCTTCGGACAGAACAACTCCATAAATCCACACATGTTCTGGGCTGACGGTATCGGGGTTGTGACCTGTTTTGACAAGAATAAACATTGGTATGATCTGCCCTTCAATACGACCTATCCTGTTCCGTGCTCTGGAGTTGACTGGCAATAGCTGCGTGCGGAAGGAATTCGTAATTGATTTGTGCTTGAATCTTCAATCTAAATGGATTATATTAGTGAATATGAAATTTCTAAAACTTTTCTGGGCCATCTGCTTAATGATCGTTATATCCGCAGTGCTCAGCGGCTGTGCCACTGTTACAGAGAATAGCTTTGACGCGAAACAGTACGGTTTTGCCGCGCCTGACACTGAGGCCCGCGCGGATGGCACATTTGTCCTCATGCCTCAGAACGCTCCTTCTATCTCCCAGGGATTCAGGCCGGTTATAAATGAGGGTCTTGATATAGTCGGCACTGCCGGAACTCCTGTAATAGCTGCAGCAGCCGGGACCGTTGTGTACGCATTCTACGAATCATTATATGGCAACCAGATCATGATCGAACACGGAATAGACAATAATGGCAAGTATGTCAGGAGCGGTTATCGCCATCTTGAACAGCTAATGGTCAGCAAAGGGGATAAGGTTATCCGTGGACAGCAGATCGGAACGATCGGCAGCAGCGGGTACTTTGCCGGATGCTTTCCTTATTTAAATTACGAGGTACTTGTCGTGGACAATCCTGATAAGGGCAGGTTTGAGAAGGTTAATCCCCACAGTTTCTGGGAGGGCGGTCCAGGTGTCGTGACCTGTTATGACAGCAGCAAGAAGTTGCCTGACAGCCCCTTTAAGGCTACATATCCTGTTCCATGCCGCAAGCTTATTCCGAACAAATAACTTCCTATATCTTTTTTGTCATTTAGTTCTTCTGCATTTTTGCTCTTTGATCTATTTTTTGCCTGCAATCCCAAATACGACCGGTTTTGCTACAATAGATAATGCCTTCAATTCTTATTACAAATGATGACGGGATATCCTCACCCGGAATCAAGATGCTTGCAAAGACGTTGAAGACGATCGGCGAGGTATATATTGTTGCTCCAGAGACTGAACAGAGCGCGGTAGCACACGCCCTGACGCTCCACAGGCCGTTGAAATTTGAAAAGACGGCTTCACGGACTTATTTCATAAACGGCACCCCGACCGACTGCGTGATCATAGGTGTGAACAAGATACTCCCCCATAAGCCGGACATAATAGTCTCAGGGATAAATAACGGCGGGAACCTTGGTGATGACATAACATATTCCGGCACCGTGGCAGCCGCGATAGAGGGGACGCTGCTCGGTGTTCCTTCGATCGCCGTATCTTTGGCGAGCGAGTACCATAATGGGCACGGTTTCAAAAAAGGCTCATCCAGCAGGCTCCTCGCTGCCGCAACCTTTACCCGTGAACTTGTGGTAAAGCTCCTTGACCGGGGACTGCCTTCTGATACCCTGCTGAATGCTAACGTACCGGACATTGCAAAGATCAAAGGTGTCAGGATAACAAAACAGGGAAAGATGATCTATGATAACGGCATTCAGGAGTTGAAGGACCCGCGCGGCAGGCAGTACTACTGGATCGGCGGCGGAGTACCCAAATGGGAGCCGGGTGATAACACGGACTTTCAGGCTGTAAGGGACGGCTATATTTCTGTGACACCCGTACATCTGGACCTCACGAACTATAAGGCGCTAAAACATATTCAAGAAAAATGGAACGTATAGCTGAGTTAAATAGATGAAATTTATGATTTCATATATTCTTACGAAACTTATGCCCTTGGTATATAGTAGCGGAAAGTTGAGTCCTGTTTTATGAAAAATTATGATGTGATCATAGTCGGCGCCGGACCCGCGGGTATTTTTGCCGCGCTTGAGATCGTCTCTTCCGGCAGGAAACTCAAAGTGCTGCTGGTAGAAAAGGGCGTTGATATTGCTGACAGGGTATGCCCGTCTGTGGCCGAGAATATTCCATGCAAGTCCTGCCCCTACTGCGGTCTGTTATGCGGATGGGGAGGTGCGGGCGCGTTCAGTGATGGGAAGCTCAGCTTATCCAAGGACGTTGGCGGGAACCTTCAGCGTTATGTGAATGAGACCGAACTGAATGATCTAATAAAGTACACTGACGGCTTATATGTTAAATACGGCGCGCCTGAAAAGATATATGGATGCGACACTGAAAAGGTCGATGCCCTTAAGGTGAAGGCCGAAAAGTTCGGGCTCACTCTTGTGCCCGCAAAGCTCAGACATATTGGTACGGACAAATGTCCGGAACTCCTCAAGAAGATAAAGGCAGACCTTAATTCCAAAGTAGATATCATCTTTTCGAGTGATGTTAAAGATATTCTGGTCGAGAACGGAACAGTAACAGGTATAGAGACAAGAAAGGGTGATATTAACCATGCGGACTTTGTGGTCGTTGCACCCGGCAGGGAAGGCGCCCTCTGGTTCGAAAAACAGGCAAAGACACTGGGTCTGTCACTCCTTAACAATCCCGTTGACATCGGGGTCAGGGTGGAGCTGCCCGCGG
>BDTS01000006.1 GCA_002897915.1 bacterium BMS3Bbin09 | reverse complement strand
GAATTAAAGAGGTTTATCCAGGCTGCGCGGGAAACCAGTGACGCCATTAAGCCCGCAAGGAAGGCGCTGCCTGAGTATTTACAATCGGAACACATTAACATTATCATATAAAGATGAAACTCTCTGTAGTTATCCTGGCGGCAGGCCTCGGAAAAAGAATGAAATCCTCTGTTCCCAAAGTCCTTCATGAGGCGTTGGGAATGCCGATGCTCCAGCATACGATCGATGCCGTAAAGAAATTGAATCCCTCAAAGACCTTTGTTGTGATCGGGAACGGGGCACAGGCGGTAAAGGACCGTGTAAAGGAAGACGGTCTGACTTTTGTTCTTCAGAAGAACCTTCTGGGCACTGGAGACGCGCTTTTGACCGCCAAAAAGGAACTCAAAAAAGGCACGGTCCTTGTACTCAACGGTGACTGCCCGCTCATAACCACTCGGACTCTGAAGAAGCTTCTTGCAGCTCATAAACGCGGACGCAACGCACTCTCTTTTCTTTCTTTTATTGATGATTCTCTGTCCGGATACGGAAGGGTCTTCCGTGATGAGAAGGGCAGGGTCATCGGTATAGTCGAGGATAAACACACTACCGCTGAAGAAAAGAGAAGGTTCACTGAATTGAACGGCGGAGTATATGTAATGGAGACTGAGATACTGAACCACTTGGGCAAGATAAAAAAGAACAGCTCTTCAGGTGAGTATTATTTGACGGACATTATCGATATTATCGCAAAGTCGGGCAAGAACCTTAATGCTTATGACTGCCCTCAGGAGGAGATCCGCGGGGTGAACTCAAGGAAGGAACTTTACGAGATCACCGAGATATTAAAGAGAAGGGTCGTCCTGCAATGGATGGAAAAAGGGGTCACTTTTGTTGACCCTGCAACTTCGAGCGTTCATGTGTCGGTCTCTATCGGCAGGGATACGGTCATCTATCCCAATACCTACCTTGAAGGGAAGACCAGGATCGGCAGGGGCTGCACCATATATCCGGGAAGCAGGATATGTGACAGTGTCCTCGGTGAAGGCGTAACAATAAAAGATAATACCCTGATAGAAGAGAGCCGGATCAGCAAAGGCGCGGTCATTGGCCCGTTCGCGCATCTCCGGCCGGGCAGCGATATAGGCAGCAATGCGAAGATAGGGAATTTCGTAGAGGTGAAAAAATCCAATATAGGAGATGGCACAAAGGTCTCACATCTCTCATATATCGGTGATGCGGACGTAGGGCGCAATGTTAATATAGGGGCGGGAACGATCACCTGTAATTACGACGGGAAGAAAAAGTCCAGGACAAAGATCGGATCCGGCGTATTCATAGGCAGTGACTCCCAGCTTATCGCCCCTATTACGATAGGGAAGAACGCGTATATCGCGGCCGGTGCAACGATCACCAGGAATGTCCCGTCTGGAGTGCTTGCTATATCGAGGGCAAAACAGAAGAATCTCGATAACTGGGGCGCCAGAAAGACAACAGCCCAAAAAGCGAAAGTTAAAAAGAAGATAAAATAATGTGCGGAATAATCGGTTACATAGGAACAAGGAACGCAATCCCCGTACTCATCAACGGGCTTAAGAGGCTTGAATACCGGGGGTATGATTCTGCCGGCATATCGTTCATGGAGAATAATAAGCTTGAGGTGAGGCGCTGTGCCGGAAAAATAAAGAATCTCGAAAAATTCATCAAGGGTGAAAAGCTCGAGAGCTTTATTGGCGTAGGGCATACCAGGTGGGCGACCCACGGGAAACCGTCAGAGGAAAACGCGCATCCCCATAGGGCCGGCAATATCGTTGTGGTGCATAACGGCATTATCGAGAACTACTTTGAACTAAGGGAAGAATTAAAGAAGAAGGGACATGTCTTCAGTTCCGAGACAGATACAGAGGTCATCAGCCATCTTATCCTGAGTTATTCCCAAAAGGGCTGCAAGATCGAAGAGGCGACCAGAAAGGCCCTGAAACATCTTGAGGGGGCGTACGCTATCGGTGTTATAAGCGAGGCTGAACCGGACAAGATGCTGGCAGTGAAGAACGACAGCCCGCTTGTTGTCGGACTCGGCAAAAAGGAATATTTTATTGCATCGGACATGCCCGCCTTCCTGAAGTATACGAGGGACGTATTGATACTTGAGAACAATGAAATGGCAACTATCACAAATAAAGAGGTGACTGTAACCAATATAAAGAACAACAGGAAAGTAACAAAGAAGCCTGTAAAGATAAAGTGGACCCCCACAATGGCTGAAAAGGGCGGCTACAAACACTTTATGCTCAAAGAGATATATGAACAGCCCCGTGCGATCGCTGACACGATCCGCGGCAGGTTCTCTTTGGAGAAGAATGAAGTTGATCTCAAGGAGTTTTCCCTGAAGAAGGCCGAATTGAAGAAGTTGAACAAGGTCTTCCTTGTTGCGTGCGGTACGTCGTGGCACGCAGCGCTTGTGGGCAAGTACATGATCGAGGAGATGGCGAGGATTCCGTGCGAAGTGGACATTGCATCGGAATTCAGGTACAGGAAGCCAATTATGCCCAGGGATAGCCTTATGATCGTAATAACCCAGTCGGGTGAAACAGCAGACACGCTTGCCGCCTTAAAAGAGGCCAAACGTCTTGGTGCCAGGGTGCTGGCCATATGTAATGTTGTCGGCAGTACCGCATCAAGGGAGGCGGACGGTGTCTTTTATACCCATTCAGGCCCAGAAATAGGCGTGGCTTCTACGAAGGCATTTACCACACAGCTCACCGCGCTCTATCTTTTTTCGATCGCACTGGCAAAAGCGAAAGGTGCGATCAAGGCTAAAGAGATAAAGGAGCTTTTCGAGGAACTGCTGCAATTACCGGAAAAGGTCAAAAAGACCCTTCAGGTAGATGAACAGGTACTGAAGATATCGAAGAAGTTCTACCGCAAGAGGGATTTTCTTTATCTTGGCAGGGGCATAAACTATCCGATCGCACTTGAGGGGGCATTGAAGTTAAAGGAGATCTCATATATACACGCTGAAGGTTATCCTGCAGGTGAGATGAAACACGGGCCGATAGCGCTGATCGATAACAACATGCCGGTGCTTGCCCTTGCTCCTAATGACAAGGTACTCGAAAAGATTCTCTCAAATATGGAGGAAGTCAAGAGCAGGGGCGGCAGACTTATCGCAGTTGCGACCGAAGATAACGTAAAGATCCGTACAC
>BDTS01000005.1 GCA_002897915.1 bacterium BMS3Bbin09 | reverse complement strand
ATACTATTGGTCACTGGCATATTCATGTTCGTGCAACGGTACGAAAGCAGGCATAAGACTATCGGCACAGCCGCTGTCTGTATACTTGTGGTTATTGCGGTTCTACTAACAGGCACAACATACGCAAGAAATACTGTCTGGAACAGCGAACTCTCGCTCTGGAGTGATGTGATAAAAAAATCGCCCGGAAAGGCAAGGGGATATAATAATGTCGGGATGTGTTATTTCAAAAAGAAGAATTATATAAAGGCTATACCCTATTTCCAAAAGGCCATTGAGATCGATCCGTTTCATGACACGGCCCTAAGCAACCTTGGACTCTCGTACATGAGGGAAGGCAAACCTGGCAAGGTCATAGAGATACTCCGTGAGGCTGTAAAGATCAACCCCTCAAACAACTTGTATCATATTACCCTCGGGATCGCGTATTTCAAAAAAGGTTTTATAGACGACTCCATCCTGCACCTTAAATATGCCGTTGAACTTGATCCCTCAAACGCGGATGCACATTACAACCTCGGAATCGCCTATGGCGCAAAAGGAATGAATGATCTCGCTTACAAGGAGATGATGCTCGGGATGAGTCTGCCAGGCAAATAAATGGAGCGGGAGACGGGGTTCGAACCCGCGACCCCAACCTTGGCAAGGTTGTGCTCTACCACTGAGCTACTCCCGCAAATACAACCGAAAAAACGATGATTGAACCTATTGCAGAAAATAAAAAGCAACGATAATACCTCTTAACTTAATGCAATGAATAGTCTATAATAGACATCTAAAATAGTAAAGAATGGAAGCCGGTTTTGTCAATGCTATACCCAAACTTTAAAGAATTCACTAAAAAAGCAAAGGAAGGCAACCTTATTCCTGTTTACAGGGAGATCCTCGCAGACCTCGAAACGCCTTTATCCGCGTTCCTTAAGTTAAAAGGAAAAAACGGCTTCCTGTTCGAAAGCGTTGAGGGCGGTGAAAAATGGGCGCGCTACTCCTTTATCGGTGGGAATCCCTCCCTGACCATTGAGGGAAATGGAAAAGAGCTCGTTATCAAACAGGACGGGCAAAGAAAAAAGATCAAGGCTGTTCACGATCCACTGGAGATAGTGGCCGCGGAGTTGAAAAAATATAAGCCGGTCATTATGCCGGACCTCCCGACATTCGTCGGCGGACTTGCCGGGTATATCGGATATGATACGGTCCGTTATTTTGAGAAACTGCCGGACTATGATCACGAAGGGCTTGACCTGCCGGACATATTTCTGATGCTGGCCGATACACTCGTCGTATTCGATAACCTGACACATAAGATCAAGGTAATAGCGAACGCCTATATAGAGAACGGCCCGAAAGAGGCCTATGATAAGGCGCGGGCAAAGATAGACGGCATAGTCAAAAAACTCGAGTCAAAGGCAGTGGTACCAAGAAAGGCCCCGGCTTCGCAAAAGAGAAAGCCATCGAAGTCTCTGGCCTTTTCTTCGAATTTCACAAAAAAAGATTTCATGAATGCCGTAAAAAAGACCAAGAAATATATAAAGTCAGGTGACGTTATCCAGACAGTCATATCACAGAACTTTCAAAGGAAGACGGACATCACACCTATAAACGCGTACAGGGCGCTTCGTGTGATAAACCCTTCGCCTTACATGTTCTATTTAGAAACAGAAAAATGCACGCTCGTCGGTTCTTCACCCGAGATACTGGTAAAGGTCGAGGGAGACACAGTGAGCCTCCGGCCGATAGCTGGAACAAGGAGAAGGGGCCACACACCGGAGGAGGACCTCTTCTTCGAAGAAGAACTCAAGTCTGACCCGAAGGAAATAGCGGAACATATCATGCTCGTCGACCTCGGCAGGAACGATGCCGGAAGAGTCGCTGAAACAGGCAGTGTCAAGGTCAAAGAATTAATGACCGTTGAAAAATATTCCCATGTCATGCATCTCGTATCAAGCGTGGAAGGCAGGCTCAAAAGCGGGTACGACGCGTTCGATGTCCTGAGGGCCTCTTTCCCGGCAGGGACAGTATCAGGAGCGCCGAAGATACGGGCCATGGAGATAATCGAAGAGCTTGAGCCCACAAAGCGCGGACCTTACGCAGGTTCCGTCGGATATTTCGATTTTTCCGGTAATATGGACATGTGCATCACGATAAGGACGATACTGTTCAAGGACAAAAAGGCATACATCCAGGCGGGAGCCGGCATAGTGGCTGACTCTGATCCTGAACTGGAATATAAGGAGACCCTGAACAAGGCAAGGGGCATGTTCAAGGCAATAGAAATGGCGGAAAATGAACTGTAGGGGCGTATCGCGATACGCCCGTGCATATTTCAATATGCCCCTACGAAAGGTATTATCATGCTTTTAATGATCGACAACTATGATTCTTTCACCTACAACCTGGTCCAGTACCTCGGTGAACTGGGAGAAGACATTAAGGTATTCAGGAACGATAAGATAACGATATCCGAGATCGAAAAATTAAAACCTGAAAGGATCGTTATTTCTCCGGGACCATGTACGCCCAAGGAGGCGGGGATATCCATAGAAGTGATAAAGCACTTTGCCGGGAAGATGCCTATCCTGGGAGTATGTCTGGGCCATCAGTCTATCGGCGCCGCGTTCGGAGCGAAGATAGTCAATGCCCCAAGATTGATGCACGGCAAGACCTCTCTGATCCATCATGACGGGAAGACCATATTCAAGGGCCTCCCCAAGCCGTTCGAGGCAACGAGATACCATTCATTGATTATCAAGAAAGAGACCCTATCGGACGACTTCATAATAACCGCATGGACCGACCAGGATGAGATAATGGGAATAAGGCACAAAAAAATGCTGATCGAAGGGGTCCAGTTCCATCCTGAGTCGATACTCACAAAAGCCGGGAAGGACCTGCTAGGAAATTTCCTGAAACTCCGGATATAAATAGACCCAATATGATAAAGAGCTTTACACATAAGCCTCTTTTCCATTTTCTGATAATCGCGCTATTCAGCCTTATCGCGTACTCAAACACATTTAATGTCCCCTTTCATTTCGATGATAAGAAGGTCATAGTTGAAAACTCGATCATAAAGGACCTGGGTTATTTCACGTCCCCTTCAAAAGCAAAAGAATTCAAAGAACATTACGGAT
>BDTS01000004.1 GCA_002897915.1 bacterium BMS3Bbin09 | reverse complement strand
ACTCTCAAGATTTCCATATGGGATTATTTATGGTATAGATTCAGAGACAATTATTGTTGTTGCAGTTGCTCATCTGCACAGAGAGCCCCAATACTGGATAGATAGACAGATGGACCAGAAAAATTAATAATGGAAAAGATCCTCGTTGTAGAAGATAAAGAATCGCTGGCCCAGATGCTCAGGGAGACGTTTGAACTTGAGGGGTATGAGGTCATTGTTGCCAATGACGGCGCCGAGGGGATAAAACGGATCAAGGACAGCAAGGTCGATCTTGTGCTTACGGACATGAAACTCCCCAAAAAGGACGGGCTCGCTGTTCTTAAGGCCTCGAAGGACGAGAATCCCCTGATCCCGGTGATCGTAATGACTGCGTTCGGCACGGTCGAGACCGCGGTCAATGCGATGAAAATGGGGGCGTATGACTTCATAACAAAACCCCTCGACACGGATTACCTCCAGATACTTGTTAAAAGGTCCCTCAAGAACCATATGGTCGTTACAGAGAACCTGCTGCTCAAGGATCTGATTGCACAGCGGGTAGGGACCCCCGATATCATAGGAAGGAGCGCCGGCATGGTCGAGGTTGCGGAAAACATAAAGAAGGTCGCCCCGGCAAAAACAACGGTACTGCTCCTTGGTGAATCCGGCACGGGCAAAGAACTCTTTGCGCGGGCCATACATGACATGAGTCCGAGAAAAGACAATGCGTTCGTTGCTATCAACTGCGCCGCGATACCGGGCGAATTACTTGAATCCGAGCTCTTCGGATATGAGAAGGGTGCATTCACCGGCGCGTCCGGAAGAAAACCGGGCAAGCTTGAACTTGCTGATAAGGGCACGGTCTTTTTTGATGAAATAGGCGAGATGGACAGTTCGCTTCAGTCAAAGGTCCTTAGGGCGCTTCAGGAAGGGGAGATCGACAGGGTCGGAGGCACGAGCACAATTAAAGTGGATATAAGGGTCATTGCCGCGAGCAATAAGGACCTTGAGGCCGCGGTCGCCGACCATACTTTCAGAGAGGACCTCTATTACAGGTTAAGTGTCTTCCCGATCACTCTGCCCCCGCTGAGGGAGAGGAAGAGCGACATCCCGTCACTGGTAGAACATTTTATTTCGAGGTTCTCGGCAGAGATGAACACACCCCTTAAAAATATTCACCAGGACGCCATTGATATCCTGACCGCTTATTACTGGAAGGGTAATATCCGGGAACTCGAGAATGTGATCGAGCGGGCGATGATACTCTGCGAAGGTGACGTTATAAAGCAGAAGCACTTTAGTCTGGTGCCTTCTACCGGAGGGTCACTTGATGATATGGGAGAGGGGACACTTGAGGAGTCTGCGAAGGCCGCCCTCAGGATCGTGGAGACCAGATGCATAAAGAAGGCCCTTGAAAAGACACATGGCAACAAGACCAGGGCGGCTGAACTGCTCAAGGTAAGTTATAAAACCCTTCTGACCAAGATCAAAGACTACGGAATTTAAAGTTTATATGGGTCACCCTCCTGTTTCAGGTCGTTGTGAATACAAAAAGAAATATGTTAATCTTACTGGTATGTTAATTCCATTGGTAGGAGGTAGTGCAATTGTATAAAAGTATAGCGATCTGGGTTCTTTTCGGATTAATGATGATCTTCGTGTTCAATATACTCGAGACATCGAAAAAGAACGAAGAAATGATATTTTCGGATTTTATGGTCAAGGTCCAGCAGGGCGAAGTGACTGATGTGATCATAAAGAAACCTGAAAACATGATAGTTGGGACGCTGAAAGACGGCCTGAAATTTAATACATACGCGCCGGATTACCCCGATCTTGTGAAGGATCTGAGGGGAAAGGGAATAAGGATCACGGCTCAGCCAGACCACACACCGTGGTATATGAGTCTGCTTTTAAATTTTGGTCCTATAATCCTTCTCGTAGTTCTCTGGGTATTTTTTATGAAGCAGATGCAGGGCGGCGGGAACAAAGCCCTCTCGTTTGGCAGAAGCAAGGCAAAGCTCGTCTCCGAACAAGGGGTGAAGGTGACTTTTAAGGACGTGGCCGGGATCGAAGAGGCAAAGGATGAGGTTACGGAAGTGATTGAGTTCCTCAAGGACCCCCAGAAGTTCCAGAAGCTAGGTGGGAAGATCCCGACGGGTGTTTTGCTTGTGGGCCCTCCGGGCGCGGGTAAAACATTGCTCGCAAAGGCGATTGCTGGTGAGGCCGGAGTACCCTTCTTTTCGATAAGCGGTTCGGACTTTGTCGAGATGTTTGTCGGAGTCGGAGCATCAAGGGTCAGGGACCTTTTTGAACAGGCCAAGAAAAGTGCTCCGTGCATTATATTTATAGATGAGATAGACGCTGTCGGCCGTCACAGGGGTGCAGGACTTGGAGGCGGACATGATGAACGTGAACAGACACTCAATCAGCTCCTGGTGGAGCTTGACGGTTTTGCCGCGAATGAAGGTGTAATAGTCCTCGCTGCAACCAACAGGCCTGATGTCCTCGATCCCGCGCTTCTGAGGCCGGGAAGGTTTGACAGGCAGGTCATTGTGCCGCATCCTGACGTAAAAGGCAGGCTTGAGATAATCAAGGTACATATCAAGAATATTCCCCTGGACGATGATGTCAATCTTGAGATACTTGCCAGGGGTACACCCGGTTTTTCGGGCGCTGATCTTGCCAATCTCTTGAACGAGGCCGCACTTCTGGCTGCCAGGCAGTCAAAGACCAAGGTCCAGATGATTGATTTCGAGACCTCGAAGGACAAGGTCATGATGGGCAAGGAGAGAAAGAGTATGATCCTCTCCGAAGAGGAGAAGACCAATACTGCTTATCATGAAGCAGGCCACGCCCTTGTCGCAACACTGACACCGGGTACGGATCCGCTTCACAAGGTAAGTATTATACCGAGGGGAATGGCAGATC
>BDTS01000003.1 GCA_002897915.1 bacterium BMS3Bbin09 | reverse complement strand
TTAAAGATGGATCATTTTGAAGCAAATAGACCTTATCTGGGAATAATAACACAAATTACAGTGCTGACTGTAGGGGCAGGCGGCTGCCTGCCCCTACAAGGATATTCTGTTTGTACTAAAACGCTTTTCTACTTCCCTGAAGGACTCTGAAAATACTTGAAAAAATCGCTCTTTGTTGAAAGCACCAGCCAGTCTTTTTCCGAGAGGGTGGCCTTGTAGGTCTCCATTGTCTTTATGAACCCGTAGAACTCGCGGGATGCCGGACTCTGGTTATATGCCTTTGCGTAAATAATAGTCGCCTCCGCGTCCGCCTTACCGATGATCTCCTGGGCGGTCTTATACGCGCCGGACTGGATCTTCTTGAGTTCACGTTCCTTGTTGCCAAGGATCTTGGACGCCTCACCCTGTCCTTCTGAGCGGAACTTATCGGCTATACGCTGGCGTTCGGTTATCATCCTCTCGAATATCTTCTGCTGGACCTCATCAACATAATTTATACGTTTTAACCTGAGGTCAAGCAACTCGATCCCGAGTTCGAGTGTGCGCGGGGCCGCAGCTTCAATGATCGAACGCGTTATATATTCCCTCCCGAACTTAATCTTGGCCAGACTCTTGGCCTCGTCATTGCCCGTGAACTCTTCACTCGAAAGCTGATCCCGGTTCGTTGTGCGTACCAGTTCCACAAGGTAATGTTTTGCGATCGCGTTCCTGGTCTCACCGTCCAGGATATCATCCAGCCTCGACTGGGCGCCGCGCTCGTCACGTACACGCTGGAAGAAGAGCAGGGGGTCCGTTATCCTCCATCTGGCATATGTATCGACCCATATGAATCTCTTGTCCTTTGTCGGTATCTGGTTAGGGGAGCCGTCCCATTCGAGGAAACGCCTGTCAAAAAAATTAGCCTCTTGCATACCAGGGATCTTGAAATGGATGCCGGGTTCTACAATAGGCTCGCCGACGGGTTTACCGAATTGCGTGATGATCACCTGTTCGGTCTCCTGGACTTTAAAGGCTGCAGACGTCACAATAGTGAATGCAAACAATGAAACAGCGGCTATAAATATCAGTTTTGAGTTATTCATTTAGCACCACCTTTCTCGAGCTGGAACAACGGAAGTATTCCGGTCGCTTCTTCGTCAGTTATCAGCTTCCTCCCGACCTTCTGCATGACGTCATGCATGGTCTCGAGATAGATGCGCTGCCGTGTCACCTCTTTTGCCTTCGAATACTCCGCGAATATGGAATTGAACCTCGACGCTTCACCCTGGGCCTGGTTTACCCTTTCGAGGGCGTAACCCTTGGCCTCTTCAATGGTCCTGTCCGCTTCCCCGCGCGCCTTAGGAATGACCTTGTTGTATTCTGACTTGGCCTGATTGATCAGTTTTTCTCTTTCCTGCTGTGCCTCATTGACTTCGTTGAATGCGGGTTTTACGCTTTCAGGCGGATTAACGTCCTGTAGTACGACCTGGTCGACCTTTATCCCGAGCTCATACTGGTCGCAGAGTTTCTGGAGCATTACTGTTACAGCTGTGGCGACCTCCTGTCGGCCGACGGTAAGCACTTCGTCAACTGTGCGGTCACCGACAATCTCGCGCATTACCGCTTCGTTGATATCACGGAAGGTCTGCTCGGCGTTCCTTACCCTGAACAGGTACTTGTACGGATCATTGATACGGAACTGCACGATCCATTCGACCTCGGCAGCGTTCAGGTCACCGGTCAGCATGAGCGATTCTTCTTTGTATTTGGTTGTCGAATACGATGTCCTGACCCCCGGGGTTACAGATCGGAACCCGAACTCCAGCTTCAATTGCCGCTCGACTGGCACCTTGTATACCTGTTCGATGCCGAACGGCAGTTTGAAGTTCAATCCCGGCTCGACGGTCCGGGTATACTTACCAAACCGCAGAACAACACCGACCTCTTCAGGCTCTATAGTGAACCATAATGAAAAAACAAAGATTACGACAACAATCGCTATAACGATCGTAGCGAGAGCCTTGAAATTGATCTTGGGTGGTTTGAGATCTTTTAAATCATTGAAATTAAATGGCTGTCTTTGATCCATAAAATATTTTCCTCCTTTTTTTAATAAATGAATACTAATCTAATTTCAGGTAAATTACAACTCTTTAATCTCTTTCTTGACTTCCAGGTATATTTGCCCCTATCTTAATAGATTATTTGGAATCAGATCGGAGGAATAGTTGGCTAAGAAAACTATGTATCTGTACGGCAAGAACTCTGTCCTGGAACGACTAAAGGCAGATCCCGGAAGCATAAGTAAGGTTTATGTTCAGGAAAACTTCAAAGCACAACATATTATAGAGTTAATCGAATCCATGAAGATTCCGCTCGTAAAGGTGGATGAGAAGGAGCTTCTGAGGATCAAGAGGGCCGACCGCCTGCAGGGGATCGTCGCGGCGACAGCGAAATATGTTTATACGCCTTTCGAGAAGCTGATAGATGATTCAAAGGAGAACCCGGTCTCATTCATATTTCTCGACGGGCTGAACGACCCGCATAACCTCGGCTCGATCATGAGGATTGCCGCCTGTTTCGGAGGGTTCGCGATTGTTATCCCGGACCATGGTTCGTGTGAGGTGACCGAGGCGGTCCTGCATGTCTCGTCAGGAGGGGAGAACTTTGTGCCAGTGGCAAAGGTCACTAACCTCTCGACGACCCTCTTAAAGGCCAAAAAGGCCGGTTACTGGGCA
>BDTS01000002.1 GCA_002897915.1 bacterium BMS3Bbin09 | reverse complement strand
CGATAATAAAGGTTATCCCTTTGCAGTTGAGTTCCTTTAAAAGATTGAAGAGGTCATCCCCTGTCTTTGTATCAAGGTTCCCTGTAGGCTCATCAGCAAGAACGACCTTGGGATCGAGCATGAGCGCCCTGGCAACCGCGACCCTCTGCTGTTCTCCACCGGAAAGTTCTCCGGGCCTGTGTTTCAGTCTTTTTGAAAGCCCGACCTCTGACAGAATGTGCTCCGCCTTAGCATTTGCTTCTTTGTAATTTTTGCCTGCTATCAGCGCCGGCATTATGGTGTTCTCGATGGTATTGAACTCTGACAACAAGTGATGGAACTGGAAGATAAATCCTACGGACCCGCGCCTGAAACCGGCCAGCGCATCACCCCCGAGACTAAAGACATCATTGCCTTCATAAAGGACCTTACCGGATGTCGGCCTGTCGAGTGTGCCGAGGATATGAAGGAGCGTGCTCTTACCGACACCTGAAGGACCCATGAGCGCGATCATTTCACCACGCGCAACATCAAAGGTTATGTCCTTCAGGACATGAAGGTCACCGCCCGGCGAGGAGTATATTTTATTAAGACCTCTAATTGTGATTAGTTTTTCCATTATTGCCTGCCTGCCCCCACATCTTAGTTTTCGTTAGAAAACTGCGGGGGATCAAATTATTCATTATTATTCTTTGGGTTCAATTACTTCTTTCAGTTCCTTATAGGATTTTTGTACCTTCTTGCCCCCATCGATCATCTCATCAACAAGGTCACCAACATCCGAGACCTTTTCCCCTATGGTCACCATGCCGTCCCCTACCCACCTGAAAGGCTCACCGCCCTTCCAGAATGCAAGGCCTATTGTCAGTATGGTAAGTAACACAATGATATTAATGGTCCTGAAGATCAGTTTAAACATATCTGCCCTTTCTTGATCTCATTTTTTTATACAATGTTCTATTCATATCTCAGGGGTTCGACCGGGTCCGTTTTCGCCGCCTGCCATGACGGATAGATCGTGGCAAGGAAACTTATAATGATCGCTGCCAGCGGCACGACACTGAAATCGAACAGGCTGAGCTTGACCGGCAGATAGCTCAGGTAATAAACATCCGCCGGAAGATTTATGAACTTATAAGTCTTCAGCAACTCGCAGAGAAAAAATCCGCCCGCAACACCAATGACCGTACCGGTAAGGCCGATTATGAACCCATGTATCATAAAGATGGACATGATGCTCCTGTTGGTCGCCCCCATTGCCTTCATGATCGCTATCTCCCTGCCTTTTTCAATGACTATCATTATCAGATTGCTGATTATATTGAAAGAGGCCACGAGGATTATCAGGGTCAGTATTATAAACATAACTATCTTTTCGAGCTTGAGAGCGGAGAAGAGGTTCCTGTTCATCTGCATCCAGTCCTTTGTGTAAAAAGGCGGGCCAAGTTGAAGTTCCACTCTCTTAGCCACCTCCCCGGCATTGTAAACATCATCCGTTTTGATCTCGATACCGGTGATCGCGTTACCGTAACCAAAGAATTTCTGCGCGGCCTTGATGCTTATGAAGGCAAGGTTCGAATCGTACTCATACATACCCGCCTCAAAGTAACCAACTACCCTGAACTTTTTCATCTTCGGGATCATGCCGAGGGGCCCCATCTCGCCCATCGGCGATACCATATCGATCTCATCTCCAACAAATAATCCCAGGCTCCTCAAAAGCTGCCGTCCGAGTATTATGCCCGGAACGTCACTGTCAGCTTCAAGATCCTCAACACTCCCTGAAATAACATTCTCAAGTATATTGGTCGTTACAGCTCCTATACGGGGATCGACACCACGCACAACAACACCCTGCGCCCTGTCGCCGGACCGCAGCATCACCTGTCCGTAAATGAACGGCGACGAATCCGTGACACCGTCAACACTGTTTATTGTCTTCATAACAGATTCGTGATCTGACACCCTGCCTCCGTAGCTCAATAGTATGATATGCGGATTTACGCCGAGTATCTTCTCCTGCAGGTCCTCGTGAAAACCGCTCATTACGGAAAGGACCGTGAGCAGGGTCATCACCCCGAGTGCAACTCCGGCGATGGATATTAATGTGTTGATCGATATTCCGCTGTGCTTCTTCTTTGACCTAAAGTAGCGGAGCGCTATGAAGAATTGATAAGGGAAGTTCATTTTATTTCAGCTGTTCCGGTCTCAACTGAGGGAAGAGAATAACATCCCTGATCGAGGCAGTGTCCGTCAAAAGCATCAAGAGCCTGTCAATACCAATGCCTTCGCCTGCGGCCGGAGGCATTCCGTATTCGAGCGCCCTGATAAAGTCCTCGTCCATGTAGTTGGCCTCTTCGTCCCCTTCTTCACGCGCCTTGACCTGTTCCATGAACCTCCCCTTCTGATCAGCAGGGTCATTGAGCTCAGAGAACGCGTTCGCGATCTCCCTGCCGCCTATAAATAGTTCGAACCGTTCCACGAGCCCGGGATCGTCCTTCTTCCTTTTGGCCAGAGGCGAAAGCTCAACCGGATAATCCGTAATAAAGGTCGGTTGTACCAGTTTGGGCTCGACCAGCTTCGAGAATATCTCA
>BDTS01000001.1 GCA_002897915.1 bacterium BMS3Bbin09 | reverse complement strand
GATAGTGTTCATCCAAAGAAAGAAAAGGCCATCCCTTAGAAACTATATTTTCAGATATTCTCATCATCTTCAATTTTTCCAAGATCTGTATTAAATCATCTCCTTTTGAGGAATAAACCGACATTAAGGCCAGCCTGAACTGACTTTTATCATCTTCCGGGTTCAGGTCCGCAACTTTCTTTACACTGGCAAATGCACTCTCATAATCCTTTTTCAGTATATAAAGATCAGCCATAGCAATATTAAGCCATTGATACTCAGGGTTCATGATCATACATTCATTTATGAGCGCCTCTACCCTGGCTGTATAAGATTTATCATACTTAGCAATTATATTCAATAAACTAATTAAATTCGTCAGATACTCAAGGTTATGGCGATTTAACGTAATGCCCTTTTCTAATTCTTTTACTGTTGTTCCAATAAGTTCTGAAGTACCTTTCTGATCAAAATATTGCTTTATCAATATTTGATTAGACACGACACGCATTCCACTTCTAATATATTCATCACCAAATGTGTTTAAAGACAAAACATCATTGAACTCATTTAAGAGTTGAGCATATGAATCATTTTCCGGAGAAGTAAAACTCATCTGTATGATCTGCCGGGACTGTCTGATGGGCCTGTAATTAAGATAATAAAAAAAGAAAGAAAAACATAATAGCGCAACCAACATTGCACTTATGATTTTTTTCGGATCAGCATCGCATTGAAGATCTGAATTTACCCGTTTTTCACCGGACGAAGTATTATCGATATAAGCCAGGAGAGCAAAATAAATAATATATGTATTCACAGTATCAAAGGTAAAAAGGTTCTGAATAAAATAGACAACAAAGGCAGTAAATATGATCAGCACCTCGTTTCTTGAAAGTGTTTTTTCCCGGTCAGCCTTCCTGAGAATATATAAAGCTGTTCCAAAGATCGAAAGATACGATAAAAATCCTATAAATCCGGCGTTTATCAACCATTCAATGAAAATATTGTGGGCACGGTCTATCCATACCCCGTCCCAATCTATTGGAATTGGATTAACAGTATATATCGCGATAAAATTTTCCTGGCCCCATCCCAGGACAGGCCGTTCTTTTATCCCATTCCATGCCATTTTCCATGTATCAAAACGGGTTTTGGCAGAATCGCTTGAGATCATCGAAGTAAACCGGGAAAGGGTCTGATCTTGCCCTACAAATTCATTGCCACCGGATACGAAAAAGACCCCCGAGATAAAGATCGACACAACTAATAACAGCAGGACTATACGTGTTAACATGCTGGATCCGGATTTATTCGATCTTCCAAAAACAGACACGGAGACAAACATTATCACTCCGGCAATGGCCGCCAGGATCGCGCCTCTTGTAGCTGTCATATAAATAACCGCGCAGTTCAATATAACCGCCATGAAACAAACTAACCTGAGATAAATCTTTTGCATTTGAAAGGCCAGGAGCAAGCCAGCAAAAGATGCTATCAGTAAATAAGCGGCAAGAAACGGAGGATTCCCCAGAGTGCTAAATGCCCTCGTTCCATATTCCATCATGTGCCTTCTGGTACTAAGCGCGTTTTCATCTAATGTAACAATAAAGGAGAACAAACTGACCAAGACACTTGCCAACAGAATCATACTGAAAAAGATCTTCCAGTCTCTTTGGCTTTTGAATATATTTTTAATGATCAAAAAATATAGGGTAAGATGTAAAATCGTGATATAACCTTCCATGCGCTCATAGTTTGACCAAAAGCTTTTATAAGGATTCACCCCGAACAGATCGGCAAGACCTACGATAAATGAAAATCCCAGGATAGCTATAAGCATTGGAGAAGTACGGAACCACTCTTTCTTGTTAATAAAAACAAGTGAAAGCCATAATGCGGCTGAAAGTTCTACCAATATCCTGAACGCAAAGTTCTTTCCGGTTATGAAAGGGAATAACATCGATGGAGATACATAAAGAGGAATGAAAGGTATCAAAAAAAGAAGTATCTTTATCCCGCGCGCTAAAAGGACCTCTGTATATTTAAAAGTGAGTATTTTCATATATATACCCAGAGGGAATAACTCTCATTGAAGCGGATGTACGCACCGCTTAATTCGGCTATACACCACAGGCATAAGTCTCATTGAAGCAGATTACATACTGCTTAATTCGGCTATATCCTGCCAGAGATCCGTTTTTTTTAAAATAAAGTATATATAAAAGGTGCTACAGCAGAACCTTCTGTAAATATGATCAGCGCTCCCAGCAGCACAAGAAAGATAACAATAGGAGCTAACCACCACTTTTTACGGACTTTTAGAAAGTCCCAAAATTCCGACATTATTGATAATTTACCCATTATTTTTCACCCTTCCCATATTAATAAAACCTTTTTCATTCTCAAATAAATTAAGAATAATTATATCATTTTTGAAGAATTAAATGAATTTGATCTTCTTAAGTGCAAAAAGAGTCATCTTCAATAAAAGTAGTCCGTGCCTGAAACGGCTGATCTGCGTGGTGCCATAAGTACGTTCACGATACCTGATAGGGATCTCCGCAAACTTCAAATTTATTTTGGACGCTCCAAACAGCAGATCGAAATCTCCGAAAGGATCGAAGTCACCAAAATATTTTCTGCCGGAGATTATCTTTTCATAATCTTCTTTCCATAACACCTTGGTGCCGCAGAGCGTGTCTCGTATGCGCTGTTCGAGAAGATATGTAAAGGCCTTACTGAAAAACTTGTTCCCTAAAAGATTCAGAAAACGCATTGCTTCTTTCTCCATCTGATAGACCAGCCTCGACCCGTTGATAAACTCTCCTTTTCCCGAGGTAATGGCGTCAAAGAACTTCGGCAGGTCTTCGGGAGGCACAGTCAGATCCGCGTCCAGTATCATAAGGACATCATTCTCCGAATGAGCAAAACCTTTCCTTACTGCATCGCCCTTCCCTTTCCCGTCCTGAACAAGAACAGTAATGTCTTTTTCAGGATACTTGGCCTTTACTCTTTCACATTCTTCAAGGGTACCGTCACTGGAACCGCCCTCAACATAAATAAATTCCGTGTGTTTACCCATCTCTGGTGTTCTCAATATGGCATCCTCAATATTGCCCCTTTCATTACGGCATGGAACCACAACAGTGCAGGTCACTTCCTCCTCTGGTTTACGTTTTCCCAGGGGACGTGCAACTATTATCTCATTTAATGAAAGCTTCCAGAAAAAGGGCATATTCGCCAGGAATTTATTGAAGAAGGTGGAAAAACCGGGTACATGTACAGGCATCAGGCAGTGATACCTCTCTTTAACTACTTCAAAGTCATTTAAATATAATAAGTTCGAAATATCTTCAATCGGCAGCCAGTGCTGCAAGAGATGCTTCATTCTTATGCCGAGCGTCTCAGCCAGTTTCAATGCGGGCTCCCAGAGATAATTGTAGTATACGATTATCAAGCGTGTCTCCGGCTTACATACCTTATGTAGTTCCTTGATGGCCAGATAAATATCATCTACAGTGCCGATGGTCCCGTCAACCAGCACATAATCAAATTTCTCCTCAACCTCAAGGTTTTCGAAATCGCCTACCTCAAACTCCTGGTCCGGGAAATTCTTTTTTGCTATTTCAACCATACTTGGGCTTATGTCTATCCCGAGCCCTCTTGAAGGTTTCAACGAATTAAGCATTTCACCTGTGCCGCATCCAATATCGATCACGGAAGATCCTTCTGGAATGATAAAGCGCAGGTATTTCTCAAGCTCGGCATGATAATACGCACTTTTTCTTCTCCACTTATCACGCTCTCCAGCTACCGAATTAAAATGTTCTACTTTCTCTTTCTTAGTCATTTATTAGATCCTGTCCTGATATGATTAAATCTTATAGGTCTGCTCGTTCTCACAATACCAATGATAGGTTTTAGCTATTCCTTCTGCAAGTTCGATCTTCGCTTCCCAGCCCATCTTCTTTATCCTGTTAACATTAAGCAGTTTTTTCGGCGGACCGTCCGGCCTTGAAACATCATTCTTAATCTCGCCTTCATAACCGACTATATTTTTTATGATCTCAGCAAGTTCATTGATTGTAACGTCCTCTCCAGTCCCGATATTTATGATCTCACCTAATTCATCATAACCGTATTTTTCCATTAAAAAAATAGAAGCATCCGCCAGATCATCCACATACAGGAATTCCCTGAATACCTCTCCAGTGCCCCATAACGTTACGTTGTTCTCGGTAATGCCGCTCCTTTCGAGAACGTTCTTTATTGAGGTTTCATCATCAAGACTTTCACTGAGTCCAAGATCAAAACCTAACGGGTATATATTAAAATCTTTCCTTATCGCAATAAAGTTCTTGTCTGACAAAAGTTTTGCGAGGTGAAACTTTCTTATGAGAGCTGGCATAACATGGGAAGTTTCAAGGTTGTAATTATCATAGAGACCATAAAGATTAGTAGGCATTACGGAAATAAAATCTGTCCCATATTGCTCGTTGTAATACCTGCAGAGCTTTAAAGCCGCTATTTTTGCGATTGCGTATGGTTCGTTTGTCGGCTCCAGAGTATCTGTTAGCAAATATTCCTCTTTAATAGGCTGTTCCGCAAATTTGGGATAGATACAGGACGATCCGAGGTTGAGCAGTTTTTTCACTCCATATTTATGCGCGGAATTAATAATATTGGCCGCTATCATAATATTGTCATATATAAACTCGGCCTTATATGTGTTATTTGCGAGTATACCCCCGACCTTTGCAGCTGCCATAAACACATACTCAGGTTTTTCATTTTCAAAAAAACTTTCGACTTCATTCTGCCGGGAAAGATCCAGTTCGGAATGGGTTGCAGTAATGATATTTTCATATCCCTTCACCTGGAGTCCGCGCTTTAATGCGAAGCCTACCATCCCCCTGTGACCCGCTATGTAGATCTTTGCTTTCTTATCCATTATGAATATTAATTTCGAAGACAAATAGGAAGTCAAAAAAAACGGCCGAGGTCATATGGTCAGCTTGTCCAATCCATTTTATTGTTACTTAAAATGAGTTTTCCTTCTCCGGGTGAGCTTAGCCCAATGGCTGCCATATCTGAATCTACCATAATTTTGACAAGTTCATTAAAGGTTACCTTCGGCTCCCATCCGAGCTCCTTATGTGCCTTTGAGGCATCTGAAAGGAGAAAATCAACCTCTGCCGGCCTAAAATACTTTGGATCAATTTTAACCAGGCTATCGCCGACTTTAAGTTCCGACTCTGAATCCTGTATTAATGAGAGATCTATAGATTTGATAATGCCTTCTTCACCTGATCCCTCACCACGCCATTCGATCTCTATCCCGGCATAATTAAAAGCATGTTCGACAAACTCTCGTACCGTATGACATTCGCCTGTACCAATTACATAATCATCAGGTTTATCTCTTTGCAGTATCAACCACTGACACTCCACATATTCAGGAGCAAATCCCCAGTCTCTCTTTGCATCGAGATTGCCAAGAAAAAGCGCTTGCTGTTTGCCCGCAATTATATTTGCTATGGCCCTCGTTATCTTTCTGGTAACAAAGGTCTCACCCCTCCTGGGCGATTCATGATTAAAAAGTATCCCGTT